>JBBCAV010000369.1:0-14038 GCA_051382305.1 Bdellovibrionota bacterium FG-2
ACATGATCTGGGAAATCAGCAAATCCGGGAGGCATCATGATTGAGAATTATGTAAAATCAATGCCCCGCAGCTTGGTAGCACTTCTTTCTGAGTCAATACGCCCCGATTTTTTTGATTCTCCTTCTTCGCCCTCTTTGCCTTCTTTGATGGTTTGCCGCACAAGGTTTCGCACGAGCCGATTGCGGTTTGCGCCGCCCATCAATGCCTTTGCGTCCTCATAGAGTCCTGGGTCGTTGACCAACGCGCCGAGCGTTCCTGTCCCATTGTCAATTTTTTCAAGTATTGCATCGAGGTGACCTACGGACTTTTTGAGCCCACTAAAAAAGATTTTGCTCTGATTCTCCGATTCAAAGTCTTTAAGCAATCTCTCCATGCTTGTCGCCACCTTCTCCAACGAGATGATCAGCTGATCCCCCTTGCTGATGAATTGTGTCATGCTTGTTGAGGCCAGTGCAGGAATCTCTGAGTGTTCCGCAAGTAAGCTCTGATCGCTGGCCCCAGGCGAAATGGTCACGTATTTATCGCCTAGAACTCCTTGCGTTGAAATTTCGGCCTTAGACTCTTTTCGAATCCACTGCGCAGCATCTTCTCGTACTGACAATTCAACGCGCACCTCTTGTTGGCCTTTTTCAAATTTCACTTCATCTACGGTCCCTGCTTGGACTCCGCCGACCACAACTGTGGCTCCCGGGATTAGGCCTTCGACAGATTTGAAGTGAACCATGTAGCTACGCTTACTCTGGGCTAATTGCTGGACGCTTCCCAAAACCAAAACCGCAATCATCACCAGACCTAGCCCAAGGGCGACAAAAATTCCGACTTTGATCTCAATATCCAGCTGTTTTGCCATTCCTCTTTATCAACATGCAAATGTTCGTCCGTTGAGTTCGCCGCTTCAGGCAGCGCCCTTGATGAAGGACTGAACGATGGGGTCCTGCATAAGTTGAAGGTTCGCAGGTGTGTCAATGGCGCGAATCTTTCCGCCGTCAAGGAGCGCAATGCGATCGGAAATTTCGAAAGCTGACGGAATATCGTGTGTCACAAAAATCCCAGTGATTCCTCTCTTTTTCAAGCTGCGGATATTATCTAAAAGTCGTTGCGTGTTCACAGGATCGAGCCCAGCCGTGGGCTCATCAAAGAGAATGATCTCCGGGTCCAGGATGATGGCGCGCGCAAGTCCCGCACGTTTTTGCATTCCTCCCGAAAGCTCAGCTGGCAGCAATAAGTTTGTCCCTTTCATGTCAATTTTTTCAAGGTTCTCGTTAACCTTACTTAGAATCTCTGTTTCGCTAAGTTTCGTGTGCTCGCGAAGCGGATAAGCCAGGTTCTCTTCGACGGTGAGAGAATCAAAGAGCGCGCCATTTTGGAAAACGTAGCCGATTCGGGTCCGCACTTTTAAAAGCGCGCGCTCACTCAAATGAGTGAGCGCGCGCTCTTCAAACAAGATTTCACCTTGATCGGGCTGTTCAAGCCCAATAATTGAGCGCAGGATAATACTTTTGCCGCTTCCTGAGCCTCCCAAAAGGCCCAAGACTTCACCTTTGAAGAGTTGAAAACTTACCCCTTGATGAACGATTTTTTCACCGAAGGCTTTGTGCAAATTTCGGACGTCGAGGGCAATTTTTCCCATAGCACCTAATATTGTGGATAAACGGTAACAATAAAGAACTTGGTTAAAAAGAAATCACTAATCATGATAAATATGCTCGACGTCACCACGACCCACGTCGTGGTGGATCCTACGGCCTGCGTCCCTCCTTCAGTATTGAGCCCCTTCCAACAGGCGGTGATTGAAATAAAAAAGGCAAAAACGACAGTCTTTGCCATTCCTGTTAAGAAGTCATACATCCGTAAAGTCTCGGTCGATTTTGCGAAAAAGTATTCGACGTTGATTCCTAGTTCGGTCGTGCAGACGAGCATCGCGCCAAACAGTCCTATGTAGTCAGCAAAGAGCGTGAGAATGGGCAACGCGATGAGGCTTGCCAGTAGCCTCGGGATTACAATTCGTTTGATAGGACTGGTGCCCAATGCCCGAATCGCATCAATTTGCTGGGACACTTTCATAGATGCAACTTCAGAAGCAATCCCCGAGCCGATGCGTCCAGCAACCAAGAGACTTGTAAAGACGGGTCCCATTTCTCGAATTATGGTGAGGCCTACAATACTGGGGACATAGAGTTTGCCACCGAATTTCGAAAGCCCATATCCAAACTGCAAAGCCATCACGGATCCCGTGGCAAGCCCGGTGACTAGAACGAGCATAAAGGATTCAACACCAATTGCGTAAATCTGCTGGAGCGTCAGTGGGATATAGAAGGGTGGCCGAAACAGCTCGATTGCAACCTGGAAACAAAGGACGCCAAAACCTCCGGCAAATCTAATCATCGACAGTGCGCTTTTTCCTATTCTGCGCAAAAAAGAGAGAGGAGTACTTATGAGAGGTTCTGCGACCATGGTGGCGCGAGCTTACTCCTTGATTTTGAGCGAAGCAACGAAATGAGCAAATGCTGCTTCGCCCTTGGCAAAATATTCGGGGCGCGCGATGAGCATTAGGTCATAGATGCAGGCGCGTCGCTGCAACACGACAGCTCTTAGCATCATTTCTTTACCGCCAAGTTTTCCGCGAATAGTTGTTTGGAGCGCAGGGCCCTTGAGGATCGTGATCTCTTCTTCGTCCCGAAGCGTTATATGGGAAACGCCGAAAAATAGCGGATTAGAAAAACTTTTTAAGTCACCCATGGTATTGCTGGAATGCTGCTCCCGACACGAAGAATTCACTGATATGATCGAAGCGTCGGTCTTGGACTGATATGCGGCATCAGAAATTCCGATAGTGTTCGCCTCTGCCGTGTTGTCACTCTGAATTTGCACCCAGTCAGAATTTTCGTGAGCGAGATCCTGGATTTCGTAGTTTTTGGATTTTTCTTCAATGGGTTTGATGTTTCCTAGTAGTAGGCTGCAGGCAGATTGCGACAACATAAAAAGAATCAGGAGCGTTCGTTGAAATCCAGATTGGGTTAAAGCTATCATCAAGAATCAACATATAATAGAACGTGCTGCGGCGGCAATCCCGTTGATTCTTGCATTTTTTTAGATACTAAAGATAGAGTGTCGGCGATGCTAAATCTAAAAGATCTTTTTTTATTGTCAGGGGTTTTCGCGCTGGTGGTACCCGGACTGGGATGTGGCTATCGGCCTAGAAATACTGAGCTGAGTCCGGGGGGCGCTGCGCAACCCACTTATTCTTGGATTCAACAAAATATTATTTTGCCGAAATGCTCTCAGTGTCATGGCGGGAGTGGCGGTGAGGATAGTCTTTCAACTCACGAGGCGCTTGCGGATAGTGTGCGGGTCGGCAATCCTGAAAAAAGTGAGTTTTATAAAGAGGTCAGCAGTGGAGCAATGCCTCCGCTTTCGCCCATGCTAAGTGATGATGAAATTTTGGCTATCTACCTTTGGATTAAGAATGGAGCTTTAAATGATTAATTCTATTTTCGCGGTTCTCGCTATGGGGTTTTCCTCAAGTATTTTAGCCGCCCCCGCTGCCGCTCCGCTTGAAGTGATCATCCAGAAGGCAAGCGGCAGCGTTGAGTTTCTCGCGATTGGCCGCCCTAGCGCACTTCGCATTCGAGGAAAAGGCGCGGGGCCTGAGGGAGTGGTCAAAGTCAGTCGCGCAAGTGGGAAGCCCGTGGCACAGGGTTTGTTGAGATTTGAACTCGCTTTGTTGGACACTGGGATTGATTCGCGGACGGAGCACATGAAGGAAAAGTATTTGGAAGTTGCAAAGTTTCCACAAGCAGTACTTAGCTTTTCTGATTTGGCGCTTCCCGATTCGAGTCCGGTAAAGGGTAAGGTTGCTTTTAAGGGGGAGTTAACTTTTCATGGCGTAACTCACGCTATAGCGGGGAGCTCTGAAATTATGGAAATAGAGAAAAGTTTTGTTGTTGAAGCAGAATTCCCGGTAAAACTGAGTGAGTTTAAAGTTGAGATTCCTAATTTTGCGGGGATCACGGTGGCCGAAGATGTTACCGTCACTGTTCACTTCGATGCTCCGTTTGCGGCTTCGGGGGTGCGCTGATGGTTTTCCGATTTGTTTTTATTTTCGTTCTCATCTCTTTTCTCAGTTTCTCGGCACACGCCTTTACCGAAATGGTTCGTCACGGTTACGTCAATTGTATCTCCTGTCATGTGAGCCCGAGCGGGGGTGGGGCCATGACTCCCTACGGACGGCAGATCTCTTCGACTTTGATGAGTAGCGGCTCTGCAGGAAAAGAAGCTGAGTTCCTCCATTTTTTGCCTTTGCCGAGCTGGTTGCGTGTGGGCGGTGATGTTCGCGGAGTGGGCATTTATCGAGATACCCCGCAGGTGCGAAATGGTCGCTATCTCTTGATGCAAGCCGATCTAGAGGTGGCAGGTGTCTACGGGCCATGGACCGCCGATGTGAGTGCCGGCGCCTATAATGGTGTTGCGCAATCGCGAAAACACTATGTGAACTATAGACCCACCGATGAACTCTCGTTTCGGGCGGGGAGGTTTCAGCAAGCATTTGGTCTCATGGCCCCCGATCATCGCTCCTCGATTCAACGTCATTTGGGGTGGGATGAAGGGAGCGAGAGTTATAACGTTGAGGCGGCGTGGCTAGGAGAGCAGTTTTCAACATTCTTGACTGGAAATTTTGGTCGTCCCGATGATGCGGCCTTAGATGCCGAAAAGGGAATTTCTGTGCGTCCTGCGATGGCGTTTTGGGATCGCTTTCAAGTGGGGTTGAGTTATTATGCTGGGACCAAGACGGGTCTCAATCGGCAAATTGGGGGGCCGTTTGCGGTCTTGGGCTTTACTCCGCGTCTTGCGCTGATGTCAGAATGGGTGCTTCAGAAAACATCGTCGGTCGATACGCGCTCTCAAAATGGTTTCTCTACGTTGAATCAACTTAACTACGAGCCGCTAAAGGGCCTAGTTTTTTATGTGGAGCAAGAATCAGCGCGGCGGGATTTTTTGGATTCGCGAACTCAATTTTCCGCTTACGGTTTGGGCACCCAGTTTTTTCCTCGTCCGCATTTTGAATTTAATTTGTTATGGCAACGGCAAAAGCTCCCTGCGTTTCCTCTTGATTGGAGCGAGTACGTGACGGTACAGTCGCATTATTATTTTTAGGAGCACTTATGAACCTTACCCTTACCTGGAACGATAAGATGAGTTTCGAAGCCGACATTCGCGGTAAAGTAGTCCCGATGGATGTTAAGCCCGAATCCGGGGGCGATGATTCTGGACCTACCCCCAAAGAGCTTGTGCTCGCGGGCCTTGCGGGTTGCACCGGTATGGACGTAGCCTATGTGCTAAATAAAATGCGCGCAGAATTTAGTGGGATCTCCATCGACGCAGATGCTCAAACCACAAAAGGTGAGCCTTCCGTGTTTGATACCGTTCATCTCATTTACAACGTGACCTCACCAAGCTTGCCTGAAGATAAACTGATGCGGGCGGTGGAACTTTCCCAAACGAAGTATTGCGGCGTGAGTGCGATGATCGCAAAATCTGCGCGAATTAATTATGAAGTAAGGCTCAATGGGAAAACGATTGGAACGGGCGCCGCGAAGTTCTAGACCGCCAGCCTTACCACGTAAACATCATGGATGCTGCCGTAAAGAACCCTGAAGTTAAGTCAAAAGTCTGTGGATCGGCTGAAGCCATCCCTTCAGAACCCCACACGGATCGTCCGACTGTCCAGTCAAAGCTTGCGCGGCCCACATGAAATCCTGCTCCCAGTCGACCCGTCGTAGAATCGAGTTGGCTCTGATCTCCCACGCGATCGAAGATGCGATAGGATAGCCCCGCGCGCAGTGTGAGCCACACTGCAGGATCTGCCTCAACTGAAAAATCAAGGGGCACGACAGAACGGCCTTGCGCGGTAGAGCGAAAGAAGCCTAGTGCCGTGTTTGTTTTGATTCCTTCCGCAAGTTTTGCGTTTCGGGCAATTCCGGACCCAAAGGAGCGGGTGAGGGTTCCGTTAGTTTCGGTAGCGCGATAAGCAATATAGGGAACCCATTCGCCCCATTTGTAGCGCGTTCCGAGAGACCATCCCTTATAGGTGTTGTCTGCCACGATCCGTTCAGTTCCCTTGAGTTTGTAGGAAAAGAAGGGTTCAAATTCCGCGAACTGAATGCCCCCGCGAAGGGTCATATCTGAATCGGATTTGCCTTCCGTAGAGAATCCAGCTGTCGCCAGAGAAACTCCCCATTTAACGCCCATGTCAGAGCCTAAAAGGATTTCAATAGGGCGCATGTCCGGACCCGTGGCGTAGGGTTCAGCAATCGTTTGCCTGCGATTCATGTAGACGCCAAAACTAAAATTGAAAAAAGAGTTGATGAAGCCGCCTTGGGCCGTGAGGCCTGGGAAATTGGATTTCTCAATGATCCCAAAATTCTTGAAATCGTTAACATAGGAGGGATTGTAGAAAATGTTGTACTCGGTGTCATAGTACAAGCTCCCCCCGTTGAGGATCAGGCCAGCGTCTCCCGTTCCAAGGGCTAATTCTCGGGCGCGAGAAGCGAAGACGGGACGCTCAAAACTCAATATAAATAGACCGGCGATTAGGGCAGAGGTGATGAATCGGTTCATTGGGTGAAGTCTCCTGTGTCTTGTATCCTATATCTTAAGCTTGAACGAAATAAGCCGCCTGTCAACCCTTTCGGTGCAGGGCTACGTAGGCCCCTCCAATGAGGCCGGCTTGGTTATTTAAACTTGAAACGACGAGTTGGGGCATAAAGTCGATGCCTTCGCGTCGGCGTTGAAGCAAAGATTGAAGATTAATCTGAGTTTTTTCGAGGAATAGATCTGCGGTTTCGGCGAAACTCCCGGTAAAAACTACGATTTCGGGAGCATAGAGGACGACGTAACTTGCGATCGCCACCGCCATGGCTTGTGCGTACTCTTCAAAAGCTTGAAGGGCAGCGCGATCGCCACGTCTTGCCTGGTCGGCGATTTGCGGAGCCGTGATTTTGGAGTTACGGTTTTTCTTCTGATAGCGAAGGGCAAAATTTCTTCCCGAAAGATAGGCCTCGGCGCAACCAAAATTGCCGCATCCACACGGGGCACTGAGGTCTTGATAGTTGAGAATCACGTGTCCCGCCTCGGTATGCATGTTTCTGCCTGCGCGTACGAGCGTTCCATTAGCGATCACGCCCGTTCCAAGTCCTGTTCCGAGCGTCAAAATCATGGCGTTATCGAAACCACGCGCTGCACCTTTCCAGTGTTCAGCCAAAATGGCGGCTGCAGCGTCATTTTCAAGTCGAACTCGGATCCCGAGTTTCTTTTCTAGAAGCTGGGCGAGTGGGACCTCTCCCCACGTCCCTTTCGTGGGGGTTCCGAAGTTGGTGGGATCCAAAAGTACCCCGCGAACAGGATCCAACGGTCCGGCAGAGGCGATTCCAGCCACTTTTATCGCGGGAAAACGGCTCATGAAGCCTTTTCCCAGGTTCGCAAGCTGTTGGATGACCGCAGTTTTGCCTCGGGCCGTTCCGACGGGGAGGCGAACTTCTTCCAAAACCTTGCCGGCGCCGTTGACCGCACCCACGGCGACTTTCGTTCCTCCTAAATCATAAGCCAAAACTACTTTCTGAGTCATCAATCCCCATGTACCATAGGAATATGGAAAGCAGACAGAATTCCTCTAAGGCAAATGGAAAATCACTTGGGGTTGAGGGCGCGAGTATTTTGGTTTTTGCGCTCGGCGTTTTTACGTTATGCGCGATGCTGACGTTTCACCCTTCGGACCCTTCTCTTTTTACGAGTACCCACGTGGCGGTGCAAAATGCGTGTGGTCGCGTCGGGGCGTATCTCGCCGCTGCGCTTCTGCAATGTTTTGGGATGGGATCGTTTCTACTCCCCGCAGCACTTTTTTTCATTGCCTCTTCGATTCATCGGCGCGAGGGGGGCTTAAGGGTTTTTGGAACATTGGGCGGAATGTCTGTTGCCGTCATGGGCCTCACCGTTTTTCTTGGCCTTCAATGGAAGTATTGGCCACTCGGTGGCAGTCTTCTATTGACCGGTGGAATTGCGGGAACTTACGTAGCCGAAGGGCTACTTAAACAGTTTAATCCTCTAGGATCATCAATTGTTTCCCTTCTTGCTTTTTGCTTGGCGTTTGCCTTTGCGACGCCCTTTAGTGTGGCGCGGGCAGGAGCGCGCGTGTTGAAGGCAATGGGCATTCTCGGGTTTGCGCTGTCTAAAGGGGCTTTTCGGATTTTGCGTCTTGCAGGTGCTTACGCAATATATTTTATAGGAATTCTCTTCATGCGCACCGCGCACGCCTTAGGTGATGGGATTCAGAAGTTGTTTGAAGCGGCCCTGCGCAAAGCTCGTGAGAGGCGTGAGACAGTTTTAACCACTAAAGTTACGCAGGTTGCGATTCCCTCTGAAGGGGTCATTGAACTGGAAAGTGCTCCTTTACCCCCGCCCGCACTGATGCCCCCCTTGACTACCTCGGAGGCGCCTAATGTTTTTCCGGAACTTGAAAAATCTCAATCCAGGTCTGTTGGCTCTAGCTCCTCCAAAGAACCGGAGATTTTGGCGCACGATCACACCAAGCGTTCCGCGGATGTGGTCCCCAAAAGTGCGATCAAGAGCAGACGAGGCGCATGGAAGCTGCCTACGATCGAGTTTTTGTCCAAACCTCCCAAAACCGAGTCCCTTATTGATAAAGATCGTCTGCTCAAAAATTCAAAAATTTTAGAGCAAAAGTTTGCTGATTTTGGAATAGGCGGTGAGGTTGTTGCGGTACGGCCGGGGCCCGTGATTACGCTTTATGAGTTTCGCCCAGGGCCGGGCGTCAAAGTTTCTCGAATAGCGGCGTTGGCGGATGATCTCTCCATGGCGCTATCGGCGCAAAGTGTTCGTATTCTTGCACCGCTGCCGGGTAAGTCAGTAGTGGGGATAGAGATCCCAAGTGATCATCGTGAGACGGTATTTATGCGCGAATTTTTGCAGCAGACTGATTTTCAAGGTAGTCGTCATCAGATTCCGCTCGTTATGGGAAAAGACATTGGTGGGCAGCCCTTCTTTTCTGATCTCGGGCGCATGCCGCACCTTTTATGTGCCGGTCAAACGGGTTCCGGAAAATCTGTCTTCATGAACGGTTTGATCTGCTCGCTCTTCTATCGCTTTACGCCGGATGAGCTTCGGATGATTTTAGTGGATCCAAAATTTATTGAGTTTCGTTCATACCAAGATGTTCCTCATCTTCTGCTCCCCGTGGTGGATGACGCAAAAGAGGCGAGTACGGCACTCAAATGGGCCGTGCGCGAAATGGATCGGCGTTATCGTATTTTGGCTAAAATCGGGGCAAAAAATCTCGCCGGATTCAATCAGAAAGTTCAGGAACTTGGGGCAGATGCGGTTCATGATCTCTTGCTTTCCGAAGAAGAAGACGCGGAGATGCTTCCGATTAAAATGAATTCGTCGGATTGGATGGAGGCCTTTGAGCCTGACGAACAGGGTGTTCCTCAGGTCGGAAAACTTCCCTATATCGTAATTATTATCGACGAGCTTGCGGATTTGATGATGATCGCAAGAAAAGAAGTTGAAATTTCCATTGCGCGGATTGCCCAAAAAGCCCGTGCGGCGGGGATTCATTTGGTGGTCGCGACTCAGCGTCCTTCGACGGATGTGATCACGGGATTGATTAAGGCCAATCTACCGTCCCGTGTTTCGTTTCAGCTTGCAAGCTATGTGGATTCAAAAACAATTTTGGATCGAGCGGGAGCGGAGAGGCTTTTGGGACAAGGGGATATGCTCTTTATTCCTCCGGGCGTTTCTCAATCTGTGCGTCTTCATGGGGCCTATTTGACTGATGATGAGATCAACAAAGTGACGGGGTTCCTGAAGTCGCAGGGTAAGCCTAATTATCGGAACGAGATTCTGCTTTCGGATGACGAGGACGAAGAATCAGGTGGAGACGCCGAGAATCAAGATGACGAACTTTTTGGTGAAGCCGTCGAGCTGGTTAAGAATTCGGGCCACGCTTCTGCCAGCTATCTTCAGCGTCATTTTAAGGTGGGCTACAATCGCGCCGCGCGTCTCATCGAAAAAATGGAGAATCGAGGAATCGTGGGACCCGCTGATGGTGCGCGCCCGCGGGAAGTATTGATGAGGTAGGGCGAGAGATGAGAGTATTTCTTTTGGGCCTGATTTTCTTAGCGTCAAGTGTGAGCAGTGCAGAGGAGCCTATTCAAGGAGAGCCTCAGGGCGTAAGTGCGGAGTCGGCCCCAGCCCCAGAAAGCCCTACGGAGAAGCCTACGAAAAATAAAAAGAAAGGCACGAAAACCGGTGACAAAGAAACCGAAGGTACCCAAGCGCGTAACCGCTTCGAAGCGGATACGGTCATCCGAAGCAAGTACCAGCTTAACGGAGAGCAACTCGAAGTGGATCCGGATTGATCGCCCTTTTCCGCTACCGACTTACGTTAAACGCGCTTTAGAAAAACTGGATCGTGCAGGGCATTTGGCTTACCTGGTGGGCGGAAGTGTGCGCGACTTTTTGCTGGGTCGAGAGCCAAAGGATCATGACATTGCTACAAGCGCTTCGCCCGATGAAATTCAGGCGTTGTTCTTAGATGCCGTCACTGTGGGTAAGGCGTTTGGGGTGTTGAAGGTTCCGGTTCGCGAACAGAATGTTCCTCCTTTGGAAATTGCAAGTTTTCGGGAAGATCTCGATTATGAAGATCACCGGCACCCCAAGAAAATAAAACTTTCTGGGCCTGCAGAAGATGCCGCTCGCAGGGATTTTTCAGTAAATGCGTTGTTCTTTGACCCGAAGTCTTCACGTATCTTGGATACGGTTGGAGGTTATGAGGATCTCAAAATTGGGGTCATCCGTGCTATTGGGAGGCCCGATGAGCGTTTTCGTGAGGACGCCTTGCGACTGCTACGAGCTATTCGCCTGAGTGTGGCCTTGGGTTTTGGCATTGAAAAAACCACGAGTGATGCATTGAAACAGCGCGCCCGGTTGATCACCCGAATTAGCTTCGAGCGCGTTCGTGACGAATTGACTCATCTGTTTGTAGGCCCGCATCCGGATCGGGGTTTGCTGGCCTTGCATGAGTTCGGCTTATTGAACTTTGTGCTGCCCGAGCTTGAGAATTTGAGAAAACTTAAAGCCGAAGGTGATCCCTGGAAACATGCCCTCAGGGTCGTTGCACGCGTTGCGGAGCAGAATCAGAAGCGCAGTGAAGCCTTGGCTTGGGCTGCGGTGTTGCACGATATCGGTAAGCCCATCGTTTTTAGAAAAACAGGTGGGAGAAATTTTCAGAGTCATGAACTGGAGAGTGCAGACGCAGTCCGGGAAGTGGGGCTTCGTCTCAAGTTCTCCTCAGAGCAGGTCGATCGTACGGCCGCCATCGTTGGGGATCATTTGAAATTTCGTGGAGCTTTTCAGATGCGAGAGGCGACGTTACAGCGATTTATCCGCGAGCCGCACTTCGAGGAGTTACTGGCTTTTCATCGGGCGGATGCCACGGTGTCTGATGGCAATCTGGCCACTTATGAGTTTTGTCATTCGCGGTGGCTTGAGATGAAGGCCAAGGGGAAAAACGCCGATCTCAAGTTCATGAAGTTGGTGGACGGAAAAGACCTGATCCAAATGGGATTTAGTCCGGGGCCGGAGTTTTCTGGAATTTTGAGAAAAATTGACGACCTGACGCTTGAGGGAAAGCTCACAAGCAAAGATGAGGCGCTGGAGTATGTGCTAAAGAATTTTGTGGAGTAGGCCGAGCGCTTCGGTTTTCATACCCTTACATAGAACTTCTTTATTTCTCCCGGTGTCTCCCCTTAAAATAATGATCTGAGAACTGGGGATTTTGAGCGTTTTTTTTAAAAACCTCACGACTTCGTCGTTGGCTTCCCCCTCTACGGGGGGCGCGGCGATTCGAATCTTAAGTCGAGGCGGTTCCCCATGCAATCCAACGACTTCAGTGCGCGAGGCGCGGGGTTGTATATAAAGGAGCAGTACAATGCCTTCGGGCGTTTCCCGATACCAATTAGGTGTTTGCATATTGCGATAATAAGCGTTGAAGCCTGATGGGGTCGGGCTCAATGACGAGCGTACGATTTTGAGTGTAGCTTACCTCATCTGAACCCTTGATCCGTTTGACATGTTTTCGGAAGGTGTAATCAACTTCGGTTTTTCCGGCGTCTTTCCCGCCACTGTAGTAGACGCAAAGGTGCGCGGCATCTAAGAGGGTTTCAAGCGGGACAGATTTGCCAGAGCGGCAGGGAATGAGCACATGGCTGCCTGGTTTGCCGCGCAAATGCAGCCAAATGTCGTTACCCTTTGCTAATCTTACGGTGAGTTCCAAGTTTTCGTCTTTGTTTCGCCCCACCCGAATAAGCCAGCTATCGAGGGAGTTGAAGGCGCGCCCTGGGTGAGTGTCTTCTTCTGGCTTGGTTTTGGTGTCCCCTTGGGAAGTGCCCAGCCCAAGTTCCGATTCGAGGGATTCTAGCGTGCTCCATTCGCCGGGGGGCAGCTCGAGTTCCGCGAGTTTTTTAAGGCGTTTGAGTTTCTGAGAAAAGTCCTCAATGCGCATTTGTCCTTGCGCGATTCGCGTTTTCGTTCGTTTTGAGTTTGCAAAGAATCGCGCTGCTTGAGATTTCGCATCAAGTTTGGGATCGCAGGGAATTTCGACGAGCGTCTCCGTTCTGAAATCATGCACGCGGCGAATGTCGGGATACTTGCTCTTTGCGCTGGCCCGCTCAAGAAGGGGGGGATCATGCAATACCTGGGTCAGGAGGGCGCCCATTCTATGCCAATCGGGCTCGGTCTGAGCTTCTTTGAGAGCCGTTTCTGCTTGCCTAAAACGGGTTTCGCAGTCTTTGATTTGATGCTTGAGGATTTGCGTCGCACGTTGAATGCGAAGCTTCAAAACTTCCGCGAGATGCTCTTGTTCTACAAATTTGAAAAACAGTTCAGGGGTGGAAGTCTGTGGACGTAGCGGCAGGTCTTGGGGGGCAGGTTTACCTTTTGGAATTTCAAAGCTGCCTCGGAGTGATTCGTCTATAGTTCGCGTGCGGGCCATGACATTAGTGAAGTGATCCGCGCGCAGGTTTTCGGGACGATCCAAGACTAGAAGAGCTTCGGGAGAGGCGGGAATCAGATTAAGAAACAACCCCAGTTCCGTCTGCGGCTGATCGCAACTGAAGGTAAAGATCACCATTCGCTCTTGGTCCAGGGCTCTTAAGTCCAAGAGCTTGGAACCTGCCAAGTGCTTGGAGAGGGCTAGATCAAAAGCCGAACGTGACGCGTCTCGGGCAGGCTTGAAGGTCTTTAGTGGTGCCAGAGCGAAAAAGGCGGTTTGTGGACGCACACTGATGAAGAGTTCACACGAACTTAAGCGCAAAACCCATTCGGATTTTATGAAGCCTTGAGGGTGCCTGGGTCGTGCGGGGACAAAGACGCGGTCCACGAATTGGCCGCGGACTTTTGGGAGCGTTGTTAGCGCGAGATGGGCGATCTCTTTCCAGTTGAGTGAAGGTTGCATAGGGTATGGGTATTAAATTGCACTTTGGGTGTGGTGTACGCAAGGGGTTTGTCAGGAAATCATCCCCTCACAAGTCAGTGAGGGCTATCTGGCGTTTGTGAGTTTTCAACATTGCTTTTGTGAGTGGCGCATCCGATAACTAAAGCATGAACACAGTGCTTGAATACGGAGACTATCGAACCTATCTCAAAGATCGCTTTGAGTCAGAAAAGAAACGACGCAAACACTGGAGCTATGGTGTTTGGGCGAAGGAGCTGGGTCTTCAAAGCTCTTCGACGTTGATCATGATTCTCAACGGCGATCGAAATCCTGGGCCGAAGCTTATCCAGCAGTTGGCCAGGTATTTGAAGCTTAATAATACTGAGAGCGCACATTTTGAGCGTACATTCCGCACTTAGAACGCGCAAGTTTTCGATCTGATTGTTCTAGTATTTCAGTTGCTTAAGTTTTTGACACCTTAGTCCATGGTGCTTCTAAAATCGACTTTTTCAACTTTTCATCTAGTTCTT
>JBBCAV010000370.1:0-34352 GCA_051382305.1 Bdellovibrionota bacterium FG-2
TCGATTGGTTTACGTGATACCGCTATTGTGCGGTCAACACACTGCGGATGAAATCGATATTGCGCTCAGCAATGTTTCCCACCAGGAGATGATCACGAAAATCGCAAATGAGATCCCACCGACCCTGCGCCAATTGCGCCGCCGCCTGCTCAACCCTACTTGGAAAAGGGTACCAAAAACCGGGAATCCAAAGCGCACCACGGCGGGCTGAATTTCTACGCCCTAGCTAGTATCTGATGTGCAAAGAGCTTTGCGTGATAAATGGTATTCATTTTAGTCTTTGATTTTCAGAGCAAAGTATCTACTTTTTTGTGCCTTTTCAAGGATGGACACATGGAGGAGCAGGGGAGACGCGCAGTGCTTCTCGGCCTTATTAGGGCCCTGATTTGAGGGGCCTTCGGGCAAACGGATCGTGAGGGCAACCGTGCGGTTGTCATTCGTCTCTTTGATGTCTTTCATCGTGTCCTGAGTGTTGCTCTGAAATGTGAATTCCGCAATCTGTTTTGGCTGCCAGGTGCGCCGCAGATGAAGAAAGCTGCTGCAGTATTCTATGACTCATCGAGCACATCAATCCAACAAAATTGCAGCTTCCTGGCTCCGGGCGTACTCGCAGCAGGTTAAGGATTGATAGTTTACATTGGCGTTTTTGGCAGAGAAAGAGGTGGGGCCGTGCTGGTTTTGGGTAAGTGATGCTGTTTCGGACTGGAGCAGACGCTTTGTGCAAACTCGGATTTGGACATAAACCGGGGAGGCCAACGCAACATCGCCCTCCCCGGTGTCAGCATTCCCTTGCTCCTACCTCCCACGCTTCCGATCCCCCGTCGGCACTTTGCTCGGACTCCCTGCATGCCTTGCCGCCCCCTGTGGCACAAAATTCACCAGTACCGCGTGCACTGCTTGGAGGCGTGAATCGTCGAGTTGCCGGATGATGCTTAAGCACTCGTCCCTGACCCGGATAGGTGGATCCGTTCGGTCCAGGAGTTCAAAGTAGTCGTCGTAGGTGTAGCCGTAGGCCGCAATAAGTGTCTCAATCCGCTTGCGGGAGAGGTCCATTCTGCCGTGCTCGATGTGTGCAATGGCGGAGCCGGTGATGTTAACTTTCGCCGCTGCTTGATTGAGCGATAGGCCCTTTTCAATGCGCATGTGGCGTAGGATGATTGCTTCTTTCGAGATTCGCTTTTCGTTGCTTCTTTTCGTATTACTCATAGGTTTTGTCCTCCTTGGTGCGGACGCAGGAGCCCGCACTGTGTTTTGCTTCTCTTTTGGAAAAAGCCGCTGGCTTTCCCGTCAGATGAGAGGGGTCGGAGTTCGGAGTGACTAAGTAGGTAGACGGCAGTGCTCACCCAAACGGGAAAGTGCTGTCATTTCCACAAACTCAGTTTGTAGATTTTGAGACCACGGAACTTAAATCGGAGATTTTGGCCTCAGACCAAAATCAGACCAAAACGGGTAAGGCGCTGTAAGAAGCGGTAAGTCTCTGTAAGGGGTTCTTACAGTCAAAATCGCTAACTGATTGTTCTTTCTTCGTTTTGTTATCAAAGAGTTAGACGTCGAAGGTGTGGGGAGGTGCCCTAAAAATGGGGTGACCATAGGGATCTGCTCCCGTGCAACCTCACGCTACCTTCGCATTGACGATTTCAGCACCGCATAAATACACATCCCCTCGTGTTTACGGTCACTTGCTTTGGATTTTAGGGAAGTTTTTCTTGAGAGGGTCGGAGTCCGGTTTTTCTTCACCGAACCCCGACCTAAATTTTGGTTGCGGGGAGAGGATTTGAACCTCTGACCTTTGGGTTATGAGCCCAACGAGCTACCAGGCTGCTCCACCCCGCGACATTATATCGAGTCCGTACCTTAGTCTCGCGTGCGCTTTTTCGTCAACCCAAAAGATGGCTTGCGCGCGGATTTCCGGTCGTCTGAGCCAAAGCGAGGTTTCTCACCTTCGCTGCGGCTCTTAAATCCTGTACTGGGTTTAGCGTCATAGCGGCCGTACTCTGACTTTCCAAAGCCGCTTTCACTTCGCTCGCTCCTGGGCTTTGATTTCCCAAAAGGTTTGGGTCCGAGCGGTCGCGCAGGTGCTCCTGCGGGGGCACCAAATGACTTGCGCGGACCGCGCTCGCTGCGCTCAGCGCGTCCCTCACTACGGAACCCACCGCGCTCAATCCGAGGTCCACGCGGCGCTCTTCCAAAACCGCCTTCACTGTCTTGGCCTTCTTCGTGCTCTTCGCGTGGGCCTCTGGCGCCGCCTCGAGCGGTCACTGAATTCGTGTCACCCTTGAGACGAATCACAACCGAGGAGCCGGTGCGCGGACCGTAACCCTTGCGTCCTCCGCGTTGAGATCTTCGGGGTCCATTGAACATTTTGACTTCGATCTTCTCTTTGTCTTTCTCAAGTTCCTTGTCCTCATCCAAACGCTTCAAACCCAGCTCGGGATGAGTGATGAGCACTTCGACTTGCGAAGACGTGAGTTGGCGCAAGCCCCCCGCAGCCAGCATGCCATCTCTTGAATAGAGGGTAATTTGCCCAATCGCTTTGCGGGTAATTCGCTCCACTAAGAAACCTTTGTCTTCAAAAAAAGTCTTAATATCAATCAGGCCGGGATCGGTGAAGACGACTTCAATACGCGCTTTTGCCTGAAGCTCTCCAATGAGGCGGACGCGAAAAGGCTCGACGTGCTTGCGACCGGATTGAGTTCCTGCGCGAAGTCTTTCCAAGTCATCCGAGGTGGGATGGCCTTTGACTTTGACTTCATAAACACGTGCGACCTTTGGGGCGCGCTGTAGGCGCTCGGCAAAATCCCCATCGTTGGTTAAAAGAATCAAACCATCGGAATTAAAATCTAAGCGGCCGACAGGGAACACACGCTCGTTCACATGTTTAAGAAAATCCTTAATCGTGGTGCGTCCGTCAGGATCGGCGAGCGAGGAGATCACGCCTTTGGGTTTGTGAAATGCGTAGTAGACGCGGTTTTCAATTTTAAGAAGGAGCTTGCCCTTCACCTTGATAGCATCGGTTGCCATGTCGGCTTTGTCGCCCAGTTTGGCAACTTTGCCGTTGATCGTGACGAGTCCTTCGGTAATGAGTTCTTCAGCTTTGCGGCGAGAGGAAATTCCCGCCCGGGCTAGGATTTTTTGTACGCGTTCAGATGCCATTTTGCATTGCGACTTGCGCCGCCTCTTCGCCCGCCAGGTGGATGATTCCAAGGGCCTCGTCTTTTGCGAGCTGCTCCAGGCGCTTTTCTTCGGCTCGTTGCTCATCGAGTGAACGAGTCGAAGTGGGAATGGCGTTGACCTTCTCACGAATTTCTTTAAGGATTCTTTCATCCTCACGAGGATCATAGGAGATCGCGTCGGTGTCGGTCTTCATTTTGCCTACCATTTCGCGCATCTTCTTAACTGCGGGGTCTTCGGTTTCGGGGTTACGTGACTCAGAAGAGGGAATCATTTGCTCCAACTCATGCAGCGGCGGAAGCGCCGTGAGGTCTGCAAGTCCAAAGACGTCCGTGAAGGTTTCCGTCGTGACATAAAGGATAGGGCGCCCCGGAAGATCCGAGCGGCCAGAGATAGCAATGAGTTTGCGATCCAAAAGCACACGCATGAAGTAGGACGAATCCACTCCTCTGACTTTATCGATCTCTTCTTTTAGGACGGGCTGGCGATAGGCAATGATAGCCAAGGACTCCATCGCGCCGCGGGAGAGGCGAGCCGTTTGAATTTTCGAAAGTTTTTGTGCGATGGCCGAACGTCCGGGCTTGGTGCGAAACTGATAGCCGCCAGAAACGTTGACGATTTCGATTCCGTGGGCAAGCTCTTCATATTTTTTGCACAATCCCTCAATGGCCTCCGTGCAAGTGTCTTCAGCGAAATCCACACCGGTTGAAGAACTCAGCGCTTCGCGAATCTTCACCATCGACACCGGACGATCCGACATGAACAGCAACGCTTCGACATAGGACTGGACTTCGGCGATGTCGGAGGTGGTCAAAATGATCGCAGGAGGCTGAACTTCGGCGTCCATTGCGGCTTGGATTTCAATTTCTTCTTGTAAGGATTTAGCCAGTAATTGGTCTTCTGCGATCTCTTGGGCGAGGCGGGTGGCCACTTCTTCAGGCGTTTCGCCGGTGAGGCTGCCGGGTTCTCCGTTTGCTTCTTCTTGGGTTTCTCCTTGGGTGTTTTCTAGGATCTGATTCTTGGTGGAGAGCGCCACGGCGTCGGCCACGCGCTCAAGAACACTTTCGTCGTCCAGTGCAAGTTCCTCAGTGCTGGCCTGAGCAGCGAGAATTCCGGCGATATCCAGATGAAACGGATCTGCCACAAACGCGAATTCTTGCTCGGGCTCCTGCATCACGCCATGGGTTTCCAGGTTTTCGGTTCTATTGTCTGTCATTGGGTTTGCTCCATCATTGATTGCGAGGACGGCGCCGGGTTGTCAAAACCACTGGCCATGTGGAAGTCCAAGTCCTTAATGAGCTCTAGCAGCTCGACATAAATCGGCTGGTAAGTGCCTTCTTGATAAAGTTTCATCTTTTTAAGACGAGCCAGTTCAAGGGAAGCCAAAAAGGTCACAACGGTCTCGTCCCGATGCCCTGTGGCCGCGACTAAACGCCTGAGTTCCGTCAGTTCACCGACTTTTAAATGGTCACGCATTTCGCGGATCTTATCCGTCAGCGAGATGGTCTCTTTTTTCAAAATCGTCACGCGTTTGCGCGAGCGGATCAGAATCTCTTGGTAGCTTAAAGCAAGATCCGAGATCGACATGTCTCGCCACACGCGCTCAATAGTGGGCTTGGGATTGGGGCGGGTGAAGACATCGATTCCTAGGAGTTGCCTTTGGGCAAGGTCATCGCCCATAGCTAAGAATCGCTGATGCTCGAGCAACTGGCGAATCAGCTCTTCAGGCGAAAGCGGCGCATCGCCATCGGCACCGTCGGCGAGGTTCGCGTCATCCTGTGGCAACAGCGCTTTACTCTTCCAATGAAGAAGCGTGGCCGCCATGACCAAGAACTCACTTGCGATGTCGAAGTTGAGCTCTTGAATGAGACGCACATAGGCCAAGTATTGGTCCGTGATCTCAGCGATGGATATGTTTGACACATCCATCTCGCGGCTCTGAATCAAATAGAGCAGCAGATCAAGCGGGCCTTCGAAATGATCCAGTCGAACAGTAATTGGAACGCGATATGCCATAAGAAGGCACGACTATAGACGACTAAAGTGAGAAGGCAAGTTAAAGCTGGTCAAGCCCAATAAAACCGACGCGCTCGTAAACGCGTTCCAGGGTCACATGGGCCCGAGCGCGGGCCTTTTCGGCACCTTCCTTCAAGACGCTATTGAGGTAACCTAAGTCCTTGAGAAGTAAGTCGGTTTTGCCGCGCAAGGGGGCCAATGTTTCGGTGATGACCGCGGCGGTATCAAGCTTGAGATGGCCATATTGTTTGCCGGCATATGAGTTGACTAATTCACTCATGCTTTTGCCCGTGATCGCGGACTGGATGGTGAGAAGGTTGCTCACGCCGGGTTTGGATTCCTCATCAAAAGTGATCTCGGAGCCTGAGTCGGTCACAGCTCGCTTGAGTTTTTTGAGAATCACATCATCGGAATCCGTGAGAAAGATCGACGCATTCGGATCGGGGTCGGACTTTGACATCTTTTGAGTTGGATTTTGGAGACTGGCAATGCGTGCGGCCACGGGTGCGATGTAAGGTTCGGGCACTCGAAACGTATCCTTGCCATAGAGGTTGTTCATGCGGATCGCCAAATCGCGTGTCAATTCTAGGTGTTGCTTCTGATCCTCGCCCACAGGGACAAGATGGGTTTGGTAGAGGAGGATGTCAGACGCCATGAGGACGGGATAGTTGAAGAGGCCCGCGGGAATGTTCCGACTTTCTCCTCCGCCCTTTGCGGCGCTCTTATCTTTAAACTGAGTCATTCGCCCCAGTTCGCCCATGTACGTAAAGCAATTCAGCACCCACGCAAGCTCGGCGTGTTCGGGCACATGGGATTGCACGAAAAGGGTCACGTCCTTTGGATCAAGGCCTGCCGCAATGTAAGTCGCAATGGCGCGGTAGGTTTGGTCGCGCATTTCCTTGGGATCTTGGCGCACGGTGATCGTGTGCAGGTCGACCGCGAAAAACAGGCATTCGTAATCGTGCTGCAACTTTACCCAGTTTTTGATCGCGCCCAAGTAGTTGCCAATCGTAAGATGGTTGGAGGGTTGGACGGCGGAGAGCATGACTTTGCGTGCGGATTGGGGTTGCATTACAGGACCTCGGGAAGCTGAAAGATCTTAGCCGCAATAAAAAGCGTGATGTTTGCGAGAAACTTAATCGGATAACCTAAAACGTTGAGGGCGCCCGTGAACAAGAGGGCCATGAGAATGAAAAAACTGTACTGGGCCAATTGCTCGTACTTGCGGGAGAGTTCGTAGGGGAGAAAAGACTCGATGATTTTACTGCCATCTAAAGGCGGCAGCGGGATGAGATTGAAAATTCCCAAAGCGTAATTCAGCGAAACCCCCACATACGTCATCGCAATCAGTGGTTCGTAAAGATAAAACTCAGGCGCGACCCAAGCGCGAATTCCACAAAACGCTAAGGCAAAAACGAAGGCGAGAAAAAAGTTCATCAAGACACCCGCAATAGAGACCCAAAATAATCCAGGGCGGTATTTCCTGAAGCGATTGGGATTGATCGGAACAGGTTTTGCCCAGCCGAAAAGCAGGTTCATTCCGGAGAGCATGTTGATCATCGGGAAAAGGATCGTGCCGATGGGGTCCATGTGAGGCAGGGGATTGAGGGTGAGACGTCCGGCGTCTTTTGCGGTATTATCGCCCCATTTGTGCGCCATAAGACCGTGGGCAAATTCGTGAAACACAACCGCCACGATGAAAGGGACAAGTTGCACGGACATCATTTGAATGCGACCGGAAAAGTCATCCATACTTAGGGTGTTATCACAGGTTTATTCCCCCCGGGGGTGGAATTTTCGATGGGCCGTCTTAAGATGCTCTGGGCTAATGTGGGTATAAATCTGGGTCGTCGTAAGATCCGCGTGGCCTAAAAGCAGTTGAAGCGAGCGAAGGCTCATCCCGGATTGCAGCAAGTGGGTGGCGAACGAGTGCCGAAGTTTGTGGGGGGAGATATCGACGCTCAGGCCAGCTTGGAGTGCGACCCCGTTTAGGGTTTTCCAAAATCCTTGGCGGGTAAGGGGTTGGCCTTGGTGGTTGGGGAAAAGGTGGTCGGTTTGCGGGGGGAGGGTGGGCCGGTGGCTGTCCAGGTATTCACGGAGGATGTCCCCCGCCTGTGTGGCGAACGGCGCGATTCGCTCCTTGGAGCCTTTGCCTTTCACGCGGGCGTATTCGTTTTGAAGATCAATGTTGTGAGTGGTGAGGCCAATGAGCTCGGACACCCTGAGGCCGGTTGCATAAAGGAGGTAGATCATTGCGCGATCGCGCGCTTTTAGGGCGTCTGGGTTTGTTGCGTGTGAGTAAGGGAGGCCCGTGTCGGTAGCTTCGAGAAGTTTTGTGACTTGATCGATGGTGAGCACCTTGGGTAGGCGTTGTGGGAGTTGTGGGCTCTCTAAGTTCTCGGCGGGGTTGTGTTTGAGGTTAAGCTCTAGGCAGCAAAATTTGAAGAATTGCCTAAGCGCGCTCGTCGTGCGAGAAATCGAGGTCGCCTTTTGTTTGGCGTGGGCGAGTTTCGTTAGAAAGGTGACGAGGTGTTCGCGCTCGATCGTTTCGAGGGTTTTGTCTGGGGGAAGGGTGTTTGCGAAGGCCGTGAGATCGCGTTGATAAGCTTCGATTGTTTTGTCGGCGGCTCCTCGGTCGATGCGGCGGGATTCGAGGAAAGCGGAAATGGGAGCTGCAAGGGTGGTGAGTGGGGGTCGGGGTTTGGGAGGGCGTCGGGGAGCGGCACTATCCAGTTTCCGGAATTGATGGGAATTAGGTCTAATCGTTGGCTTGGCCAGGGCAGGCACCTCTTCTGTGTTTGAGAGTAGCGCGAAGCGAGAGAGGGGTAAAGATAGGAATTTGAAGGGGGACTTGGGCCGGGGGACTTTTGGCTGCTTAAAGGGCGGAAGTGTCTCCCAGCTACCGCCAAGACGGCCGAAAGAAATACTATAGCGGATGGCTCCACGGCGGAGCTCATGGCTGACCTCAATCCAGAGGGGAGTGATATTGATTATGGTGATTATAATCCGACTCTAGTCCGAGCTGGAAACGATGTGTTCTTTAATGCCTATGATGATTCGAGACTCGCTAAGCTTTATAAGTTCGACGGGGTGTCCACGACTCAAGTCAGTAACCTGAACAATGGACGTTCCGATTATGTGTGGGATCTCGTAGCTCTTGGGAGTACCGTTCTTTTCATGACAGGCAACGCGACGGGTGATTCTTCGCTTTACGGGTATTGAAAATCGCCCGCTCGGATCGTCAACTCCCTGACACCTCTCTCAGTCTTTCCCGCTAGTTTTCCGGCGACGTCCGAGGTAAATTTGTAGAGTCACTTAAGTATTTATGATGAGGAGATCGCGGCCATGAAAAAAATAACGACAATCCCACTGCTCTTGATGGCCTTTTGTTTCGTAAACTCCTCGAGCCACGCCGCTGAACTCACTGTCTTGGGGGGGATTAGCCGTTCCACGCCGGAGTTCGTTCCCGCATCCTTAACGTTCAAAGGTCGAAACTCCTATGGGGGGGGCGCACTTTTGGGAATTCGGTTCAAACGGTTTTTTGGACTTGAAGTGGGGGGGCTCTACGTCAATCGCAAATACGGGGATTCTGCGGGTGACATCTGCTTTAACACTCTTCAGTTACCTGCCTTGCTTCGTTTTCGGCTCCTGCCGATGCTCTCGTTTGGAGTGGGCGGTTATTATACGATGGGAATCGGAAACGTGACTTTCGGAACAGCCACGAGCACCTTCGCGGACGCCGCTCTTAAGAAGTCGGACTATGGTGTAGTCGGGGACGCGCGACTGAGGCTTCCCTTGGTTCCGACCTTGGGGTTCATTGTTGATTTTCGCTACCTGTATGGCCTAGGCGACTACAGCACCCTCAGTGCGAAGAATCTTTATTTGACTGATGTCCAGCTTTTTGCAGGACTTCAGTTCGGGCTGTAAGCCCTCCCCGAGGGAAGGTGAGTGTTCCAATAGAATTGGAACACTATCTTTTGCAAGGCTGTTGTCATATTGCGGCAGTCTTTGTACGTTCAAAGTCCAATGAAAGACTACGGCGTCGATATTGCCCAAATTGCGATTCAAAAATTTTTGTTGGAAAAGATGGAGTCCAGCCAAAAACCCCACTTTCTCCTTGCGAGCATTTGCGCGCAAACTAGGAATTCATGCGCCCGCCCTGCGCGAGATTCTCAATGGCCGTCGAAAAGTTTCAAAAAAGTTGCTCACGAAAATTGCAGAGAGTCTTCCCGGGGAGTCAGTCAAAATTAAGGAGCTCTCGCAACTCCTCTCTCCTAAAAAAGCCCGCACTGGCCACCCGGATCGCTCACGCGCTCGGTATATTCAAATCGATCCTGATCGTTTTCACACCATTGCCGATTGGTACCATTTTGGAATTCTGTCCCTGGCGGAAACCCCCACCTTCAAAGCCGATCCTAAGTGGATTGCCGCCGTTTTGCATATCAATGAAAAAGCAGCGAAGGTTGCTCTCGATCGTCTCTTGCGATTAGGGCTTCTATGTAGTAGCTCTTTCGGTTTCCGTTGTGAGACAAATTCTAGAATGGTCCCGGCATTCTAACGAAGACGTATATATATGGGGACGAAGACTTTAGGGGCCGGGGGTGTGTCATCAATTGTCATATGTAAGAATTGACATTTAATGACATTCGTTGTATCCTCGTTCATGAGATGAAAGCGGTTTTTCGTGGCCACCACTACGTCGTCATATTTACGAACCACGCGCAGGCGCAGATGGTTTTGCGTGGTTTAGATGAGGCAATCATTCTTGAAGTAATTGAAAACGGTGAAATCAAGGAAAAGGATTCGAAGAATAAGTTCTGGGTGTTTAAAACGATTGGTGGCAGAAGAGATAATATGGTCGCAGTCTCCGTTGCAATTGAGGCCCCTCGTCTCATTGTCATCACGGCGATGGTACATTGGAGGCCTAAATGAAGATTTCTTATGACAAAAAAGCAAACGCTTTGGCACTTATTATGAGAGATGGAAGAATTTCTAAGGACGTAGAAATCGCAGAAAACGTATTTGCAGGGTTTGATCGCCTCGGCAATCTCATCGAAATCCAGTTTCTTGAAGTTTCTGCGAACGAGCATCCCTGGCTCACGCTTGATGCTGCAGCCAAGTACCTTGAAGTCTCGGAACGTACCCTTTTGCGCTGGATCAAGAGTGGCAAGCTAAAACCTTCAAAAGTGGGCCGCGAGTACCGCATTAAACCAGAGGATCTAAAGAAGATCGCTTCGGCGTGAGGGGGCTTTTGGCGCCAAACCAAACAGTGCTCTTCATGATCTACTCCCCAACCGCGCCCCAAACCGCACACAGCGTTCTTGAATTGCGGGTTCGTCATAGCGACTCGTCACCAAAATACTTTGCGGAGCCATGCCCAGTCTCTCTTGACCCCACCAGCTCATAGTCACACAGATACAGCGGGCTATCGCCGGCTTCGCCCACGCCTAGGCTCGCCCGAAACCATTTCGAAATTTCCTGCGCGGAATAGAAATGCAGCACGACCCTTGTTTCGCCAGTCGGCCTCTGCAACCCCAATCGCCCCTCCCAAATCTTATGAATGCCGGGGTCATCATCCAATACGACAATCGTCTGCACGCCTTCCACCACACCTTTTTTTAAATCTATCCCCAACGGGTACCAACGGCGCCTTTAAGGTCTGAATCATAGCGAGATGCGTCCGCCAGAACATGAGTCGGTTTTTTGTTTAAGTTTGTTTTAGTTTTTCTAGCGCGATCCGATGTAGATAGTAATTGGTGTTACTATTCTTCATTGAGATCACCTCCTTTCTTTTTGCGAAGAAGGGAGGTACTTTCTCTGCCCTGTTTGGTTTGGCGGAAGCGACCAGAGCAAAATCGATACCAGGAATCATCGCCATGCCTACGCCGATCCCTGGCCCACAATCGGATCAAAGGGCCGAAACTCGGATTGCTGAGGAAAGAAAAGCCTACGTCCGCGCAGAATCCCGTTATCTCAGTGTCGGATAAGTCAAATCATTCGTGATCTGCCAGGGCCCGGTGAGTGAAAAGTCCCAACTTGCGTCGTAATTGGCTAGCTCGGCCTGAATTTTTTGCCCGGAACCTGTGGTGACGAGTGAACCCGTATTATACGAAAGAGGGACGACACTGCTTGTTTTCGCATAGGATTAGAGGATATTGCCATCACCGTAGTACGCAAGATACCCTAAACTACCGGTCCCGTTTGCGGTGCCTAAAGCATAGACGCGTTGGATGGTTGCACCCGGAATCAATGAGAACCCCGCGCCATAAGCCGACGATGCAGAAACTGCTAGCGTAGGGCCTGGAATGGGTAAAGCGATGTAGCTCGTTAAGGTGGTGCATCCCGTTGAGCCATTGCCAGCATAGTCGACGACCCTTGCGTAGATGGTGGTCGTCGCATTGATGGGGACGGTGGCGGTTATTCCCGTAGTTTTAAATACGGTATTTGTTCCGTTGCCGAGGACAGAAGTTGAGCAGCCCCCGTCGCTGTAGAGATTCACGGTGCTTGCATCAGCCGAGGTAGAGGTTCCGAGGACCCGCGGTGTGGTTGAGGTGTTCGATGAAGTGGGCGTTGTACTCATAAAGCCCGGAGCATTAGGTGGTGTAGTGTCCACCATAAGGGCCGTGCTCACGCAACTAGAGGTCGTATGGTTTCCCGCATTGTCAACGCTGTCTACTTTGAAAGAGTAGGAAGTGCCGTTAATTCCAGTGAAGTTCTTGAGTTGAGGATTGGCAGTGATGGCAACCGAGGAGGCCGTAGGGCTGCCTGTGCAGTCGATGGTGGCGTAAACAAGAACGGATTGGGAGGCGAGATCTGAAGCGGTGGATTTACTCCACTGCGCGGAGAGGGAAGTTGACGCGATGGCGTTGGTGTTTGCGCCGCATATTCCGCTAGGGCAGGAGTTGCCAGAGGCACTCCAGGTCAGAGCCGAAGCAGCGGATGGGGCAGTATTGTCGAGTACGGCAGACGCGTGAACGACGTCGGATTCGTTCCCCGCTGCATCTCTTGCTTGCACGTGAATGTAGTAAGTTCCTGTGCCCGATGATTGGCTGGTAGAGGTTGTGGAATCAAAGCTACTTGAGGGACTTGTCGATGCGAAGGTGTCTATTGTGTAGCGGTAGTCGCAGGGTGATGTCGAACAATTCGTAGAACCACTCCAAGACCAACTCTTTGTCATTTTTACACTCGGATCGTCGCTCAATCCGCTCACGCTCGGCCTTGATCCTGTCGCGCCTGCTGTATGGGTTTTTGTGTCGCTCACAGCGTTTCCAGCTACATCATGCGCTCCGCTGGCTGCGATGGTGATGTCTCTACCGTTAAACATGTTACCTGAACTCCAGGTGAGAGCGTAGGTGTTGTCGCTTACCAGGGAAACGCTCGTAGGGTTTGCGGCTAAGGTTCCTTTGCCGGTTCCAGAGAGGACGTAGTTTGCAGGTGTCGTCACTCCCTCCCCCATGGCTTCACTGAATGTCACGTTTATTGCTAATCCACTTTGACCGGCGACGGAGTTGAGAAGAGGCGCCGTCGTGTCGGGCGCAACCGCAACGGGAAGAATAATTTCGATGAATAGAGTGATCGTTACCGAACCTGCAGAGTTGGTTGCGGTGATCGTATAGGCAGTAGGGGGTTGCGCAGACAGAGGTGTTCCAGAAATAATTCCAAGAGACGGATCGAGGGTCAATCCTGGTGGAAGATCCGGCGTGACTGCAAAGAAGTTTGGATTACCCTGGGTTTGTGGAACTAGGGCGGGGATTGCGGTGCCCGCTGAATAGGCCGAGCTTACGGTTCCGCTATATCATTAGTTGATCACTTTGGTTCACTATTTTGGCTGAGTTTGCCGCCCGTCGGTAACCGACTTTAGATCTTCCGGGGTGACGTTGATTATTGCTTTTAATATTATGCCTTTGTGGGTGGTGTTCCTGATTGGAGAGCGGGGGCCGCGCTGATATGTGCGGTGACGCATTGCGTGACGTGACTCCCCATCCCTCAGCGATCCAATAACTTATACACACACGGAACGACAAACAACGTGAGCACCGTTGACACCATTACCCCACCAATCACCGCAAGGGCCATCGGGATTCGGCTTTCTGCGCCTGGGCCAATGGCGAGTGCTGGCGGAATCGCTCCTGCAATCGTCGCCAGTGAGGTCATGAGAATCGGGCGCAATCGAATGGGGCAAGCTTGGATGAGCGCTTCGCGCGTGGCTAAGCCCTGCTCCTTCATGTGATTGGTAAACTCGACGAGGAGAATCGAATTCTTTTTCACGATCCCCATCAATAGAATCAATCCGATCATGCTGTAAATGTTCAGGGTCTGACCGCTGAGATACAGCGCAATGAATGCGCCCGACACGCTAAAGGGAAGCGCAATCAGAATTGTCACGGGGTGAATAAAACTATTAAACTGCGAGGCCAGGACCATGTACGAAACTAAAATTCCCAAGAATAAAGCAAAAAACAGTCCCTGAAACGATTCTTGAAAAGTCTTGGCGCTGCCGCTGACGACCGCGGCGTAGCCTGAGGGGAGAATGTCTTTCGTGATTTTTTGAACGGCCGTAATCGTTTCGGCTTGGGAGCTTGTGAGCGCGACGTTGGCCCTCACGCTGATCGCTCGTTGCCGGTCTTCTCTGGAAATCGCTTGCAATGCCGGCTTTTGGACCAAATTCACCACGTTCCTTAGTGGAATCAATTCGCCTTGGCTGTTTCGCACCGTGAGACCCTTGATGGCTTCGAGCGAGCCGCGAGATTCAGGAGGCAGACTCACTCGCACGTCATAGCGACGGCCGCCTTGCGAATATTTTCCGGCAATCGCGCCCGCCATCATGACACTGACGGTCTGTGAAATCTCAGAAACATCCACGCCATATTGCCGAGCCTTGAGGCGATCGGGGATGACCTGAATCTCTGGCATGCCCTCTTGATAATTCGTATCGATATCGGTCATGAGCCCGGTTTTTTCCATCGCTTCGGTCGTCTTTTTTGAGAGCGCGATTAACTGGCCAAAATCAGAGCCTTTGATGGTGAATTGGACGGGAAAACTCCGGTTGCCCCCCAGGCCTGAGAGGGAGGGGTCTTGAATCGTGATGCGCGCTCCTTTGACCTTTTTCAAATCCTTGCGGTATTCTCCTGCGAGTTTCTGCGCACTGAGTTTTCTCTCACCTGCGGGTTTTAAGGTGAGAAAAATTCCACCGGCATTGATTTGGTTGTGGTCCCCCACGGAACTTAGATAGCCTTCGACCTCAGGCCGTTTGGAAAAATAGTTCTCGATCTCAATCATTCGCTCGTTGGTAAAGGCAAGCGATGATCCTACCGGTGTTTGAATGCGAATCATGAGTCGGCTTTGGTCCTGCGCGGGTACGAATTCTTGCTTTAAAAGTTTGCCAATGAAGAGCGTTCCCAAAAAGAACAAACACGCCACCATGATTGTGATCCAGGGGTGATTCAGTGTGGTGGGTATCGCTTTGCTGTAAAGTTTCGCGGCCCCGTTAAAGGAGCTTTCCACCAGAATTCCTAGCCAAGAAGTTCGTTTGGAAACAACTAGGAAACGCGAACAGCGCATCGGCGTAAGTGTCAGGGCTTCGAGAAGCGAGATAGCGACGGCCACCGAAAGCGTGATTCCGAATTGCAGAAAATATTTGCCAATCACGCCTTCCATTAAAGTGACGGGTAGAAAAATGGCGATGATCGCAGCGGTGGCGGCCATGGCGGCCATCGTGATTTCTTTGGCGCCATCAAGGGAGGCTTGGACGCGATCTTTGCCCAGAGATTTGTGGCGTACGATGTTTTCCAGAACCATGATCGCATCATCCACGACAATGCCGATGGCCAGTGAGAGTCCCAACAGCGTGAACGTATTGAGGGTAAAACCCAGCGCTTTAAGAGCGATAAAACTCCCTACAACCGAGGTCGGGATCGCGAGAATCACGTTAATCGTCGCTGACCAGGAACCTAAAAAGATCCAGCACACAAGGGCCGTCAGGAGTGCCGACAAAATGAGCGTAAAATTAAGTTCACTCACGGACTCCTTGATGAACTGGGTCATGTCGAAGCGCACATTGATTTCGACCCCTTTGGGTAATTGAGCCGCCACTTCTTGCATTCGGGCTTTAACCAGTTTGGCGACTTCTACGGAATTGGATCCTGGCTGTTTCTTGATGCCTAGGCCCACCGCGAGTTTTCCCTGCGCTCGACTGAGACTTCTAACGTCGGCGGTCCCATTTTCAACCTTTGCGACTTCATTGAGCGCAATCGGCCGGTAATTGCGAGAGCCGCCGCGACGGTTGATCGCAATGTTTCCAAAATCCTTTACCGTAGGCGCCTCTCCCAGAGTGCGGATATTCATCTCTTTGGCTTGGGTTTCTACTCTGCCTCCGGGTTTCTCGGAGTGCTCTCGTTGGATCGCACTAATCACGTCCGATGAGGTCATTTGAAAACGATTGAGTTTTTCTTGATCAAGCCAGACGCGTAGATTGGGATCAATAAAACCTTGCAGCCGCACTTCGCCCACGCCTTCAATAGTCGAGAAGCGATCTTGCACTTGATCACGAACAAGTGTCATGAGTTCTTGCCTGGAAAGTTGCTCTGCGGTGACGGTGAGCCACAAAATGGGTTGATCTTCGGGATTGGATTTTCGCACTGAAGGTGCATCGATATCCACGGGGAGCTTATTTGTGACGCGACTTAGGGCACTTTGGATTTCTTGAACTGCGACATTGATGTCTTTATCTAAACCAAACTCGACCGAAACGCTGGCCTCTCCCACGCGGGCGGTTGAAGTCATTGATTTAATGCCGGAGACTGAAGTGAGGGCGCCTTCAATGACATCGACCACACCAAGCTCCATGACTTCGGGCGAGGCGCCATTAAGGGCTACACTCACACTCACGACGGGAAAGTCCACATCCGGCAATTGACTCACGCCCATGCGATTAAAGGCGATGCCGCCAAAAATCAGGAGAGCGGCCATGATCATCCACGCGAAGACGTGATTCTTGATCGAGATTTCAGGTAAACTCATGGGGTTCCTTTAAAATCCTTTACCGCTCTCCAAACCGAGTGGGCGAGAAGTTCTGCGCCCAAAAGAAAAACGGACACTTCCGTGGCTTGGTTTGTCGCGCGCGGGTGAAGGGTGGAGGGGAAAACGCCACTGCCGCCGATGTTCTCAACCCAGTGTCTTCTTACCGCCAAAGAATTGCTGATCACAACCGGACCTTGTGTTCGACCCTTCTCAAATTTTGTTTTCCTACGATGAAACTCCTGCGAATGAAACTCAAAGGAGCTGAATACGGCAACTTTATCTGAAGTGCTCACGCGCTCCAGGGCCTGATAGCCGAGTCGCAGCGAATAGGAAAACTTCTTTTTTCCGGGTTCGCGAATCGATAGGAGAAAATCAAACTCCCCCTTGAAGAAGCGCTCTTCAAGTTTGTCGAGGTCATGGATGTCCAGTTCGATTCGATGAACGCCAAGGGATTTCATCAGAAACTCCGCGAGGCGGGCCGCATGCGGGATCAGACCCTCTAATGCACCGATTCGAAAATGCTGGGGGGTGTTCTCGCGCTCCAGATTTTGAATTTCCGATTGCAGCAGGTGAGAAGAGCGCGCGTAGATTTCGGCAAGGCGCAGCGCCGTAGAGGTCCAGCCTGATTTGCGTTTGGACGCGCGATCTAAGAGTGGGACCCCAAGCTCTTTTTCTAGCTTGGCAATAATGCGTGACAATTGGGGTTGGGAGAGGCCCACTTGGGTGGCGGCTCCCGAAAGATTTTGAAAAGCCACCGCGCGCGAGAGTACGTTGAGTTCCCAATGAAGAAGTTCCACGACTTAGATTCTCCCTAAATAGAGTAAGCCTAGGAGACCTGCGCCAAAAAAGATGCGATACAAAACAAAAACGGAATTAGAATATTTTTTCAAAAAAGTGATCAACGTACTGACTGCGAGATATCCCGTGACGAAGGCGGTGAGAGTTCCAATAGCGAGCTCCAGAATTTGCGCGGGGGCTACCCATTTTAGGGCTTGATGAAGTTCCAACATGCCGCTTGCAAAAACCGCCGGGATGCTCAAGAGAAACGATAATCTGGCAGCCTCACTGCGTTTGATTCCTAAAAGCAGCCCTGCGGTCATCGTGGTCCCAGAGCGGGAGGCGCCTGGAATCAAGGCGAAGGCTTGTGCTACGCCGATTAAGAAAGAGTCCAGAAGGGTTGTTTCTGCCATAGTCTTACGGTGTTTTGCCCATTTTTCGGCTAAACCTAAGATCAGACCGAAGAGCACGAGATTCACGGCGATGACGAAAACACTTTTCGTCAGTCCCCCTTCGATGACATGCTTCAGTGATAGCCCGATGACGACGACCGGGATTGTTCCTAAAATAATCATCCAACCTAATCTGGAATCAAAGCTTTGTTGGGTTACAGGCTTCCGAGCGAAATTTTCTTGGCAAAACGCCAGTGTGATGTTCGAGATTTCTTTTCGAAAATAAACGAGGACGGCAAGCAGAGTGCCGAGCTGAATTACGGCCATGAAAGCCGTCCACTGCTCAGGATGCTCAAGGTCTATGACATGAATGAATTTGCCTGCAAGCGTCAGGTGCGCGGTGCTGCTAATGGGGAGAAATTCGGTAAGCCCCTGAATGAAGCCCAAAATAATTGAATTGAAGATTGTCATTATATCTGCAAATTTACCTGAAGAAACCGCTAGAGTCGAGTGGATCCTATGCGGTGTACTTTGACCATGTTCGTCGTGCCGCGGCGAAGGGCAGGAATGCCCGTCGTTACTCCAGAAGTTAGCCCAGAAGTGACAACGATGAGGTCGTCTTTTTCAGCCCAGCCGCCAGTTTTAAGAACGTTTTCGACCATGGCGAGAATATCGTCGGTCCCGACGAGCTTCGGGATGAGGATTCCACGCACACCCCAGGCAAAAGCCAGCCGTCTTAAGGTCACCTCATTGTCCATGATGGCAACGATCGGCGTGTCGGGTCGGTGTTTGGCCAAGGTGCGAGCCGCAGTCCCGGAATGAGTCAAGCAAGCGATGGCGACAGCTCCTGTTTGGCGGGCGATCAGGGCCGCGCTGCTTTCGATCGCATCTACGATGGATCCCGGCAAGGGATGTGAGTCGCGATGTTTGGAGTAGGTGTCTTTCGCGCGCTCGGCTTCCATAATAATGCGAGCCATCGTTTCGACAGTTACCTTTGGATATTTTCCAGAAGCACTTTCTGCCGAAAGCATCACGGCGTCCGTGCCATCAAAAACGGCATTCGCAACGTCGCTGGCTTCAGCACGCGTTGGGGTGGGCGCGAGAATCATGGATTCGAGCATTTGGGTCGCCGTGATGATGGGCACGCCGAGCTCGTTACACGCGTGAATCAACTGCTTTTGCACGATGGGCACGCGTTGGGCCCCGATCTCTACGGCCATATCCCCGCGAGCGACCATGAGTCCATCCGCGGCTTCAATGATGAGATCAGGATTGTCGATAGCTTCTTCTCGTTCAATTTTTGCGACGATAATCGGAGGATCATTGGATACGGCTCGCAAGCGCTGTTTGATATCTTCGATATCGCCGACGGTCCTCACGAACGAAAGCGCCATCGCATCGACTCCATGATCGAGGCCAAATTTGAGATCCAGCAAGTCTTTTTCCGTGAGGCAGGGCATTGAGAGGGGAGTGCCTGGGAGGTTCATGCCCTTGTGGTCTGTGAGTTTGCCACCGACTTCGACTTCAACGACCATTTCGGGAGGTCTGACCTCCTTGACGATCGTTGAGATTTTTCCATCATCAAACAAGATGCGCGCCCCGACCTGCACGTCCGTTGAAATCGAGAGGGCAATCTCGGCGGAGATGGGTACAAGTTTTTTTCCACTTCCAGAAATTTTGGGCTCTGACCCTTCGGGGTAAAGGAGGAGAACATCTCCCTCCGTTAGCTCAATTCCATCTTTACCCAATTTTCCAGCACGAAGCTTGGGGCCTTGGAGATCTTGCATGATGGCGATGTGTTTGCCCGCTTGTTTAGCCGCTTCCCGAATGATTTTGATCACGCCTGCATGGTGCTCGTGTGTTCCGTGGCTGAAGTTAAGCCGCGCCACATCCAAGCCCGCCTCGATAAGACCCGAAATTTGCGCCATCGTTGAAGACGCAGGGCCGAGCGTACAAACGATTTTAACTCTTCTTTTGGATAAGGAGTTCATTGGCGCGCCTGACTTTATCAAGTTCGTTTTCGTAGTTTTGCACGAGCGTTCTTTCGCGCTCTTTGCTCTGCTGCTGGAGCTGGGCGATCCGCTGTTCGTGGTTTCGTTCGGATTCTTCTAAGGATTGTTTCATCTTGCGTCCACTTTCACTGCTGATTTTTTGCAACTCATTTTTGTGATCGTCGTGACGGAGGTCGAACTCCATCTTTTGATCCGCCAAGCGCTTTTCATAATTCCGAGCCATCTCATTGTGTTTGGAAATAGCCTCTCTACGCAAGAGTTTTGAACTAAAATCTGCTTCTTGACGCACATCGGCCAGGCGGGAGGTTGCGTCATGTCTCAAGGTCTGAATGATGTCATCGTATTCTTTGCGTTGCCGCTCCAGATGGTGCGCATAGTTGCGCTTGAGCGCTTCTGTCTCTTTTTCGTGATCGACCTGGAGGTTTCGGGTGTGAACCCCTTTTTCGGTCTCCATGTCTCGCATATGATCAAGGAACTGCGCTTTATCCAATTCTCGATCAACGGCCGACTGTCGTTGAATCTTCGTTTCCCGCAACCCTTGGTCGTGGCTGAGCTCGCTCATCCGTCCGGAGTATTGGTGTTTTAGATTCTCAAACTGCTTGTCGGTCCCTTCGTCTTTGAGCTCGGCGGTTTGGCTATACTTCGTTTCGAGTTTTTGCCGAATCTGCTCCTCATAGGCTGTGGGGATGTCTGCAATGTCGGTCGAATTGAGTTTTTGCTCAAGAGACCTTTCGAGCGTCTTAATGGTTTCTTGGTCCATTTGTCGCTGCCGCGCTAGGGTTTCAGAGGCCGTATGGCTTTGCTGCTGCAGCGTGTTTTGATTTTGTTTTTCAACGCCCTCTCGTTGGGCCGCGACACCTATCTCAGCAGCGGCGGAGAGCTTCTTGTATTTCCCTTCGAGTTGAAGGCGGTTCTCATCAAAACGCTTGGAGACGGCTTGATTGTTTTCGTGATCCTCAGTCTTTTGTTTGGACATGATTTTTGCGGACTCTCGGTCCTTGGTTCTGAGGTTCTCGTCGTTAAGCTGGGTATAGTAGGTGTCGCTCTCCTGGGCTTTCTGCCGAATTTTCGCCATCTGCGTGTCGTAGCTTTGACCGATGAGTTGTTCACGGGCGCCATTTTCCTGTTCAAACTCCTTGATCGCATCGGCGGTTCCCTGGGCGCGACTTTTGACATAGTGTTTTTCTGCATCGAGGAGGCCCTTGACCTCGCTTCTCATTGTTTGAGTTTGATCGGCGTGGCTTTCGGTAAGTTTGCGGGTTTGCTTTTCAATGTCCTGTGCTGAAAGGTCCTGGGCGCGGGCGATCTTTCGGTCCGCTTCGCGGTCATTCTTGTTTTCACGGTGCGCGAAGTCTCGGTCCTTTTCCTTGAGTGCGAGGACGGCGCGATCGCGTTCAAAGCCTATTTGTTTTTGTGAGTCAGCGCGGATTTCCTCTCGTTCTTGCTGGGACTGATTCTGATTTTGGCGAGCCGTGAATCTATTTTCTTCGGCGAGCTGGTGATAAGCATCTTGCGTGGCCTGCCGAGTGGTGTTGACGGCACGGGTGAGTTCGTCGTTATTGTCTCGCTGGAGATTTTCAGCCCGTTTGGAGTAGTTTTCTTTCGCGTCGTCCAGCTTTTGGCTGGTCTGTTGTTCGAGGGATTCATTGGCGCGCGCTAGATCCTGGACTCGGCGCTGCAGCGTATCCGCACTCTCGCCGTTGTAGCGGCTCATTCTATTGTAGGTTTGGGAGCGAAGGTCGTCCAATTCGTTGCGATTGCTCTCTTGAACGGATTTGAGTCGCCCATCGGCGACGCCCCGAAGTTGTGCAATACTTTTTTCGTATTTGTCTTCTTGTTCTTTGAGTTGGGCTTTGTATTTTGCTTCCAGATCCTTAATGCGTGCGTTTCGTTTCGCTTCGGTCTTTTCGTTATCCGTGCGAATTTCATCCTGAAGTTCATTCAAGCTTTTGAGGGCAGAACCATTTGTATCATCAGATGTTCGCGACACACTAGGCATTGAAAAGCCTCCAATGAGGTATATCAGCAAGCCGTGTGCCAAGGAGGCCTCGCGCGCGCCTAAATAAAGCTCAACTTTGCCTCCGTTTTTGCCGAAAGTTTTGCAAAGGCGGTGGGAGGCTCAAATCCTGAAAGGAAAAAATTGCCTATTGTGGGCAGAGTTTGCCTACGGTTCGTCTTCGTTCTCGCTCTCGTTTTCGTCTTCGTCATCTTCAGAAGTGGCTTTAGATTTCCAGGGAGAAGACGGCGCAAATCCTGAGCTTTCAATATCGTGCTTCGTTTTTTGCTCTTCCATTCGCGCAAGCTTCGTCTTCATCGTAAGAATTCTTCCGATCCGGTAGAGCAGCGTCGCTTCTTCAACAGAATCCGTTTGTACGGGTTTCCATCCCTCAAGCACATCTCTTTGGATCATTTGCTCTTTTTGAATGGTGATTTTGACGGACGATTTTCCATTATAGAAACCCTTGGAGGCCGTCACTTTGTATCGGACTTGCGCTTTGAGATAGGCGTCCGCGCTTCCAAAGGAATCAATGAGATTTTTCTCAGCAGTATTGTCGGTCCATTTCGTCTGAATGTGGCCACTATCACGATTGGTGACGTCCATGGCGTTTTGCTTGAGACTTTCAAGTATCGCCTGCCAGGCGAGGTTGAAATCCGTGAGGTAGATCTTGGAAAATGAGCGGGCCGAGTCCGCCCCGATGGTTTCTTGGTAAGCGGTTACGCAGCCGGACCCTCCGATTGCTCCGATTGCAATGAAGAGAAACGCCCAAAAAAGGGGTCTCATAAATTACCGCGCCGTTTTCGCGCCGGCTCGGGCGAATCGCTCGAGCCCCGTCATAAGAGTGGTGCCATCGATTGAGGTTTCGATAAAGGTTGATCCGAAATCTAAATCAATCAAAGCGTATTTGGCAATGGCGGCGCTCGAAGTGAGCGTGGAGGTTTGAAGAGCGTATGCGCCAGCAGCGGGGAGCGCATAGACTTTCCATACGGCCGAAGTTTTGTCCTCAAAAACTGCGACCCTTATGCCTTTTTGGGGTGCTTGAAGGGAGAGGGTTGCGGGAAGTCCTTTGCTGTCGTTGAGCGAGTCAACGCTCATAAACGCACCCGTTTTGACACTTGGAGGCAGCGCGGTGGTCGCAGACGAGGCGATGACCCCAGAAATCTGATTGCCGTGGTTTCCATAAGCCAGGGAAAGAGTGACGCGAGCTTTTCCATAATCTGCCGCAGGTTGCGCGAGACTCACAGTCCTAATGGGATTTGCGTTCTCGGTGTTGAGCGCGACTTTTACATCCGTAGGAATCAAGATGGAGCGATCACCCAGGAGGTCATTGGCCGAAAGAACGAGAATGTTTCCGTCAAAATCAGGCCGAGCAGGCGTGGCCTGGTATTTTTTGGAGAGTAAGACAGTTGCGTTTAGGTCTTTTTTGAAAGGTCCGGAGGGGGTGATGATATCCGTGGTTCCCGCACTTCTTCGAAATTTCAGTTTATTAAGAAGATCCAAACTCATTTTGCCTCCCCCCGAGGTCGCCAGGTCAATGAGATCAGCGACGGGAACTTCGCCCTGGATTCCGGTTAGGCGTAGAGGTTGGCCCACAGCGACGGGCAGCTTATAAGTTGGCTTGTTTAGAACAATGGTATCGAAAATGACGGAAAATGCCTGCCGGGGGATGACGAGGTTTGAAGGGACCTTCTGGGGACCCATCACGTCAATGGTGTCAGAAAGCGGCGAAATAATAGAGTCAGGATTGAATCCCAAAAGATCGGAAGCGCTCAGGGTCGGAAACACGAGCCCCGCCACAACAACGTCTGAAGTGTCTGGCATTTTAAATCCGGCCAATCCACCGGTGGCCAATACTGGCGCCGTATTAGCGGTAAGAGGTTTTAGAAAAATGGTCACGATGTGATTTTGGGTCCCAATGACGGAGACGTTGACGTAGTTGGGTTTTGAGACCGAAATCATTTTGGGGTTGAGTGCTTGGGCAGCGCTTTCAAACGTAAACACGGCGGTGCCTTCGGCATTGGTGAGGTCCGTTTTGAGTTTGGTTTCTCGGATTTCAGAAACGGCGATTTTGGCTTGAGATAGAGGCTGTTTGGTGAATTCATCGACGACGGATACTCGGATCGCGTTCGCGGGGGTCGAGCCGTCATCCTTTATGCTAAAGCCCAAGGTATCTGCGTTGGCAGCGGCTCCGCCCACAAACAGGGCTGTGAAAATAATCCTCTTGATGGTCATAATGGTTCCCTCCAGCGACAGGTTTATAGAAAATCATTGCTCTTTGTCAATGGAACATGCACTACTAAAATCATGCGTGTCATGAGTGGGGCAGAGGTCGCAAAAGAAGTGCGGCGTGTACTGGAACTTGAGGCTCATTCTATTTTGGAATGTCGGTCAAGAATTGAAGGTCAATCCGCGCGAGAAATTGAGTCGGCGCTAGGTTGCCTGAAGAACGCGTTAGAGAATGGCGGCAAAATCGTCGTTACGGGTCTTGGGAAGTCCGGAAAGGTCGCGCAAAAAGTTGCGGCAACGCTAAGCAGTACGGGAAGTCTCGCGGTTTTCTTGCATCCCACCGAGGGCCTCCATGGTGATCTAGGAGTGGTTTCATCAAAAGACGCCGTGCTCGCCATTAGCTATACCGGAAACACCGAAGAGTTGATTCGTCTTTTGCCCTCCTTGCGAAACATAGGGGCTAAGATTGTAGGTCTGTGCGGCAATTCTCAGTCTCGGCTGCGTGATTTTTGTGATCATTTTATTGAAGCGTCTGTCTCACAAGAGGCTTGCCCTCACAATCTTGCGCCCACAAGCAGTTCGACCTTGGCGTTGGCCATGGGCGACGCGCTTGCGGTGACGTTGATGCAACTGCGGGGCTTTGATGCGGACGCTTTTGCTAAAATTCATCCGGCGGGATCGCTGGGGTATCGCTTGAATCTGAGGGTCGAAGAAATCATGCATTCGGGTGATCAGTTAGGACTTGTAGGACCTCATGCGTTGATGGAAGAAGTGATTGGCGAATCGACCCGAAAAAAACTCGGGGGGGTGCTTGTCGTCGAGGGCACTAAACTCCTAGGGATTATTACGGATGGAGATATTCGGCGCGCATTGCAGCATCGCGAGAAGTTTTTTTCGTTCGAAGCGCAGCAAGTGATGACTTCCCACCCCATTACCGTTGTTTCGAGCGCGTTGGCAAAAGTGGCTTTGGATTTAATGGAAAATCGATCTTCTCAGATTAGTGTGATTCCGGTCGTGGGTGAGGATGGATCTTGGAAGGGCTTGGTCCGTCTTCACGATTTAGTGCGCACTTTCTGATTGCAACCCCAGGGGACTCGCCTTACGATGAGTTCACCGCAAACGTAGTGAAAACCAAGGAGAAAAGGTTCAAATGAAAAAGACTTCTGAAACTAGAACACGTCGAAGCAGATATTTTTCTGCAACATTGCTCACCGCCGGATTGTCGGTGGCATTGTTTATTGTTGTGGCCGCATGCACGGATCATCAGGCGAAGGCAAAGCCTAATTTTATTCACAAAGATCCGCCCAAAGCGGGCATTGTTGCAAAAATTGCCGGTGAAGAGATCACCGAAGAAGCGCTTATTGGAGATGATAAGCTCGATTTTTTTGATCTCAAGAAACGTGAGTATGAGCTCAAGATGGAGCGTCTCAATAAACTTGTGATTGAAAAACTCGTGGGCGCGGATGCCAAAAAAGCATCGCTCTCTCTTGACGATTACATCAACAAGAAAATCATTGGCAGCGATATTAAGATTTCAGATAAAGATTTTAAGAAATTCGTAGCTGAGAAGAAAATCCCTGAAAGTCAGCTTAATCCTCAGATTCGTGAGCGAATTAATTCTTATCTGCAGACGCTGAAAAAACAGGAACTTGTTCAGGCTTATGTCGCAAAGATGACCAAGGGGAACCCTGTCGAGGTTTATTTCTCCAAGCCTAAGATGCAGGTCAAAGTGGATGCCGGCAATGCGCCTTTCTTTGGGAAAGCGGATGCTGCTGTTACTGTGGTCGTATTTTCTGATTTCCAATGCCCTTTTTGCTCGCGCGGTGCTGATACCGTCAGTGACTTAAAGAAGCGCTATGGAAACAAGATAAAGATTGCGTTCCGTCATTTCCCGCTCCCGATGCATAAAGAAGCCCGTCCCGCGGCTGAGGCTTCGATGTGCGTGAATGAGCAAAGCAGCGACAAGTTCTGGAAGTTTCATGATATCGTGTTCAAGAACCAAGCGAAGCTTGATGCTCCAAGCCTTGAAAAATACGCTAAAGACTCGGGCGCAGACGTAAAAAAATATGCTGAATGTATGACGGCCAAGAAGTATGCGGACGTTGTTCAGAAGGATATGGAGTACGGCGAGAAAATCGGCGTAAAATCGACTCCGACTTTCTTTGTAAATGGTCAGTTGATCGCCGGTGCAGTTCCGATTGAGAACTTCGCTGAGATCATCGACGAAGAATTAAATCCAGGCAAGTAATCGCCTCGATTCGTTAAAAGAAATCGTTTCTTAGAGCCTGGCTTTCTTTTTTAAAGAAGCCAGGCTTTTTTGTATCTGAGCGCGAAACTCAGAGTCTGGCACTTTTGTCATCGCTTTTGCCAAAGCTTCAGAAGTTCGAGCCACGAGCACTGGGTCTTGTTTGTCGATGCTTTCGATGGCCCTCAAGGCTCGCGAGGGAACCCAGAGCGCTTTGCCTTGGTGGTAGTTTTGAGGATCCTCGATCGCTTGCACGAGGCTGAGGGGCGCGTTTTGGGGGTCTAATCGAACGAGCGTGCTGACTGCTTCAAGTCTTACGACGAGTGCGGGGTCTTTTAGGAGGGGTACGACAGATTCAGTGGCATGTGGATCCCTGAGGATGGATAGGGCTCTTAGGCCAGCATTTCTAATCATCCAGCTCTTGTCTTTTAATACTGGAACCAAGAGTGACGTGGCTCGGGCGCCTCCGAGTTTGGCGATTCCCATGATTGAAACGTAGCGATTCGCATCTGACTCTTTGGGGTTGCCCGCAATGCCCACGAGAGTTTGGACAGCCTGGGTGCCGTACTTATTTCCCCATGTTACTAAGACCGGGTCAAAATCTGATTTTGCGGATTTCGAACGTTGAGTCAAATCCGCCCTGATTTGCTTCGAAATCCATTCAGGATTCACTGCCGGAGTGGGAGCGGTCCATCCGCTGATCGGCGCATTTACAAATAGAAACAAGCACAGTGGCGCTGCAAGAACTCGTCTATCCATTGAGCATCTTTTCAAACTCTGCCACAAGATCGGCCTCACCCGTAGGAGCCGGGGCTGCCGCGGTAATGCTCTGCGGTTCGGGTGTTGGGGCGGCGGCTGGGGCCGCCGTATCAATAGCAGAGGCCCCCGCGGGAGCTGCTGCCGGAGCCGCAGGAGCGGCAGCTTTGGAATTAAGGAGTTCGTCGGTTTTGGCGGTATCGAGGCTTTTTTCAACCTCATCGACAAGGCTCTCAAATGAAGCGTCTGGTGCATCAAAGGGCGCAGCTGCTGGAGCTTCAGGTTCTACCATCGGCTCAGGTGCAGGCGAGGCGATGGAGGCTTCAAGTTCAGCCAAGGGGTCCGGTTCCGCGGCTTTTGGTGCTGGGGTCTGAGCAGGCGCCGGAGCAGGCGTAGGGGCTGCGACTGTCGTCGCGACAGCCGCAGCGGCCGGTTTGCCCCCACCTTGAGCGAGAGCTGCTTTAAGCGAGGCGTTTTCTTGTTGCAATCGTTTGAGGTTCGCTAAGTCATCTTCAATGACACTGTACTCTGCAAGTCGCGCCTCAAGGCTATTCACTTTATCTTTAAGTTTTGAGGCATCCGCAGAGTTGCCGGAGCTCACGGCGCCCCCCGCAGAGGCTGCCGCCACGCGTGCCGCATCCAGCTCTTGTTCAAGCGTCGTTTTCTCAGCAATCATGTTCTCCATGGCGCTGGATTGTTCGCTCATTTTATTTTCTAAGTCTGCCAGCTTTTGCAGTAACGCGGGATCCGAGGCGCCACCGGCGCCCGCCGACATTCCTGCTCCTTGGGTCGCGCCTGAGTGCTGCATTCCCATTCCCGCAAAAGAGGGCATTGACATGCCCGTCATCATTTTTTCCATTTCTTCCGGGGGAATTTCACCGTTGTTGAGAAGACCAAAGAGTTGAGCGCGGAGAAATTCCGCCTGTTTGATGAGGTTGTTGAGATAGAATTTTACCATTCCCGCGGGGAGGGTTTTTCCTGCAACACCGTCTTTTCGTTTATGGAGAATCCAATAGCCAAAATAAAACGCGCAAATAAAAAACAAAAAGGATGCTTCAAAGAGGAGTGCCTCTGGTGTAAACTTCGAGAACAAATAGACCCATGACGTCATAAGAAAGGTCCCTCCTGGCCCTACCTTATTGTAAGAAACCCTAGCGTTTCTGTCAAATCTCACTCATCTCCTTGATCAAAGCTTTGTGGATTTTTCCGTTGGAGGCGGTAATCTGCCCCCCATTGATCCTAAAAGCCCTACCGTTAAAGTCCGTCACTTTTCCGCCGGCCTCTTCTACGAGCAAAAATCCCGCTGCCACATCCCAAGGGGAGAGTTTTCGCTCCCAAAAACCGTCAAAAACTCCACGCGCGGTGTAGGCGAGGTCCATGGCCGCGCTTCCGGGGCGACGGATGCCGCGGGTTTGAAGGCTCAGGCTTCGAAAAACGGATAATTGATTAGAAATAGTCTCAGTCTCTTGATTCGTAGAAAATCCCGTCGTTAACAACGAAGCCGATAGGGTGCGCGTTTTTGAGACTTGAATTTTTTTCCCGTTCAGGGTGGCGCCCGCATTTTTCCGTGCAAAATAGGTGTCTTTTAGTATCGGATTATAGACCACGCCCATCAGAATCTCGCCCTCTAACTCCAGTGCCAGCGAGACACAAAACATCGGAAATCGATGGACAAAATTGGTCGTGCCATCCAGAGGATCTAAAATCCATCGACCCGGAACGTTCGGATTTGTGATGTCCTCTGGGTGAGACTCTTCAGTTAAAAAACCAAAGCTCGGGTAGGCCTTCTTGAGAATCGTCATCGCGGCCTTCTCTGCTCCCATGTCCGCATCAGTGACCAGTCCTGCGCGTGGCTTTTCTCGAATTTCGAGCGGACGGGTGAAGTATTTTTCGAGAACCTTGCCTGCGGCATGCGCGGCATTGAGGGTGGTGGCCTTGAGGTGAGACAAGCTTTTGGGTGCAAGTTTCATCATAATGGTTTGTTCGCTGATTTAATGAGGGCAGCCTGCAGAGCTCTTCGAAGCCTAAGTGAAATCAATCCGGGCTTTCCTGAACCCACTCTTTGTTGTTCAACCTTGGTGACGGGAAAAACATCCTTGGTGGTTGAGGTCGCAAAGACTTCGTCGGCTTCAAAAAGGCGTTCTTTTGGAAACCGAACTTCTCTCACAGGGATTTTCAATTCATGGGCCACTTCGAGGACCGCCCTTCGCGTGGTTCCATCTAAGATGCCAATCTCTAGCGGCGGCGTGACCAAGATGCCGCGTTTCACGTAGAAAATATTAAACGTCGTGCCTTCGGTGATGTGACCGTCGCTGTTGCAAAGAAGAGCGTCGTCGTATTTTTCTGGATACTTTTCCGAAGTCGCCTCGAGGTAGGCCAAAAGACTGTTGAGATAATTCCCGGATTTCATGGCTGGGTCCAGGGCATTGGGGTGATTGCGGATACGTTTGGAGATCTGTAGACTGAGGCCCTTATTGATTTGGGCTTCGCTGGGGAGCTCAATTTTTTGAATGATGATAATGACTTGAGTGGGGGTGAGGACACATTCTTCGCCAAAGCCGATACGGCCGACTCCGCGAGTGAGCACGAGGCGGCAATAGGCGTCGCAGCGCTTCTCGCAGGAGCTTTGAAATTCAGCGTAAGTGCGGACGACTTGCGTTTTGAGGGTCGCAAGATCCTGGGAAACCTTCATTCGACACAGTGCTGCGGATTTGTAGAGTCGCCCTAAATGTTCATCGAGTTGGAGAAATACGCCCCCATGAGAGCGAAAAACCTCATAGAGGCTATCTCCATAAAGAAAACTGCGATCAAAGACGGAGACCACCGCTTTAGGGGCCTCAATCTCGCGTTGCAGCGAGGAAAAAACATGGATTGTTCCATTAACGTTTACGACGACGTTTTCCATAGATACAACTATGATATCGTGGGAGCATTTGTGTTGTCCAGTTAAAGGAGCTTCATGCTTGAAGAGATTGAAACGTTACTGCCGGGCTTAGATGATGTCGCCAAAGGAATCGACTTTCCGGCGTTTTGTGTTTGCTTTGATACCGATGCTGCCGCTGAAGAAATCGAACGGCTTTTGACGACCTTAGGCGCACGCCCGGCCGGTCGAGTGATGGTCCATCTTCGAGCCGTCAATCCTGCAACCTATATCGGCGAAGGAAAGATTGCGGAAATTCGCGCGCAGGCCGAAGAGCTCAAGGCTCGCTGTATTGTGGTCGATGCTGAACTCTCTCCAAATCAACTGAGGAATCTTGAGAAAAGCCTCGGCAAGCCCGTGTTGGATCGCCCAGGCGTGATTATCGAAATCTTTTCGCGCCATGCGCGAACCCGCGAATCCAAGACGCAGGTGGCCCTTGCTCGGATGCAATATCTTTTGCCGCGATTGGCCCATTTTTGGGACCATTTTGAGCGGCAGCGGGGGGGCTCGCCCGGCAGCCGAGGAATGGGTGAAAAGCAAATTGAAGTGGATCGGCGCTTAGTACAAAGGCAGATTTCGGTTTTGAAAGGACGTCTGGTCGAAATTGCAAAAGAGCGCAAAGTTCAGCGCGCAGGACGAAAAAATGTTCTTAAGGTGGCGCTCGTCGGTTACACCAATGCGGGAAAATCTACGCTGCTCAATGCCTTGACGCATTCGAAAGTGCTGGCCGAAAATAAGCTCTTTGCGACCCTGGATTCGAGCGTGCGGGCTTTGGACCCGGATGCGCATCCTCCTATTGTCGCCATTGATACGGTGGGTTTCATCAGTCGTTTGCCCCATTCCTTGATTGCTTCTTTTCGCTCAACGCTCGAAGAGCTTGAGCGAGCCGATTTGCTCGTGCATGTCGTGGATGCCTCTTCGTCGCAAGCGAGCGAGGAGCTGCAGGTCGCGGAAAAGGTTTTAGATGATCTGGGCGTGGGGGAGAAGCCGCGTTTCACGGTGCTGAATAAAGTTGATTTAATTGGGGGGGCGCTCGCGCGCAACCGGGCTCGCGTCGTGGCGCCGGGGGCCCATTTTGTTTCCGCTCTAAAGGGAGACGATGTGGAGCGGCTCAGGCAAGCTATTCTCAAGCATTTTCATGCACAGCTTGAGCAGTGGGATGTGATGATTCCTTATGCGGAAAGCAAATTGGAGTCTCAGATTCATGCTCACGGCGTGGTTGAGACCATACGACCGATGGAAAAGGGGCTCTTTTTCCGCATTCGGATTGAGCCGACATGGGCGCGCAAACTGGGACTTGGGAAATTTAGATTATGAGAGTAGTTTTTATTTTTTTTGCATTCCTAAACACCGCCTTAAGCGGGGAGCGTGTTCGAAACGAAATTTCTTTTCGTTCGGATTACCAGGTTGCAACGGCTCCATTGATTTTGGAACGGGTGTGGGCTTTGGCGCCCACTGAGTGGAACCCTCAAGAGAAACTTTGGATTCTCTCACGAAACTCTGAGCTGGTGGGTCTAAAAGCGATTGCTCTGCCAGGGGGTTTACCAGAGGGTTTAAAAGAAGATCGCTTTGGCGTGAGCGCTGATTTTATTAAATCCGAGGCGAGATCGTATTTTTCACCGGCGCTCTTGAGTGGCTTGCAAGAAGGAGGCGCTAAGGGGTTCTCTTGCAATGCGAAGCCTACTACTTTTGAAGATTATCGTTTTGGAACTTCACAAGGGGCTCGTATAGCTGCGGGCTGGGCCGCGCAGGCTTGGGATGAAGCGCAGAATCTCGAAAAAGATCTCCTGGCGATGAAGTTTTCAAAGATCAGGGAGAAGAAAAAGGACGCCGCAATTTCCCGCGGTTTGGTCGAGTGGGAGAATGTCCGTTATCGACTCGAAAAACAGTGGCGCGATCAGATATTCCCCCGAATTAAGGCCAGAGAGTGGAAGTACTATTTGGAGGAGGCTCGCAAAGCGGGTGTTTGTCCACGCCCGAAAGGGGGAAGTGTGGTTGCCTCCGCCGAAAAGGGCCCGATAACGAAGTCAGCTCAGCCTAATTCTGATCATGATACTTTGCTGCTTGCGCGGGCCCCGGCGCGTAAATGGAATGGTCTTTTTTCAGTCAGGCTCTCGCTTGAGGTTGGGGGGCGCAAGCTTAATGGAAAATTTCTGATCGATTCGAAAGCGGATGTGAGTTTGGTGTCGCCCCTTTTTCTGTCCGCGCAGGGGATTCCTCCACTTTTTGTGCAGACCCCAGGACTTCCCCCAGAGCCCTATAAGTGGAGTGGTGCGCACGAAGGACGTTTGGGCAAGCACGCGCGTTTTGATGCGGTTGATTTGGGTGGTTTTGCCTTGCCCTTGCGGGAGTTTTTGATTGCGGAGACAGAGATTTTCTCACCCCCTGAGAATGTGGCTACGTGCTGTGATGGAGTTTTAGGCAAGGACTTTTTGTCTCAAGCTGTTGTCGAATTCTATCCGGGACCGCCTGCAGAAGTGCGGCTCTGGTCCAGGCAGGGTTTTGTACCTTCTCTTAAGCAGCATGAAACAAGTTTTTTTCTTGAGACTCGGCTTGTTGCGGGGGGGGCACCTCAAGTGGAGTGTCAGGGGCTCTTAATGAGTTTGAATACTGGGAAGCAAGAGGATTGGCAGTCGGGTTCGAAGGTCGGGTCGAAATTCTCGGTGGCTTGCGGGGATTGGCAATGGCAATTGCCGGTGAAGACTTCGCGACTAGAGCTAGGAATGGGCGTTCTGGGGCTGGCTCCCGTGATTTTTGATTTACCGCATGATAGAATTTGGCTTTCCGAGAAGCTAAAAACTCCGGGTTTTATGGAAGGGCATCGGAACCAAAGTGGCTTGACCCTGAAGTATGATTATCGGGATTCCGAGCGGGTTTTGCTCGTTGTTGCAATCGCTAATAATTTGCCAGCCCAGCGTTTATTGAAAGAGGGGTTGCGCCCCGGGATGGTGATTACAGAAGTGGATGGAAAACCCTCGGATGAGTTTGATCAGTGGGATATCGTGCGAAAACTTTCGGGTGCATCAGGCGAGCAGCTTACTTTGACGTGGGAGAAGAAGGCCCCCGGTAAAGGCGACAAGAAGCTCGTGCCGTTTAAGGTGAAGTGAGTGCTCGGGGGCTTGCTTATTCTCCGTATTTATTGCGGATTTTAGGCCTAGCATGTGCGGAGTTTAGAGGTTATAATCTGCGTATGTTATGCGGAGATTATAACCTATGAGATATATCTACGAGCGCAAAAATTGGCCGGAGTTCCATTGGCATGAATCCCATTTGGCCGAGCGGGTTGCGAACTTGCGTCATCAGCAGGGACGTCTGGTTGGGCGGATGGAAGGATTGGGCCTTAAGTTTAGAACAGAAGCTGCTCTGCAAAATTTGACCGAAGACGTGCTGAAATCGAGCGAAATTGAGGGTGAACGTCTTGATCGAGATCAGGTGCGCTCTTCGCTTGCGCGACGCCTTGGGGTGGATGTGGGCGGGCTAATTGCTTCCGATCGAAACGTTGAAGGCGTCGTCGAGATGATGTTAGATGCGACTCAACAGTTCAAATCCTCCCTCACGAATCAGCGCTTGTTTCGCTGGCACAAGGCTCTTTTCCCGGCCGCACATAGCGGGATGACTAGAATTCGCGTGGGGCGATGGCGTGATGACAGAGCGGGGCCAATGCAGGTTGTATCCGGAGCCATTGGACGCAACCGCATTCATTATCAAGCACCGGAGGCGGGGAGGCTTCCCGACGAGGTTCGAGCGTTTCTTTCGTGGTTCAATGGCCAAAAATCGATCGATCCGGTATTAAAAGCAGGCGTCGCGCACTTGTGGTTCGTTACGCTCCATCCGTTTGATGATGGAAACGGCCGAATAGCCCGCGCGATTGCGGATATGTCGCTTGCTCGATCGGAGAATAGTCCGCAGCGTTTTTATAGTATGTCGGCTCAGATTTGCTCGGAGCGGACATACTATTATGATGTTCTTGAAGCGACTCAAAAGGGGAGTTTAGATATTACGGATTGGCTTGAGTGGTTTCTCAGTTGTCTGGGGCGCGCTTTCCAGGGGTCCGAGGCGATCATGGCGTCCGTGCTAAAGAAGGCTCAGTTTTGGGAGCGGTGGAGTGGGGAGATGTTCAATGATCGACAACGAAAAATCATCAATCGCCTTCTCGATGGTTTCGATTCAAAATTGACTTCTTCAAAATGGGCGGCGTTAGGAAACTGTTCGCAGGACAGTGCTTCTCGCGACATTGATGATCTTGTGAAGCGAAATATCCTGATCAAGAATTCGGGTGGCGGGCGCAGCACGAGCTATTCGTTAATACCAATGGCAGCCGGATAAGCCCGTTCACCTCGCCGCCGTCGGATTTTTTCTCTGAGCTGCAAACGCTCTTAGTTTTGCCGACTTCTTGAGATTCCAGGATTTTATAGGTTGCATCGAAACTCTTGGATAACTTCTGCCTGGGCGGATTGGGTACATGAGTGCCCGAACCTCAGCGAGAAGTTGTTTCATGAACTTTTTGGGCTTTACGTTTTCTATTTTATGATCAATTACCGTGAAGAGATTTCGCCTCACGCTTTCAGATGCATTTTTGAAGTTTGGCAGTTCAACTTCGACGTTCACCTTGTCCTCGACAACTACAGCCGTTATTGCCAGAGCGGTGATCGAGAGGATCAAGAGATTTGCGAAGATCTCCTGCATGACGCCGTTATATGAACGAGCATGGAATTTTTCGAGACACAGCAGGTTCTTGACGCGGCCATAAGTCGTCTCAACCGACCAGCGCTTTCTATACAAGGCGATGATTTCACGCCTGGGATAGCGCTCATTTTCG
>JBBCAV010000371.1:0-1083 GCA_051382305.1 Bdellovibrionota bacterium FG-2
CCGGAAATGAACGAGTTCGAGCCGCGCCATTTGATGCGGTAGAGATAGATCTTGGGGCGCTCTGGTTACCCGATGAACTTTGATTAGCTCAGAACTCTGACGCAAGCGCTCCTGTATCGATACAGGCGAGATCAAAATTCGCAAGGTCATGCTACGTCTTTGAGCTTCTTTCGGCGTTTTATAACCTGTTCTTCTTTGACTCGCGCCCACCACCCGGAAAGTGGACCGCGTGAAGTGCTTTTTCTGAAATATTCGATTTCCTCGGCCCTGCTCATGCCGGAAATGTCCTGCGCTATCTCCGCTTGTGTTTTTGCCTTGAAGGCGAGGGTATCAAATTCTTTTTTCGGCTGTTTTCTAATCTTTTTCATAATTAACCTCCCGAGGAGTTACAATCGTAAGAATCCCGTAACCATTCGCTAGATTTACCTGATTATATGCCTTCATTTTATCGAGCCGAACGATGTGTTTAAAATTCCACGAAACAATGGCATCAGCTCGAGCAACGGTCGCCGCTGCAACATGGGTTGCGTCATCAATCCATTTTTTGTCAAGGATTTTTGCGGAAAGATAAGCCGAGCGCAAAATAAGGACTTCTTCGTCCAATGTTACAACCTCAACGGCTGTTGGCGATATTGATGCCAGTACCTCTTGAACATTTTGAGGAGCTTTACTGATTTCACGAACAACGACTTCACTAATTAAAAGAATGGCCTTGCCGCGATGAATTCCAGAGATAACTCGATGCGAGTCTTCATCAAATCCAACATCATGGCAGCCACCAATCACTGAGCTATCGAGATAAATTCGAAGTGGTCTCATGCCCTTTTTTCATCCTTTGGAACCCACATCCAGCCACCTTTCGAGAGCATGTTCTTGCGCCACAGACTTTCTTGAATCCAGCTGCGCGCCTCTCGAAGCGATTCGGATAAGAAGCCATCGTCTTTGAGTATCCAACAATTTTCAGACAAAGATAGTCGTAACCCTACAGAGCCTAACCAGCCTGTTTCGCTGATCATTAGGGGTGAGCAAGAAAGCGGTGCCTGAGGGTGAGGCCGCTGCTTGCGCCAGGATTGGTTGAAAGGG
>JBBCAV010000372.1:0-4531 GCA_051382305.1 Bdellovibrionota bacterium FG-2
GCGCCAAGAAGATACCGCCCCCCCCCCCCCCCCTGCCCCCGGGGCCAAACCACTCAAAGCCGCTGAAAAAAAACGATTCAATGCCGCACAGCCCGCGGTCCCCGCCTCTCAGATTGACCTCAGAGGTGAGCGTTTTGATGAGGCCATGAGTAAGCTCGAGAACTATCTGGACCAAGCGTTTCGAAGTTCCGCGCTCAAAGAAGTAATCATCATTCATGGGCTCGGCAGCGGGTCACTGCGAGAGGGCGCCCGTAAATTGCTCGCCGAGCTCCCCTACATCAAGATTTTTCGCGACGCAGGAGCCGGCCAAGGGGGCAGTGGCGCGACCCTTGTCGAATTTGATTTGGACTGAGTGCCAAAACCCTAGAAACTAATCCCGTAAAGAACCTTGATGGTTTCTTCAGACGGCCGAACGGCGGCGACTTCACCCACAGGCCGTAACGAATCCACCACGGCCGTGACATGTTCGCTGATTTGCTTGCTGAGCAAACCACTCCCCGTACTGGTGGTCCCGCCGTAAGACACGCCAGTGCTCATACTCCAAGGAAGTCCTCGCGAGAGCGAGAATTTATAGCGCTCATTGCGAGAAAAAGGATCCGTCGCGGCAGGGATGGCCGTCCGCAGATCAAAAGACCCGTTTGCCACAGGTGAGGCTAAGGACAACGAGCCGCTTTGAGCCTCACAATCAGGAAGAAACGGAATCCCACCCATCATGGCGCTCATCTCAGGAGTCTTCCCACACCAACGAGCACTTAGTTTTGTGGCCTCCGTAACCTGCCATTCAGCGGGAGTCCCAAAGTAAAAACCCCACACCGCCCCTATTAAGACCACCGGTTTTACGTAAGGCCGAATTTGGCGATAGATCGATTTAACTCGCTCATCACGAGCCACATCACCCGCCATGTCCCGCGCGCGCTTGAGGCCTCGCTCACGATTATAGTTTTTCATCTGCTCAAACGCATCATAAGAAAACTTTGTGTTCCCCTCAAAAAAAGCCCGCGCCAATTCATGACTTTGGAGTCCTTGATAAGTTCTGAGTTCGAAAGTGGAGTATCGATTCTCGTAATCTATCCGAAGACCGCGCGCCACACCTGGGTTTATCACCTGTTCTTGCAACCAGCTTTCGGTTGCGGCGCTGGTCCATTCGACAACTCCACGATCAGAAAAATAAGAACAGTTCGCGTTATTGATGGGTTTCCCTGATTCCATCCAAGAGGGCCTAAACTCAACTCCCTGCGCACGGGCTCCGCGCGCCTCGACATCGACTGGCATAGGACTTCGAGAAAATCCCTGAGTAGGAGTCACAAGCATTACGGCAAAGCTTATAAAAACAGACAAAGCAAGAGTGACACTCTTACTTCGTAAACTCTGTTTTTTTAGTAAGCTAGGACCCATCATATTGCACCCACTTACTCTACGTATAGAGCAACCCCTATACCATCTTACAAGAACGAAAAGATCAAGCAAGTCCGCAAGATGGGCAAGGCGCAACAAAACAGGGTGTCAATAAATTGATCAGCTGAAAAAAGCCTAGACTCCAAAAAACATAAAAGCCAGCCACATCACAAACCCCGAAACCACGGGAATCGTGAAGTTGTCATCAACCTCAAAAGGAGCGAGCTCAGCCATTCCTCCTGCCGCCCCCCCAAGCAAGGACAAAACGAGCACCGTTGAATCCGGCTGAGACTGAGACTTTAGGTAGAAAAAAGTGATCATGAAACAGGTCGCAACCCCTGCCAAAGTTCCAATAAGAGATTTTCCACTAGCAAAACGTCTCCCGTATTTTCCATAGAGAATCCCGATCACCGAGGCCATTGGATCGCCATAGGCTAAGAACAAAATACTCAGCAACGCCACCGGTTTCGGGAAAATTGCGACGGCAAGAATTGAAGCACCGATAAAATGAGCCACCGTACTCATGCGATTTACTTCGTGAGCTCTCATGAACGGACCCCAAACTTTCAAAATCTTCTCATTTACCGTCGGAATTCTTAACCGAGCAGTCTCAATCAAAAGATCAGCGCCCAAAAAACAGGCCATAACCGTTACCGTCCAAGAGGCGGACATTCCGGAAAACGCATATACGCTGGCGATCAAAGTTCCCATTGAAGCATGCCAAAACTTCCTGGCTAGGTGCAAATCGGTTCGGACATGCAGGCGAATAGGAAACCCACCAAAAACGGCGGGGAAAATTTGGCTCATTTTGATTTCAGCAGTGCGTTTGAACATTATCATTACCATCCTCTATTTAAATACCGTGGCTTTTTGTCCACACATCTCATGATGTTCACGTTTCAAAAATGATACAGTAGCAATCAAAATGCCAAGCCCCTCAAAAAAGCATGCAAACAGCAATTATTTAACAAGATAAAAACAAGTGTATTTTCAATCACTTAACGCTGCGCTTTCGCCAAAGCTCTACGTGAGCTAATCCGACAAAAAAACTATGATCAACTTTCTGGGAACAGATTTTCGCGACTCAGTCAGCCAACCGCGAAAATAAATACGCATAAAAACTACAACAGTCAGGTTATTTTTTGCCTTGACACTCTTTCGGGATAAGCAAATCCTTATAGGTATAGGGTGCTATTACGGTACCTTAGGAAAGAAACACGAGGACGATCCATGGATGGAGGCGTCAAATTAAATCTTGCTCCTTTTTTAAACGAATCTTCAGAGACATCTGAAGAACTGTCGAACATTTCATCTTTTCCTGCGCAATCAAATTCTTCAACTCGAGCCGATGAATATGAAAACGATAACCCGTTTGAACATATTTCGATTCCAAGCACGAGCCGAGTAAAACAGGTTTGGGCCATCGGAGGCGGCAAAGGCGGCGTTGGAAAAAGTCTCATTGCCTCATCACTGGCCATTGGACTCTCTCGCGTTGGAAACCGGGTCATTGCGGTCGACATGGATCTCGGCGGCGCCAATCTTCATACGACGCTGGGCTTGGATCTTCCGAAACAAACGTTGAGTGATTTTTTCACCAACCGCGTTTCAAGTCTTGATCAGTGCCTATCCCCAACTGGCGTGGCCAATCTCCAAGTCATCAGCGGAGCACAAGATGCGGTCGGAGTCGCGAATTTAAAGACGTCTCAAAAAGTGCGCCTCTTGCAAAAGCTTCGCGAGCTCGACGCCGATTACCTCATTTTTGACCTCGGTGCCGGCACCGGCTACAATACTCTCGATTTTTTCCTTTATGCCGACGTTCCCATCGTAACCGTTCTTCCCGAACCTACTTCCATCGAAAACGCGTATCGGTTTATCAGAAGTGCCTACTATCGCCGTCTGAAACATTCAAAATACCTCCGCGAAATTAGACCGCTCGTTGATCTTGCGATGGACTCAAAAAACGCCAAAGGAATCACCTCGCCTTCAGATCTTTTTCGCGAGGTCAACCGGGTGAGTCCCGAAGCAGGCATGCGACTCAAACAAGAGATTGAGAAATTCAAGCCCAAATTGATTGTCAATCAAGCCCGAACCCAAACTGACGTCGATATTGGGTTTTCGGTCAAAACGGTCTGTAAGAAGTACTTTGGCCTCGAAATGGACTACGTCGGGTACTTAGACTACGACAGCGCCGTTTGGCAGGCTGTCCGCCGAAAAAGGCCACTTATGCTCGAGTTTCCGAACTCCCGGCTCGTTTCAAGCGTCGACCGGATCGTTAATTATCTCATGAAACGTTACGGACACTACCGAAACGACATTTTCTGACTCGCACTTAGCGCGTTCTCGAACTATGATGGGGACAGGCATGAGTCTCACCGAACACAACACCTATTATGATGTCTTAGATCTCGCAAGCGATGCGTCCCCTCAGGAAATCCGAGAAGGCTACCTCAAGACGAAATCAGCCTATCATAAGGATAGCCCGGCGCTTTACACTTTGATTTCCCAAGATGAGCGGGAGAGCATGATTCAAAAAATTGAAGAGGCCTACGAAATCCTCTCCTCTCCAGAGAAGCGCAAAGAATACGATCGATACCATGGGCTCCTCACGAGCGAGCAAGAGATGGTGGCCCAAGCTAGACCGCCCACTCACCAGAAAATCGTTTCCATTGACCGCGTTCCCCCGATGGAGGCGAGGCCCAATCACCCTGCACCCGACTCGATTCTTGTGGCCCCAACCACTGACTTCAAGGATAACGATTTTCTGCCTGCGAGGCCCGCACTCACTCGCACGGAGCCCCCCCCTCAGGCGAAAGACGCTCTAGTTGATGAAATTGCCCAAGAAATAGAATGGCGTGGCGCCTTTTTTCAGAAAGTCAGAAAGGCCCGGCGAATTTCTCTAGAAGAAATTTCAGCGATTTCAAAAATTACAAAATCCTATCTAATCGCCATCGAAGAAGAAAACTACTCCCGCCTGCCCGCCCCAGTTTATCTGCGCGGGTTTGTCACGCAGTTTGCGAAAATATTGAAAATTCCAGCTGAAAAGGCAACTGCAGGGTACATGGGACGCTACTACCAAGCCATGAAGGAGAAGAAGTCCTAGTGTGGAGCTGGATTGCCGACGCCTCCTACCTTCGTG
>JBBCAV010000373.1:0-4812 GCA_051382305.1 Bdellovibrionota bacterium FG-2
AATCACACTTTTTTGCAGATGAATGAAAAGACGTCTGAATTACCGATTCAAGAAGCAAGGTGTGTTAGTGCGATGTGACTGACACCAAGTTCGAGCAAACTCCTGCCAAACAGCGTGAGCCCTAACAAGATATTCTTGAGGGGGGCACGATGGACAGCGGATTGTTTTCGCAGCCGGACATATATCGAAGGTTGGTGTGCCTAAGTGGATCTTTGATGTTTAGGAAAAGGCTAACGAGGGGGGCGTTAAAAGTGTAACGCTATGCGAAAAGTTACCCCAGATGCCGCCTCTTTTTTGATTTGAATTTGCCGGTTGTGAAACGGTGAGCACACCTGCTGATGCGTCTGAATCTAGTCGTTTCTAGATAAAAATATCTTGCACAACCTGCTCGCTCAATAGATCATCGTGAGGAATAAAGGATTTTGTTCTCACAACGACAAGGAGAGATAAGATGGATTTTCACGGTTACAGCTCGATGGATCTGCACTGCCTCTTTCGAATGGAGGAACGCTTCAAGTCGCAACAGGTTCTCGCTAACGCTGAGAGCCGAGGAGATATTCCAAAAGCAACACGCCTTGCTAGAGGAAAAAAAGAGATCCGCAAATGGACAACCGAGCAGCTTCCCGAAATCGGAAAGCGGTTCGGATTTATTCCAAACAGAAAGATGCCACAGCAAGTCATTTCGGTTTTTACCCAAAAGGGCGGAACTCTTAAGACAACACTTTCTCATGCATTCGCACGGGTATTAGCTCTTCACGGAATCCGCGTTGTGGTTGTTGGTCTCGACATTCAAGGGTCAATAACTAAGACCATGCTCCCTCCCCCGACAAACATGGACACGCTGGCTGATATTCTTGCGTACAATAAAGCGATCAAGGGTCTTTACCACTTCTTTAATCAGCCCGAAAAATCAAGACGCATTGAAGACGTTATTCATCGGACCGACCTCCCTACTCTCGATATAATTCCAGAGACCCCACAGCTCAACGATCTCATCTTGTTAATTAACCAAAAGACGCTTCGAGAGTTCCGTTTCCGGGACGACTTACTACCGTACCTCAGCAACTATGATGTAGTCCTTTTTGACAACGGACCGAGCTGGAATTCTCTAGTTGAGAACTCGCTCGCTTGCTCAACTACACTGATCCAGCCCGTGGGCTGCGACGTGGGAACGTTTCAAGTACTTGACGGCAATATGGCACAAGTCGAAGATTTTCGCGTAAAAGCAAAGATCACTTGGGATAGTCAACTCTTGGTCCCGACCCTTCGCGAAAACACGAAGCTCTCACAACAAATTTTAGGTGCCTATATTGCTCAATATCCAGCTCGCCAACTGCTCACAAATACCATTAGAAAGAGCGTAGCTGGCCAGGAAGCCCTCTATTTGAACCGTTCGGCTTTAGAACATGATCCGCGTTCAGACCTTTCAGATGATTACGCAAATGTAGTTCGAGAGATTTGGGACCGCATTTATTCAACTGAGGCGCAGAAGCACACAACACAGGAAGTGACCGCACCCAGCTCTTTGCGGCACCCATTTACTGAAAGTGTTGCGCAGGTTTAATTTATGGCACTGCAAGGAAACCCATTTTTAGGAAAGCTTAAGATCCCCGCCCCGGATCTAAGTCGCATTCCTGAAACACCATTTGAAAGCAAATCTTCCAACTTGGAAACCCCACTTCCCCTGATTGTTACCGCCCCCAAGGAAGAGCAGCATAAAGATGCCGGCACTAACCACATAGCCACCCCCAATAAACGGGTAGCAAACGGGTATCAAACAGATAGCAAAGAGGTAGCTAAACGGGTAGCAAACGGGTATCAAACAGATAGCAAAGAGGTAGCTGCCTCAAGTATTCATCATCATCCTTTGTCGGAGGAAAAACTAAAACAGGTAGCACAACGGGTAGCAGAACAGATAGCAAATGGAGAGCAAACGGGTAGCAAAGAGGTAGCTAGCGCAACTTTTGAGACCCTTGTTGGCAAGGAGCGCGGATTGCTCCTTTTTATCATCGAAGATTGCCAGCTTAACGGCGACTTAAAAACGGCACCACTTACTCTTGAACGCATCAGCGAAGCACTGGTTTGCAGCTCTAATCGCTCAAAAAACGTTATTCAGCGCCTTATAGAAAAGTCTTTTATCCATCGCGCAGAAGCCAAAACGGGCCGAGGTGGATGGACACGTTTTGGTGTCTCAAAAGAGATCTTTCAAAAGGTCTTACTGAGAGAAACGGGTAGCAAAGGGGTAGCAAACGGGCATCAATCGGGTAGCAAAGAGGTAGCTAATCAGGTAGCACAACGGGTAGCAGGCGGCCCTAGTAGTAGTAGTGTTCTAATTAAAGAAGATTTTAAAACTACTACTACTGGCGAATCAGAACTTCTAGAAACCACAGGAACCCAGTTAACACCTGAGTGGCTGACTGTGGATTACTCCGATCTTTCTGAAATTGGATTTACTCAAACCCACCTAGTCCAAATTATCCGGCAAGGGAAACTCCAACCTGCTGAAGTCCAAGACTCTATTTATTACTTTGCGTTCGATCTTAAGCGGAATGAAAAGGGGAAAAACCTCAATGGACCCCCCATTAATTTTTTTATGGGGATTCTTCGGAGAGGAGGACCGTATACACCGCCTGATAATTACGAGAGTTCGGCAGATGAAGCTCGCCGAAAGACCCGAGAGTTCAAAGAGCGCAAGGAGCGCGAGCGACAAGATGAAGATCAAAAATTGATGACTCTCGAATTTGCAGAGTGGAGAAGGGGGCTTTCAGCCGCCGAAATTATCGGTCTATTACCTGAACACGCGCGGAAACCAGGACAAGTCCAAGAATCAGTATTAAAAATTCATTTTGAAGAAAACGTTTGGCCGGAGCGCGCGCAAGAGCTTTTGGGGATGACCAAGCTTGATCGCGACGAAGTTTCACGCCAGATCGATCAGTCACTAGGGGAAAAACTCTAAAAAAACAAAACCAACTGACGCTATCGCAGCGATTATAGCTATTAAAAGAAAGGAAGATTATGAAACCACAAGACGAAAATTTGACCGCTTTAGAGGGCAGAATAACGACTGATACAGCGTTATGCGGTGGCCGCCCATGTATTCGAGGGATGAGGATTCGTGTCTCGGACGTATTAGATTTGATGGCTTCGGGATTGAACGCTCAGCAGGTTCTCGAAGAGCTTCCTAATCTCACAGAAGAAGACGTGCAGGCCTGCCTTGCCTATGCTTCACGAAGAGTAGATCATCCAACGGTGCAGGTAGCATGATTTTTTGGGTCGACGAGCAGATATCTCCGAAATTTGCCGGATGGCTCACTCAACAGTTTCAAGTTGAAGCCCATTCGGTGGGGACTCTGGGGTATTCCAGTACCGGGGATGATGAAATTTTCAAAAAAGCGCGTGATGCTAAAGCAGTCGTGATCACCAAAGATCGCGATTTCCGCGAGATGGTTTTGCAACAAGGGGCGCCTCCGCAAGTGATTTGGGTGACATGCGGGAATACATCTACCGCGCGACTTCAGGTTGTTTTCGCGAAAGCTTTTCCGCTGGCGCTTGAACTTTTAAGGGGTGGAGAAGTATTGGTTGAGGTAACGGATTCCCCCGTACGATAAACTTTATGAATGTTGCGACCTATTCGCGCGTAAGCACAACAAAACGCGATCAGAAACCTGAAATTCAAGTCCAAGAGCTTCGGCGCTATTGCAAGGCGCGAGGGTTTAAAGTCGTTCATGAGATCACTGACCGTGCTCGCGGCGGAACCGATGACCGCCCAGGATTAAAACAACTTCTTCAACTCGTCCGCGCGCGGGAGGTGGACGCCGTTATAGTCGTAAAAATGGACCGCCTTTTTCGCTCCCTCAAACACTTGGTTAATACGCTTTCAGAATTCGAAGCCTTGGGGGTTAAGTTCATCGCGACACGCGACCAGGTAGACCTCACCACCCCCGCCGGCAGACTCTTCATGCAAATTTTGGGAAGCCTCGGAGAGTTTGAGCGCGAGCTAATCCGTGAGCGGATTATGCTGGGCCTTGAGTATGCGAAAAGCCGCGGCAAAAAACTCGGGCGTCCTAAGAAAAATGATTACGCAGAAGTCCAAAAACTAAGAGAGCAGGGGAAGAGCTACCAGCAGATTGAAAAGGCGTTAAAGCTTTCTTCCGGCTCTGTTTGGCGCGCTATTCAGGCGACCCCCAAAAAACGGCTTTCTAAAAAGCCCCAAGACGCGCGATCAGCGAACCCGTAAGGGGTAGGGGTACCCGCAAATCCTATCAAAAAAGCAAAACCCCAGATCATCGCTAGTCCCGATGAATCTGGGGTTTTTAAAACTCAGAAGTGACCACCCCGAAATCAAATGTTTCCGGGGCGGGAAACGGTTTTGTACGAATCGTTGCTATGCCCATGTATAGGGTCGGGTCCGAAAAAGTTTCATTATGGTTGCGTTCGAGTGTTTCTTTTTAGGTTTCGTGTTGATCGTTTATCCTATCGGGAATGCAACAGCGGCTCGATGATGGCAAGGTGAGCTGCAAGCCGTGGTGAAAAGGAAAGAGGGCGAAGCGATAAGATGGAAAGCGTGAAGTGAGAAGGGTTGCGAGATAAAGTGTGCGGAGATTTTGAAGAAGATGTTATGTTTTGAGTTTGGCTTTTGTTCTGTTTAGGTTTCTTGTTTTGGTTAAGGTTGTTTGAGCTTGTAGGTCGGGTAATTTATTGGGAGGCAAGCAGGGGATGGGATATCTCCCCACCCTAAAAGACATGGTTTGCTGCGCCCCCCATACCCCCTCTGACGGACCTGCGGCCCGTTGGAAAACCGGGAAAGGGTGA
>JBBCAV010000374.1:0-3113 GCA_051382305.1 Bdellovibrionota bacterium FG-2
CGAAGGGCCGTCCTGTGCCCCAAATGACGACATCTTGGCCCATCCGATTCCGCCACTGGCCCCCGCTAGACCGCCAAAAATGGCCCCTCTAGATCCCGCCGCTTCCAGAGGTTTTCGGGATTTGGACCGATCCGTTCATCCATTGCTGCGCGCGCATTATCCCTAACGTCGATTAAATCCTGCACTAGTTCTGAATATTCTGGAGGAACGCCCAAGAGTATCAATACGTTTTTTTCGTTCGTTGACGGTTTCCTGTTTTCTTCCGCTAATACGGATTCGATTTCTGACCCGTAGTTAGAAATATCATCTAGATCAAAAGCTGCTGGGACAAAGCCTCTCTTGGGGAACAACAACACCAATAGGCGATCAATATTTGTGACAACCTGACTAAAGTAATCGTTTCTTTCTGTGTTAGTTTGCTTATCAAGTGTGAACCACTCGGTCAGCGGCATCCAACATGAAGAGAATAGATTTTTCAAATTTTGGCCCAATAAAGGTATTTTTTTTACTCGCAACCATGCGTCGGCCATTTCTTCTCCGTAAAGAAGTCGCTTGATGTGTTTATGAGCTAATATTGCTTCGTTTGAGAGCAAGGTGAGATTGAGCGTGGCCTCTCTCACGCCTTTCGAGTCGAGCCGTTCTTCCTCTTGGCAGCTTATTCCGAGGTCGCGCTGCCTTTCTAGAAGGCAACTATAGATTTCGGGTGGCAACCACTTCGGCAGGGGGCTAGGTCCATAAATTTAGGCTGAATACGACTGTTCATTATTATTCGCCTCCACTCTAGAGATAAGCCCAAGCTTGGCTACCGCTTCCGCCAGTTTCTTCGGCGACAAATGCGCATACCGAAGCGTCATCTTAATATCTTTATGCCCCAACAAATCACGGACGGTGTTGAGATCCACGCCAGCCAAGACTAACCGACTTGCGAAAGTATGCCTCAAATCATGCCAGCGAAAATCGACAAGCTTTGCGTCCTCGATGATTTTGTTCCAAGCAGTCTTAAGCGTATCAAAAGGCTTGCCATTCTTGCCGGGAAAAATCAGCCCATCCCGTTGCAAGCTCCCATTCGCCCAAGAGCGAAGTACTTCGACGGCCCGAGCATTGAGCGGCATAGTTTTAGTCCTACCGTTTTTTGTAATCGAGCCACGAACTGTCAACACAGGATTAGACAAATCCCAATTAATGTCAGACCAGCGAACCCTGAAAAGCTCGCCGCGCCTAAGACCTGTGTTCAAAGACACTTCAACCATCGGCTTGAGACAATTCACGAAAATCATCTCTTCCAAAGAGGGGTAGAGTTCGTATCCACGCTTAGACCGCCACTCATTGCCGTTGATGCGGCCTTGCCTTATCCGGTCCTCACGGGAATCAATCGCCTCAAACAAACGCTTCTCTTCAGCAGCATCATTTTGGTTCAGGTACCGGATGCGCTCACTCTCCTCATCATTAACCTTGAAGAGCTTTACCGCCGAGAGGGGATTCTGCGTCAAGCAAGTCTGGGCACTCTGCTTCAAAGCGTAGGAGTAGGCCCCCTTCAATACCGTCAGATCACGATTGATGGTGAGCTTACTGATTTTTTCTTTCAGACGGTCCGTTTTCCATTTCTCCAGCAACCACGGGATTTTAGGGCCATCCAGCGGTTTGTCCATCAGGTGTGCAAACCGCGACTTGATACGCTTCACAGAAACCGCACCCGATTTAAGATGCGCCTCCGCCCAAGGACGATAAATGTTTTCAATGTAGAAACGCAGGACCGGAACCTTGGCTTGCTTCTTCGCAGCCTTGGGGTCAATACCGCGCACCATATCGGCCGCAATCTCTTTGGCGCGATCCCTCGCTTGTTCCGGAGTGATTTTGCCATGCCTTTCGATGCGAATGCGATTGCGCAAACCATTGGGGAGGCGATACTCAAAATAATAAGTCATCGCGCCGCTGGGCTGAACACGAATCAAGAATCCGTGAATGTCCTTATCGTGAAGCTGATAAGGCTTCTCTTGAGGCTTGAGGGCGGCGACGGGGCGGCTTCCATTTCATCACTCCCGCGATAAACCTTTGATGCGCTTTTGAGTCAGCGGAGAACCCACCGCCATGAGCTGACGAATGGCCTCGAATACGGCTTTGAATTGATTATCGTGGTGAAGGAACTTGCGTTCGAGCTGGTCAATCTTTTTCGCCAGATCCTTATGGGATTCCAGGAGGCCCCGCAGTTGAACGAAGGCCCGAACTATTGCAACATTGACCTGAACGGCGCGGTCACTGTTGAGAACGCTGGCCAGCATCGTGACCCCGTGTTCGTTGAAAACAAGCGGCAAGTACTTTCGATGTTTTCCGCGTCCTGGCTCTAAGGTCGCAAATTGCGACCTTAAAAACTCGTACTCCTCTTGGGTGAGTCGGAACATGAAATCCTCTGGAAAACGCCCTGGATTCCGACGAACTTGCTCATTGAGCCGCTTAGTGGGCACCTCGTAAAGTTCCGCCAAATCACTATCCAGCATCACACGATGCCCACGAATGAAGTAAATCCGCTGTCCAATTTCCCTAACTAATAACTCGCTCATGCTGTACTCCCTCTCACAAACTTGAAGTACCAAATTGGCACATCAAGACCGACACCACTTCAAACCGTCACATCGTGCATCTTTGAGGTTCCAATTTGGCACCTCAAAACCATCTCTTTAAGATCGCAATTTGCGACCTTAGACAACGCCCGAACCCTCGCCGTAAATCCACGGTAAATCCAAACGCAGAGCACAACCTCGCACAAGAGTGAGTCACTGTAAACAAGACAATCGATTTAGTGATATGGTTTTATTGGGTTATTTGTTCACCACAGGTAAGCATTCAGTAAACCCGCGTTAGGTTTTTCTGATGATTCCGAAATAAGAGCTGGACACACCAAAGAGCAGGATTCCGGCATACGCTCGGTTAAGCGCCCCAGCTGACTTCGCTTTTTATTAGCTCTGAACACTGGCTCTTTTGTATGCGAGCATTGTGTTCATGACTCAACCGGCTATTGACAGGGCTTTTCTTCGGCGGATTCAAGTGCGGCCGATCCGTCGCGAAGAGCGCGAACGGTGGCAACAGTTAATGCGTGAGCATCATTACCTTGGTTT
>JBBCAV010000375.1:0-2861 GCA_051382305.1 Bdellovibrionota bacterium FG-2
CTTGCAGGTGAAGCGTGTCGCCGGCAAAGCTTGCGGTGGCGAAAAAAACTAAAAACCCGAGACCCGAGAAACCCAAGACAAATTTGTTTCTAATACTTCTAATTCTTCTAATCATGACCCCTCCCAGGGATTTTCAAAAGTGGGCCACATTCAATGCCAGGAGCGGGCGTTTGAAAAGCGAAAAGCACTGCATAATGCAATAAGTTTATGACCCTGTGCACTAAGGTAGCGCTAAATGCTTATTTGGGATCCTAATTCTATGACCTGGTCCGGGGGAAGTTTGAAAAACTCGGTAGCGGAGCGCGCATTTTTTGAAAGAGCGATAAAGAGTTTCTTGCGCCACATGGGAAGGCTGGAATTGCCATCGGCTAGAAAAATTTCTCGGCCCAGATAATAGCTCAGATTTGCTTCATCAATTTGGAGTCCCGCAACCCGACAAAGTTTGAGGACTTCCTTTATATCGGGGGTTTCCATGAATCCATAAAGCGCGATGACCTTTACGAACCCCTGGCTAAGGTCGGTGATTCGCACACGATCCTTGGGATCAACTTCCGGTTCGTTTTTGGTGAGAATCGATAGCAAAATGACACGTTCGTGCAAGACTTGATTGTGCTGAAAGTGGAGCAATAGGACAGAGGGAGCGATATCTCGGTTAAGGGTCATGAAGACGGCAGTGCCCTTGATTCGAATGGTTTTCTTTTCCTCAATGGTTTTCAGAAAATCAGAGATCGGAACGGCAAGTTTCAAAAGCGTTTGCGAAACGATTTCCCGACACCATTTCCAGGTCGTCATGAGCAAAAAAATCAATCCTGCGATCACAAGAGGAACCCAGCCACCGGCCACAATCTTGATGATGTTTGCGGAAAAGAAGGCCAAATCGACGGCGAGAAAAATGCTAACAACCGAGGCGGCGAGCGGTAAAGGCCAGTTCCAGAGTTTTCGCGTTACGGTGAAAAACAGCAAAGAGGTAATCGCCATGGTGCCGGTGACGGCAATGCCGTAGGCCGCTGGAAATGGCGGCCAAGATCTTAATAAAGACGGCCGAATTGATGAAGGATCTGTGCTCACACCGGGTACAGCGAAGAACGTCCTCACGGTTGGCGCCTCTGAAAACCTGTTCAGCGGAGGCGGCATTCAATCCCCCTTGGGCAGCCTCAAGGGCGGCAAGGACAAATGGGGAGTTGCACCTCTAGTTGACGATCTGCTCTCAAACAATGTTGATGGACTGGCCGCTTTCAGCTCACGGGGGCCGACCTTGGATGGTCGAACCAAGCCAGAGATCGTCGCGCCTGGCACAAACATAGTGAGCACAAGATCTCATCACAAAGATGCGACCCAACTTTGGGGAATCTATAACGCTGAATACCTCTACTCAGGCGGAACATCAATGTCGACCCCCCTGACTGCCGGTGCTGCCGCAGTTGCGAGACAATATCTCATGACAAAACGCAATCAGACAGATCCATCGGGCGCCCTTGTCAAAGCCGCACTATTACACACAGCTAAAGATCTGTATCCGGGTCAGTATGGAACAGGGCCCACTCAAGAATTGCCAAAGCATCGTCCCAACAGTCATGAAGGTTATGGGAGAGTGGATATGGACCTCATGACCAACCTTCCGACCAACACCTCAATCATTGATGACAAAGAAGGCGCGGGACTCAACGAAGAAAAGTCTATTGCCATGACTCTCAAAAAAGCGGGTGGAATTCGCGCAACCCTCGTCTACACGGATGCCCCAGGAGCAGCGACCTCAAAGAAACTCTTGGTCAATGATCTCGACCTTCGGGTCACCGGTCCTTCAAAAAGATCCTTTACGCTGGGCGATCACACCAACAACAACGAAATGATTGAGCTGAAAAAACTTCAGCCAGGCATCTACAAAATTTCGGTAGTTGGGGTCAATATTCCGCAAGGGAAGAATGGTAAGCAGCCCTACGCCTTGATCGTCAGCGAAACGCGCTAAGCCTCACGGCGCAAGTTATAAGATGCTTGAAACGATTCTCAGTTCGTTTACTGTCGTTGCGCTCAGCGAGATGGGCGACAAGACTCAGCTCTTGGCGTTTTCGCTCGTCGCGCGATTCAAAAAACCTTTTCCGGTTTTAGTCGGAATATTTGTCGCGACCATCCTGAACCACCTTCTTGCTGCCTCGGTCGGCGCTTGGGTCGCTGCTCAAGTTTCGCCTCGCACGATTGCGGGGGTGCTGGCCGCCGTCTTTATCGCCTTTGGATTTTGGACGCTGAAGCCCGACACACTGGATGACGACGAAAAAAAGGACGGAAAATGGGGCGCATTCGTCACCACGACCTTTTTGTTTTTCTTGGTCGAGATGGGAGATAAAACTCAACTCGCAACAGTGGCGCTTGCGGCAAAGTATGGCAACATCATCTGGGTTACGTTTGGCACGACACTGGGGATGATGTTCTCGGATGGGATTGCGGTCTTTTTAGGCCATCGTTTTGCGCATCATGTGCAACACCCGTGGATTAGAATCAGTGCCGCGATGCTGTTTTTTGGTTTTGGGGTAGCGTCGTTAGTGAGTGCTTTGTCTTAAGAAAAAATTCTCAAGGGACAAGGCTTCTGATTTTGGACGCACGCGATTAGTGTCCGGTGTAATCAGCCACCCCTTCCCAAAAGCGCGCTCAAGCACTTGAAAATCCCAATCCGAAATCGACTGTTGAGACTTCACTTCTACAGGAAAAAGAAGCTTGCGACTTTTATCGACTGTTCCGTCCCACCTAATCGGCCCCCTTTTTAGGGGCTCTATTCCCACATAAACAGCCCCCTCCGGAAGGGGTTCATTCCCAGGTATCCAGGCCCCCGGTCGGCCGCTTATTCTGATCCCAAACTTAACCAAGAG
>JBBCAV010000376.1:0-1649 GCA_051382305.1 Bdellovibrionota bacterium FG-2
CCAACTCATGAGCACGCAATCTCAAGTTTTCGCGCAAGTTTTGGAGAAACATTATTTCGAGAAGCTCTCGCATGAGCTTTTTAGCGAATTGGGTTTGAACGAACACCTGCTTGTAGGACTCGTAGCCGAAACCTCCCAATTCATTCGGACTAATAACTCAAAGATTCGTCAAACCGGAGTCGTCAACGACGCCTCCCTGGAGTTAACGCTCATTACAAAAGATTCAGCAAACGGCCTTCACAAGGGGCTTTCGACCATTACCCTGGCGGGCACCCCAGAACTTGATCGTAAGCGCGCGAGCGCTGCTTTGGCGCAATTGAAAAAAGAAGTTCCGACCATTCCTGTTGATGCTTACGCAGAAGTTCCTGTTAAAAAGCCCTCAAGCTCGCTTGAAACGAAAGGAGAGCTTTTGGATCCTACTCATGTCGTGGATGAGCTTTTGTCGCCGCTGGAAGCAGACATGGATCTCGTGGGTATCTACGCCGCAGGCCCCGTGGTGCGCGCCATGGCGAATTCCTCAGGACTGATCCATTGGTTTAAGACCGAGACGTTTAATTTTGATTACTCCCTTTATACCGCTGGCCAACGTGCGGTGAAGAATACCTACGCCGGAACAAAGTGGAGCAGCCATGATTACCGAAACATATTGACGGCCTCTCTCCAAAAACTATCACTTCTTGCCAAGCCTGCGATCAAGCTTGGCGCGGGCCCCGTGCGCGCCTACCTTGCGCCCGCGTGCATAGGCGATCTCATCAGCATGTTTTCTTGGGGCTGCGTGGGGGAGGCCGCAATCAGGCAAGGCGATAGCCCTTTGCGAAGGCTTCGCACGGGCGAGGCAAAATTTTCGGAGAAATTTAGTCTCACCGAAGACTTTAGCGGCGGCGAAGTCCCCCGCTTCAACAGCGAGGGAGACTTGGCAGCTGAAACGCTCAGCTTGATCGGCGAAGGCCAGCTTACGAACACGTTGATCAACCAACGCACGGCACTTGAATACAAACTCACTTCCAATGGCGCCTCATCAAGCGAAGCCATGCGCGCGCCGCACGTGCTACCCGGCACGCTCAAAGAAGCAGAGATTCTCAAGCGCCTGGGCACAGGCGTTTACCTCTCTAATTTGCATTACCTCAATTGGAGCGACCAAAGTGGCGGCCGCATCACCGGAATGACCCGCTACGCCTGCTTCAAAGTCGAAAACGGCGAGATCATTGCGCCTATTGAAAACATGCGTTTTGATGACACGATCTTTTCAGTTTTTGGGACAGCTCTCGAAGATTTCACAGACACGGCACAAATTTTGGCAGAGACAGGGACCTACTACATGCGCACGTTGGGATCGATCCATGCGCCGGGGGCGCTGTTGAGTGAGTTTAAGTTTACGCTTTAAGCCGCCCGGCCGGGGGCAGGTGCTAGTCTGTCACTAAATCGGTAATTATTTCATTACGGTGATTCATGAGAATCCAAAAAAGTAAGCATTCAGTAAACCCGCGTTAGGTTTTTCTGATGATTCCGAAATAAGAGCTGAACACACCAAAGAGTCCGCGATAATGTTTCTGTAGCGCATGTGCTACTCATCCTCGCCGAGCAATCATACTAACCAAAGCATCTTGCTTCAGATCGAGGTGAATAAGCTTCGAGCCGAGGTGGGGTAC
>JBBCAV010000377.1:0-6397 GCA_051382305.1 Bdellovibrionota bacterium FG-2
ATGGAATGGGGAGTTCCAAGGTAAGAAGGGTATATGTTGGGATGTTACTAGTTCCGGCACTGGGGCAACTTGCCTAAGTCCAGCGGCGGCCCAGTCAGGGCGTAATTATAGGACAGGTGACAAGCGCGTGGGCTACGGCAACGGGTATAACACCTTAGATGAGGGGATTGCAGCCGCGCTCATGAGTGAAATTTTTCATCAAAATGAAGTTAAGACTGAACGCACTCTGTTGATTATCGGCTTCTCTGGTGAAGAAGAAGGGACATCCATTAACGTTCGTGTGGGCCAGAACCTATTGCGGCCGTCTCACCTATTCGGTTTTCTGAAACAAAATCGGCGCAAGGAACTTAAGGGGGCGGTCGACTATTATATCGCGCGTGAGCAAAAGAATGGGAACTGGCCAAAATTGTCGGGTTCGGAGAGAGATAGAGATAAGTATCGTTTCTTTGCCGATGAGACCGCGAAGACTTTTGCGCAAGCGGCGGCGCTATTTGAAAGCGAATATATTTTTTGTTGGATGGAATGGGATGGCGACAACATCCTAGCCAATGGTGGCATTATTGATTACGGGTCTGTTCGCCAGTTTGGCATGTATTATGGCGATTACCGCTATGATGATGTGGATCGATTTTCGACGAGTCTCCCCGAACAGCGCCTTAAAGCACGCTATATTGTTCAAAACTTTGCACAGATGCGGGACTTTTTGCTGACGGGTGAGAAAAAGAATATTCGAAAATTCCGCAACGATCCGACTCTCAAGATTTTTGACCAAGAATTTGAACAAACTTCGCTTCGTTTGCTTTTGGAGAAGACGGGATTTTCCGCCCGACAAGTTGAAAACCTTGTCACGAATCAACGAGGCCTTGTGCAGCAATACAAAAAGGTCTTTCAGTATTTCGAAAGAGTGCGCTCAAAACGCGGAATCTACACCGTTCCCGATGGCGAGAATCGGGACGCAGTATTTTGTATGCGGGATTTTTTGCGCGAATATCCCAAAAAACTCTTAACTTTCCAGCAGCGTAGGCTCAGTGCTGAAGAGCTGGTTTCGCTCATGGCGGCGAAGAATTCAAAATCAAAAGATCTGCCAAAGGATCTAAAGATCAGCCCTTTTCGGAATAAAAGACTGGGCGAGTTGCAAGAGCTTTATAGCCAATTGATACGGGAGTCCTCTGCGAAGGCGACGAGTCTTCATTTTAATCGCATTCTTTTAGAGTTGGTGATGCGAAGTTCGGTGATCAACAAGAAGGATCGAATTACGGGTGATGCGGCTGTACTCATTACGGAAAACCTTATCCGCTGGCATAAAGTCGTTCGCCGAAGCTCTTTTCACGAAGCCTTTGAGGCCTTGGTGGAGCACCATCAAAAGTCGTCCACCGCTCGCGATGTTTTGGAGCACTATTCGCGCAGGAAAACCAAAACCGGCGATCTCGTTTTGCGCAATCTTCGGCTGATTCGAAAGTATAGCGAAAGCTTATAGCGGCTAATCATCTGTCAGAAGTAATAGCGTACGGCAAATCCGCCATGGAGAGCGACAGCGGTCTTGGGACGCACTGATAGGCCTGGGACGATTTCGATGGCAAGCCCCAGCGGGATGCTGGGAAGAATCCATTCGATTCCCAGTGGAAATCTTGCTTCAATACCGAGCGATGAATCGGCGCTTGCCTCCGGGGACTTCAAAGACTCGACGCTTAGTCCACACCCCAATCCAAAATAGGGACTGAAATGTTAGCCCCGAGTTTCACCTCCGCACTGGTTTCCTTAGTACTTTGTGCAGCGCTTTGGTCGTCAGCGCTGAACGCAGAACAAACGTCGAGTATGGGCGTATGCAAGTCAGAGGAGTTTCCCAGTATTGCGGAGACAATTGGAAAGTATCAGGTCGCGATCTCTGCGCTGATCAAGCAAAACCCTCGGGCAACTACCGGATGCTCGCCAGGCAAGAATTTGTTCGAAGTGATTCCACAACTCCAAGACTTGCAAGAGGGTAGGGACGTCCCCCAGTGGATTCTAAGTAAATATGATTCGAAGACTATTGCTCGAAACCTCGTTCTGCGGCTTGAGAAACTTCGGGGGGATAAAAGGTCTGATACTAGCCCAAACGGTTCTTATTATGACTTCTGCAAAGACACTTCCATCAAGCTGGTTTTTCCCGAAAAAGTGATCGAAGGGGTCATTAAATCAGGCTTTCTTAATTCTCATCAGACCCGTCGCTTCGCGGGCGATACAAATATGGGAGTGCCCGAATCTAAAATGGCGGGTGTAGTAATGTTCGCGCCTGAAGAATTCAAGAGGAGAGCGTATGAGGTTCTCCCGAAGTATGCATATTTGAGCATGGAGAAGCAAAACCCACAGATCTGGAAATCGCGACTGGATCGCCAATACGGGAACGTCGTTGCGGTAATGAAAGACGAAATAAAGGATCGCGTAACCTTCAGTGCAGGTAACTCCTATATGATACAGGAGGGGGTGCGCCCTTTGTCTTATAAGACTCCAGCGCCCTTTGTTGAGCCAGATTACGAGAGATGGCCGATCCTTGAGAATCGCGAGTGGGGACATCATTGGGAGGCGCAGATTTGGGGTAAACTCGGGATCGAAGATGTTGCCTATTTTATGGTGTATTGTCCCTATTTCTGCTCGATTCCGTTCGTGCGAGTCGAAGCTTTAAAGCGGGCCAATGTGCCGATTTATCAATGTAAAAATGACGGAATGAATTCTCGGGTAGTCCCGGGAAAAAGGCTGTTTCCTTAGATTTCCTACAACGATCAATCAAGCTGGCGGAAAGGTGTGAATCTTTTGTTGCGCATTGCATCAAAACGTGAGATAAGTCCCATTGCCATGATTAGGAACTTGACCCGCGCTTTCACCGCCACACTCCTTCTCGCACAAAGCGCACTCGCTGCGCCCATTGCGGGAATTGCCGTTTCCCACACGCCTCCAAAAGATCAAGGCGGGGTAGGCTTTTGTTGGTCCTATTCGGTAAACGGATTGATGGAGGGTGAATTTCTTAAGCGGACAGGGAAACCCGTCAATCTGTCAGAAGAGTATCTCGGCTTCTACGGAATGTACCAGCGCTTGCTGGAGAACCTCCCGATACTCTATTCCCTGGGACGAAACGATGCGCCCGTTACGGGGCTTGATCGGAAAATGATGATCCCCATTCGGAAGTACATCATCAAGCTTCTTCTTGCTCCTAGTGAAGGCGCGCCGAACTTGACCGAACCGTTGAAGCTACTCAACCAATATGGGGCGGTGCCGGAGTCCGTATTTTTTGAGAAGTTCCCGAAAAGTAAGGGCTCACTTGAGGAGCGTCTCGGAAATTTCGTTGCCGAAAAATTGTTGCTCAAGAGCCAGGTCGAAACTTATCAAAACAATACAGAAATGCTCTTCAACGATTTTGCCGCTGTATTTGGCGCAAAGCCTCCCAAGGTCACCGACACGTTTGTCTTTTTAAGAAAGATCTATACGCCTTTAACTTTTGTTTCGAATTATCTCAAATTTCGCGCCAGTGATTACGTCGAAATCGAAGTCAAGCGAGACACTCAAGCCCATGCGCTTGCAATTATCAAACGCTCGCTTGAGGATCGTTCCGCGGTGGAGCTTGCCTTCCGCATTTTTGAAGAGAATTATGACACGGCAAAATCCACAGGACGATTTGAAGATGATAGTTGCCCCAATGGATTGTGCACCTCGCTCGCTGGCGGCCACGCAGTGCTGATTGTGAATTCCGAATATGATCCCGTTTCAGAATTTCCCTTGAGTGCCTTGATTGTCAAAAATAGTTGGGCCAAGACGGGCGTTGATGAAAACGGCGAAGCTACGTCGAAAATAAGTGATCGGGGATTTTATGTCATTAGCGCAGGGTATCTGAATATGGGCTGGATCCAACCCAACTCGCAAACGCCCGCCTATGCAGCACCCACAAGGACGATGTGGTCGATTCTCGTGAATAAGCGATATATCGATTGAGGGCTTACTGGGTTTACAACTAGCACCGCCCCATCGCGTGTTCGGAAAATAGGGGTTGGACACGGGGGGAATCCAGTTTCGAAATTAGACCGCCTGTAACTCGATCTTGAGGAATCCGTAGAATGAAGCTCACACCCGTTCCTGCGACTCCCGCAGCTGTCAGCTTTCCACCATGGGCGCGAACAATTCGTTGCGCGAGGGCCATGCCGATTCCATTTTCACTGACCCAGTGACGGAGCGGATCCTGCTCGGGACCACTGCCTCGAACCGTTCCGTTAGTGTTGGCCTTGTCTTTGACTCGCTCACCATCAAGGATTTGAATTTCGACTCCACGAAAATCTCCTTGTTGCGGCCGATTCATGGCGAGGTGGATCTTCCCTCCCTGCGGTTAAATTTGAATTATTTTACTCACCAGATTGATCAAGATGCGTTCAAACCGAGCGGAATCAATGAATGCCCAAGCGGGGACTTGAGGGAACGCATAGGTGACTTCATGAATGGCGCCCATGACGGAGCCTTGTAGCATCTTGGCGACGTTGACGATGACGTCGCGAAGATCAACGTTTTTTTCATCGAGCTTGATCTCCGTATATTCGGTGTCCACAATATCAGTCAAATCTTCAAGGCTTCTCATGAGTCGCGTTGCAGAGCGCTTGACGACCTCGGCAGCCTGAAAGCGCTGCTCGGTGCTGAGTGTTTTTTCTGAAGCCAGGAGGGTGACTCCGGCTTGCAGTGTGACCAGTGGCGGCTTCAAGTCATTCGCGACGGCCGTGACAAACTGGAATCGTTCTTTGCGCTGGTTTGTGACTGTGATGGCGAGGTTATGCAATATTTTCTCGATTTCGCCATAGGTGCCTTTCATGGCCTTGACGACGGTCGGTGTCTTTTCTGTACTTTTTTTCGGACTATAGATTCGCTCCGACCGCTCTCTCAGGAGCCGGACGGGGCGGGCAAAAAACAAGTAGTTTCTCAAAAGAATGAGAAAGAGGAGTGAAATAATCATCCCAGAGGCACCAAGCAGAAAGCTCATTGAGCGATCAGGGGTGCTAAGCAGAGATCCCTGAAGGGTTAACGTTCTCGCCTTTGCGCTTAGTATGAAGAATTCCCCTAGTTGTTCACTTGCTTTGGCAGCGGTCTTTCTTTCGTCGACGTTTGGGCTTAGCTGATCCAGGCGTGCGAGTCCACCCAGAATCTCGCTTTTCAGTCGGCCTTTGGCGGAGTTGATTTCAGTCACTCTCATTTTACGAAAATTGCCGCTGATATTTCGGTACCTCTCCAGTTCCAGCAAGAGCTCAGAACTGAGGGCTTGGCGCTGATTCAGGATTTTCAGGTTTCGGAGCTGTTCGCGCAGGTCTCGACTTTGCTGCCAATGGATTGCAGGCATCGCGCATACTGAGAGGAGAAGGGTGAGGACCATCAATAAGTGAATTTTTTTAAAGTTCAGTCTCCTTTTTCGAGGATGGAAGTTTCGACCAAACTCATAGTTACAAGAAGTGGGCCAGCTAAATATGTATTTTTTCAGGAGTTTTGTACTGGTTTTAGCACACAAAGATGTGGGCGGCCTTAGAAGTTGCTGGGGGGATGTAAGAGTTTGAGTGCATCTTAAAAAAGATTAAGTTACCCAGCCCTAGCTTTATAACGCCCCAAGCTGTAGGGTGCCGCCATGTCAGATGACCTTCTAGAAACCCTCGCTCACCGCAAGCGTGAGCACATTCTTCAAGCCATGAATCCTAAACACCAAGCCTTAGGTCTGGCCGGGCTTGACCGCGTTCATCTTGTCCATGAGGCGTTGCCGGAAATTGATTTCTCCAGCATCTACTTAAGTTCGGAATGCCTTGGAGCGCCCCTAGCGACGCCGTTCTATGTCGCCGCAATGACTGGTGGGCATCCGGACGCAGCGGCTTTGAATCTTACCATTGCCAAGGCCTGTGAGTCTCGCGGTTGGGCGATGGGTGTGGGCTCACAGCGCGCGGATTTTATCGCGGGTGATGGTTCTGCGAAAAACGAATGGCGCAACCTTCGAAAAGCGGCCCCCACAGCCGTTTTTTTTGCGAACCTCGGCGTCTCGCAACTCACGCAAGATTTTTCCCACAAAACCCTGGATCGACTAAAATTCTTAGTCGCCTCTCTCGAAGCCCATGCGTTGGCGCTTCACTTAAACTCGTTACAAGAAGCGATTCAGCCCGAAGGCACGCCCCACTTCAAGGGGGCGTTTAAAGCCATTGAGCGCGTATGTCGGGAGCTCAAAACCCCCGTGATTTTAAAGGAAACGGGTTGTGGATTTTCTCAAAACACGCTCAACCGCGTGCGTGAACTGGGTTTAGCTGCAATCGATGTGAGTGGCTTAGGCGGCACGCATTGGGGCCGAATCGAGGGTGCACGAAGCTCAAGTCCCATCACTCAGCATGCGGCCGAGACTTTTGCCAATTGGGGT
>JBBCAV010000378.1:0-5229 GCA_051382305.1 Bdellovibrionota bacterium FG-2
CGGTTGGCCGAGACGAAACAGTGATCCGGGCATACATCCGAAATCAGGAGAAAGAGGATCAGCGCGTTGATCAGCTGGCGCTGTTTAAGTAAACGCCGGCAGTAGGACCGGCGCCAGTATTTTCAACCGCTTTGAGCGGTTCACGCCTTCCAAACCACCGGCATTGCCGGTGGTAGCTGATTTCAAGTCGAGGTTTAGGGGCTTGTTTGTCTACCATAATTTCCACCAAAATCCTGATCGACATTGTTCGCAATCGGCTTGAGGATCTCCCACGCTTTCCGGACCGGGTCGAAATCCCAAACGTAGTGCCTGATGATGTTGATCCCCAGGATCATGGCCACATCGGAGCGCACATTCTCGCGGGTCGTTGAGAATTCTCGAGCAAGAAAGTTCGAGGGTGGGATTTGAATATCGCCAATGGAAATGTTTTTGGCCAAAAAAATTGGCGTTACTTTTTCGGCCCCGACTGTGTCCACAGCGATGACCGTGATGCCCTTTGTGAAAAGCTCGGGCATTTCGCTGACCATCTTTTGATCGATCACCGAAGTGCCTGCGTCGGTATCCCAAACAGCCATTACGGTTCTTTCGCCCACTTTCACCGGAATAAGAAAATGTCCACCGGCCGATTTTTCGAGAGGACGTCCCTTCGAAAAGACAATCTGAGAAAATCGAATCGTCCTACTGACAAAATCAAACTGAACGGGAGCTTCTTGGAAAACATCGACCCCTAAGGAATTCTCCGATCGCGAATCGGGGCAGTGAATGGCTTTCAAATTGTTGCTACTCCTGCCAAGCGGCAGGGTACGGAGACAATTCCACCGCCGATTTTGTTGACCTGAATTTCTAACGGAATCACTGCAGCGCGCTTTACCACTGGGTGAGTCGCGCAGCCGATCAGAAGGAGGAGAAGTAGCGGAAATGGGTTCCTAAAGAAGGCCATAGTGGCAGCATAAGGGGGCCGCGCCTGTAGCGCTACAGGCGAATGTTTATCTCCGTTGGGGCCTTATTCCCTATGGGAATGACTTATATTCCTAGAAGTCATTTGAGTTTTATGTCGCAGTGAGTTAGGTATACTCGCAATAGGGAAGCAAATTTTTATGAAATCTTTAATTATTCTTGCGGCGGCTGCATGGGTGAACTGTCTGTTCTTGGGCGCTATTGAGACCTACGCATGGGGAGATGGTCAAAATCGCTCCGGACGGGACGAGGCATCTCTCTTTGCGGTCCTTGAGTATCAGTGCCGCGACGGAATCGCGGTGGTCTCTGGATTTCCGAAAGAATCTTATCCTCTGATTCGAGTGAGTGGTGCCATTCATGGTGATTATTGGAGATCGTCCAGGGATTTAGAAGTAGGGATAGATCTAGTCCCCACGTTGCAGCCGGATGGAGCCATCGTGGTCACGAGTAAGAGCATTTCTACAAAACCTGTGGCATTGGGAGTTCTTGACACTGAGGTGTCCCATTCTAGTCTCTGTCAAAGCGCGGACGACCGTGGACTAGCCATGTTTAGAATTGTCCTTGCGTCGGATGTCAATCTGGAAGTCTCGTCGGCGGGGGATCAATGTAAACTTCATTCCTTTGAGTTTGATCCAGATTTTTCCAATTGGTATTATAGTCGCAACGTAACCACGACGATCAAACTTCGTCATGGGGGCGAGATCGGCAACGAGCTTCTCGCTCATGAGGACTTTCAGCGGCTCATACGATTTCCTAGCAAAAAATCGTGCAAGGCTTTCGGCGAATAGCTGGCGGGGTTTTAAACCAGTTTTTGAATCGCCGTTAAAATCGCAATCGATGCCGCAAGCATCGTCCCCATGCCGATAGTTAATTTGGATTCAACGATAGTCAGCTTGGATTCGACTTGCGCAATGGAGTTCTCAAACTTGGTCTCGAGTTTAGAAATCGAATGCTGCAGCTCAATTCTTAAAGCAAGCTGTTCGGTTGTCGGATGCTTGGAGGGTCTCTCTTCGGGAAGCAGTGCGATGTCGGCAATATTTTTTGCTGCCATTTGTTGTCTGAGTTGGCTTATTCGAAGCTTGGTCTTAAGCAGTCCTTTGTTGATACGAGTGACTATGCGCACGTCCTTCAGGGAAACCTTCATTGCGCGACTCATTCGATTCCATTCTGTAGGCCGGCTAAGATGACCCGATAACAAAGTCCTCACTCATAAACCTTCTCCTCAACATGGCTTGCATTCGCCGCATCCGGTTCAGGATCGCGGGTTGTTCTCTGGCTAGCTTGGCCCGCATCGCGCTTGGAGTATTCTTTGAACCACTCCGCCTCGATGATCATGCTCATCACTTCATTGGTGCCGGTCCAAATGCTGGCAAGTCCCAGGTCGCGCACGATGCGCTCGACCGGGAAAATATTGGTGTAGCCGATTCCGCCCATGACTTGCATCGATTCGCGGGCGACCTTTTGACAGGATTCGGTCACAAACTTCTTCGTCTCGCTCACCAATCGCCGCACGACCTGTGGCGGCGCTCCCGCATCCACTGCCTGTGCGGTTGTAAAAACCATGCTGCGTGAAACATCAAGCAGCGTTACCGCATCTGCGATTTGAAAACTCACTCCCTGAAAATCACGAATGGGTTTACCAAATGCTTTTCGTTTGCCCGTGTAGCGCGTGGCCATCTCAAGGGCCGGGCGAGCTGCGCCAATGGTCATCGCCGCGGTCCCCAGACGCTCCGGAATCATCATCGAGAAGAACACGTCTGTCGCTCCATGCACTTTTCCGAGCACATTGGCCTCAGGAATTCGCACATCTTTGAATACCACGCGTGCGGCCCCGCCGCCTCGGCACCCCATAAGTCCATAAAGATACGAAGTCTCGACGCCGAGACTTCGATCCACCAAAAAACATGTCATGGATTTGTGCGCAGGCGCCGAGGGATCAGTTTTCGCGTAGACCAAAAAATAATCCGCACCCTGGCCGCCGACAATGAAGCGTTTTTGGCCGTTCAAAACCCAATGGCCGTCTTTGAAGACCGCATTGGAGGTCGCTCCAAAGAAATCCGATCCGCCGCGCGGCTCGGTCAGACATTCCGCTGAAAAGATCTTGCCCTCAAGCAAAGGCTTCACATAGCGCGCTTTTTGCGCATCAGTTCCATGCTTAATAATCGCGTCGCAAACCAGCTCCGCGCCCACGCCAAAAATGCAGCTGAAGATGTAACCTAAGACCCCAACCTCTTCCATCACCATGCAGGTGTCGACCCAGCTCATATCGCGGCCGCCCCATTGAGTGGGGTAGCGTACACCCATGAGATTCCTCCGACCGGCTTCGGCCAGAAACTCCTTGGGGAATTGAACCTCGTCGCGATCCATCGCGAGAATGAGATCGCTTGGAATAGATTTTACAAGTTCGCGAACTTCTTCGCGAAGCTTTAGCTGCTTTGGGGACATGAGATAGTCAAACATGGGCCTAGTTTCTTACGAGTTTGTGATTAAAGCAATTCGGGCGTAGGGCGTCAAAAAACTGCCGCTCCCAAAGTAGGAGAAAAATCATTTTTCCCGCTCTTTTTTTCTAAAGTTCAAACCCGGAGTTCCGAAGAGATAGTTGTCAGGGCTAGAGGAACTTTGGTGGGTACTCGACGCCTTAGACAACTTGACTGAGGACCGCTATTATCTGCCGATTTCGTCTGAGGAGGCGAAAAAGGGTACAGCAACAGATCGTAGTGGTCCTCGTCCTTTTTCTACGATACTCCTTTCATATTATGGCCTATCTTAGTCACATCGGCATTGCCGTTGAAAACCTCGATAAACTTAAGCCCATTTTTGATATCTTAGGAATGTCCATTGAAGGCTTCGAAGACGTGCCCACCCAAGGCGTGCGCGCGCATTTCGTCCCGCTTCAGGCGCTGGAGCAGGGTCAGGCCTCACGACTCGAACTTCTGGAGTGCACAGATCCTTTGGGGCCGATCGCGAAATTTATTACTAAGAAGGGCCCCGGCGTGCATCACTTGGCGTTTGGGGTCGCAAAAGGGGAGCTAGACGCTGTTTGTGAACGGATCAGGGCCGCTGGGTATCAATTCACCTTTTCCTTGCCGCAGCGCGGTGCGCATAGTATGCGGGTAAATTTTGTGCATCCAGCAACTACGGGCGGCGTGCTGGTTGAAGTGATGGAACCGGGGTGATACTCTAAGGTATGCAACTTCGACTCACTAAAGCCGTAAAAGCTCTTTCGATTGCCTGCCTTGCGGTCTTTGTTATCCAACAAAGTGTGGATCAGTTCATGGGTGGCAACCTTTTGGGCCTGTTCGCGCTTGTCCCTTCGGCCTTTGCCTTTGAAGGGCGTTTTTGGCAGATTTTTACCTTTTCTTTCCTTCACCAAGACGTCATGCACCTGTTTCTCAACCTTATGATGCTGGTGTTTATTGGCAGTGAGCTCGAAGCGATTTGGGGAACAAAGAAATTCTTAAAATTCTACTCTATCTGTGCACTGAGCGCCGGCCTTACCTATCTGCTGCTTCAGTTCCTTTTTTGGGGCGGAAAGACGCTACAAGCCCCTATGCTGGGCGCATCGGGTGCAATCTACGGGCTCTTGATCGCGTATGGGTTGATTTTTGGTGAGCGCGTATTGTTGTTCATGATGTTGTTCCCCATGAAGGCCAAGTATTTTATATGGGTTTTGGCGGCAGTTGAATTCATGTCTACCCTTTTTTCGGGGCGAAATGGACTTGCCGGCGCCGCTCATTTGGGTGGCATGGTGGCCGGGTTTGGAATGCTTTGGGGGGGGGCTGCCATGAGCGTAATGAAGAAGCGAAGGCAAGCCCAGCAGGCCACGGCAGCTCAGGTAAAACGCAAAAAAGCCGCCTCGCATCTCAAGCTTGTCGTGAATAAAGATCACGATAAGGATGAAGATCCTAAAACCTGGAATTGACACGGGCTATTGCTTTGTTCTATGAGTGATGGCTATGTCATTGTTAAATGAAGCGGTTGAAAGCAAGAAGTTTGATGTTCGCGTTGTAGAGCGCAATATTTCCCGGGGTTTGGTTTTGGACGAAGATTGGAAAAAGGTCCAAGCCGCCCTTCCGGATGACTCCGATAATGCAGATTATATGAATTTGGACACCCTTCGCGAAGAACTTTTTGCTGGCGAAGACGAAGATTCAGATTCCGATAACGCCTAAGACGTCGGTTTGCAGTAGAGCCTTCTTTGCCAGCCTAACGGGAGTGGTCTATGCAAAATTCTGTCATCAAAGAAATCGAAAACGTCACCATCATCGGGAC
>JBBCAV010000379.1:0-5585 GCA_051382305.1 Bdellovibrionota bacterium FG-2
AAACCAAGGTAATGATGCTCACGCATTAACTGTTGCCACCGTTCGCGCTCTTCGCGACGGATCGGCCGCACTTGAATCCGCCGAAGAAAAGCCCTGTCAATAGCCGGTTGAGTCATGAACACAATGCTCGCATACAAAAGAGCCAGTGTCCAGAGCTAATAAAAAGCGAAGTCAGCTGGGGCGCTTAACCGAGCGTATGCCGGAACCCTGTGGCCAGGATATTGACCCCCCAAAAGCCTTTGCGCAAAAGAGGCACCGATGAGTCAAAAAGATACTTAACTACTTTTTGCCGCTGGCCAAAAAAACAAAACGTCAAAAAATCAGTGAGAACGAGAAACGCAATGACCTTGAGACGAATCGATACGGGGCGCGCCTGCAAAAAGTTTGCAACAATTCGGAACGACTCATCTTGCTGAGCAGTAGTAAATCGGCGAGCGCGAGGGATCACAAATTTTTGAAAACTGAGAAATCTCATCTTAAAATAGGTTTCGAGCATAGATTCACAACCTTTGCGCGACCACGGCTTTGGTGAGCTTTTCGATGAAGTCAATGCAATACACGATCTTGTCGACTTCGAGATTCTCAGGATTATCCTCAGGGCGGTGGTATCCTCGCGGCGCCCCATATTTTGGATCCACACAAATCAACCCCATTGCGTCATAACCATGCGCGAGAAATGCAGAGGCGTCGGTACCGCCAACAGGAATTTCAAACCCCTTTACTTCATTGAAACGGGCCTCACTTGCGGCAACCTTTTGCGTGAGCGACGTCAGCCATAATGGAGCCTCAATTCGAACAACCTCGCCTTCACCTTCAACGTAAAACAGATCCCCCATCGAAAGCCCGTCAAGTGCCACTACCACCGTATCATTCTTATCCCAAATGCCCTTCATATCCCGCGCAAGCGCATCAGCGCCTCCAAGACTAGCCTCTTCACAGCCCGTCGCGATGAACAGATACTCAACATCGGGGTGCTTATCGAGCATCAAGCGCTTAGCGAGAACCGGCAAAGCAGCAACGGCTGAAAGATTATCGTTTGCGCCTGGGACGATTTCATTTCGGATCACCGCTTCAAGATTTACGAACGTGATGATCACCGCGGGCAAAGTTAACAATACTTCTATCCCCAGAACCCAGGACCACAGAGGGGACCAGGGTCCGATGCAAAACCACAAGAAATCAATACAGGCCAGAGCAACTAAGCAGTTAACAGCAAGTTCTGCAGGACGCGTCTTGAATCGACCTTTTCCACTCTCCTCAAGCCGTGCGAGACGCTCCAAAATCCAAGGGTGAAAAGCCACGCCAGTAAATGCCGCATCAACATGCGAGAGAAACACGACACGAAGTTTCGGCACTCCTTGGGCTGCTAACTTGCCAATAACATTTTGTGAAGGCTTAAATGGAAAAAGACGTCGCAAAAAATACCCGCGACGAGTGGACTCTGCCCAGTAGGAAACTGCGGGCACTAAGTGAAGAACTACTGACAAGAGGGGAACGAAAGGAAACAGCAGGGTGCCCACTACTCCCAGCGAAAAATGCAGGGCGAAATTGGCATAGAGATTATCGCTGAATCGAAAATCGTGCCGACTAAGTTCGAGACCGGCATTTTGCATCTCAATGCGAATGATCTCGTGAGATTTTCGCTCATCATCGCTCGTGGCCTGACGTCGCGGGCACTCCTTTACAATGCGAGAGACGAGGTCACCGATGTATCTAATTTCTCCAGTTAGTTCAACTGCCATGGGCATAGTCTAATCTTGCCACGCTTGAAGGGCAACCGCGATTACGCAGCCGGCCTTCCTTACAGTTTTCGAGTCATTGTCACCAACCCGTAAGAGTCTTGAAGGCCGCGAACATTTACTCCATCCACGCTCGTTCCGACGGCCATCGTCGTATTCAAAGCCTTCAAGGTGCCCGAACTCGTTCCCAAGCCGATGGTCAGATCATAAACCCCTGTCGACATTTTTGTGATGGACCCATCCAAGAACACCGTATGCCCTTGTGAGTCTACGCCTCGATTTCCGCCTTTTAGAAGCACAAGTGCGTTGTCATCATCCGGCATGAAGTTAGTGCCCATCGGGGTACCCGCAGCATCGGTGATAATTGTTAACCACCCCCCCACGGTTCCCGAGTTTTCTCCTGATGTAGAGGTACACAAATAATCAGCAGGGATATTTGCCGTAGCCGTATTGAGACAAGCGTGGACAATCCATTGATACCCTTGAATGCCCCCTGCTTGACCCGCGAAAGCAAAAACGGAATTCTCAAATACCGACGAAAAGAAGTAAGCTTTGTTTGTGGGCGCACCCGGATTTGGTCCCTGATCGGTACGGCCCAGGTTGTAGAACCGAAGAAGTCGATTCGTATCAATCACTAAAGTCAGTGGAGTTTCTTGACCCTCCGTGATCGTCGTGCCTCCTTTGATCGGGAACATGACAGCGAGATCGTCACCCGAAGCAGAACTCCCTATTTGCAAGAGATCAAAATCCATCTCCTCAGCAGTCTTGTCCTCAAAGTCAGCAACGGCACCGCCGCCGGAACTCTGATACATCGATTTTGCCGTCTGAGTGCAATAGGTATGACTGCCGTTTACCGTCCCGGCGAAATTCCCCGTGACACATCCTTTGATCTTAGCCTTTCGCCCGAAGGTCACAGTCATCTGGGTAAACGCGCCCACCTGGGCCACGACCGTCGCAAACTTACCGCCAGGGCCACGTGTTCGGTCGGCATTATCAGGGTTTGGATTCTCACAAGGACACCCTTCAACTGTAGTTGTCGTGCCGTCCTTGTTTGAACGGGTCCAGCTCTGTTTCGAAATTGGGTTATTGTGACTATCAAATCCGCAATCGCAAGATTCGCCGGTCTTTAGGGCGTAGGGCGCGCCAGCATTATCCAGACAATCCGCCGTCGTGAACATTTCGCTGATGTCCATCCGACTTCCAATGATATCCAAAGTCTTGCCCACAGCGTCCTCGAAAATCGTGACCTCGCCTGTGTCATTGCCCAACGCGATTTTCTTGATCGTCAATTTCAAAGTGCCAGGTGAGCCGGCCGCGATCGACTGGACGACAAAATCCGCACTCGTATAGGTTGGAACTGAACTCACAGTAGCATTGAGAACCTCATCAGCTGCTCGATCTCTCAGCATGAGAGCCGCACTATTTAGTGAAGCGCCCGTCCCGGCGGAGGCGGCCGTGAAATTCATTCGAAGCTTTCCTGTCGCGGTCGTCTTTTTTGCACACCCCGCCGAAAAGACCAACCCCAAAACAACAGTCAAAACAACAAACCAGGTTCGTTGAGTTCATGAGTTTCTCCTTTTTCCCAAATATTTTACTAAATGCTGACACAGGGTAAATAAGGAATCAAGCCCTCTAAAAGAAGTGACGCACCGACTACTCGACTTATTTCGATTCTTTCGGGCGTTTTTTGAACCCCGGAAGCGAGGTTCCATGCTAATTCATGAAAGGGCGTTATCTTAGTGCCGGAAAACCGAGGATTGAATGAACCGGACAACTCTTCGTAGTGTTCATTTTATTAGATTGAAGGGCGATCAGGTGACACGCGCGCGCGCTCATGGCCGGCTTCTGCAAGAAGAGATTTCGCAGGGCCCTCTGGCCTTTTTAGGCTGCAAGAATGAGTCAATTATTCGCCACGCCACCGGCCCCACTCAATTCAAACCCCTTCAAAACGCGGTGGTTAAACTCTATAAGCGCGTCTTTCTGCCCATTCTTTCAAGGCAATTCACGTTGGAAGAAAAGAACGTACTGAAGGGCTTTGCTGAGAGCGCGGGCATTTCGGAGGCGGTATGCAGGGAAAGTATACTTCAGCCCGATGTTCTCATGCTCCTATGTCGAACATCACTTGTTAGACACTTGATTCCCGAGTGGCCGACGGGCGGCATTCCAGGCTGCACGAGCGCTATCGCACCAGCCTCTTGGACTCGCTCAGGCCGAATGCTCATTGGGAGAAACATGGATTACCCTGTTGTTGGCCCCTGGGAATCCCAGACCCTCGTGACGTTTCACGAGCCGGAGGGGGGTAAAGAGATTCCGCATGTTTCAGTTTCCTCGGCCGGAGTTATGACCTCGGGACTCACCTCGATAAATCGAGAAGGAATTACGCTGTCTGCTCACGCTCATTTTGGAAAAGATGTTTCGCTAAGGGGACGAACGATTCTTTCGATAGGCACTGAGATTATCGGCAAGGCAAAAAACTTGAATCAAGTCATCGACCTTTGTCGGAAAACACGACGAATTGGAAACTGGTCACTCGTCGTGAGTAGCGCTCGAGATCAGGCGGCGGCAGTGATTGAAATGTCCGCCCACAAAACCCATGTCTGGAGTCCGGATGACGGCGCAATCGCGCACTCTAACTATTTTCACACGCCAGAACTGCAAGCTACCGAAGCTCTTTTAAGTGGCGGCGCATTTGAGGATTTCCACGGACGGGTTTCAAGAATTCAATCCATTTTGGGCAAAAAAAGAGGCGTACTCGAACCGCAGGACTTCTGCTCCGCCCTGGGAGATCAACGCGATTGCGTGACAGGCGAAGAGCGCGTAGTCGGTGGGACGGTCGGAGTCGTAACAACGGTAAAGTCGGTCGTAATGGAACCCGCATCACAAAAACTCTGGGTTTCTTGCCGCGGCGAATCTCCGACAGGCCTTGGTGATTTTCTCGAAGTGGACATCAACAAGTTTTGGGATCAGGATTTTAGTTCATCAAACCCTCCCCCCGCGCTTCATGGTTACCTGCCTCAAAGCCCAAAACTTTTGGAAGGCATTCGCTTTTTTCGTGAAGCCTATCAGCACTTTCACATGTTTCCTGAGCGCGAGGACTATGCGGAGCGAGCCTTAAGATCCATGCACAAAGCGATTCACGCGTTTCCTGCCGACGGCCACCTTTGGATGCAAGCCGCAATTTTGGCTTTTCAGTTAACGAAGTTTGACGAAGCCCGCGGCCTGTTTGAAGAAGCGGGAAAACACTCTCTCTCGGAGCATACCCGTCATGTACGCAAACTTTTCCTGGCGCGATGCTGCGATATTTTGGGCGATCGGAAAAGAGCGGTTTCAATTTATCGGGATCATGCGGACGTAAAAGAACCGCGACTGAGAGCCGCCCTTAAGAAGGGCGCACGAACAAAATTTCGCGCCAAAGATGCTCGCGCGATCATGATTGACCTGCAGTTCCCTGATCCGATGCAGTACTAGAGCGACACTAGGGTCTTGCCCCACTCTGAATAGCGCGAAGCTTCTCTAAGTTGTTATGCGCGGTTTGCGGAACCTCTTGCGATCGACTTTGGGCGATCTGAATTTTGGCCTGCAGAAACTCGATCGCCACCTGAAGAATCTGCGGACCGTTTTCGCGGCCGCGAGTAAGATTCAAAAGACCAAAGGACGCGGCCAAATTGTCAACGTCCCAGAGAATTTTCCAGGTCATTCGCTCCCACGCGCCATCACGCAAACCCTAGGGCGTAGAAATTCAGCCCGCCGTGGTGCGCTTTGGATTCCCGGTTTTTGGTACCCTTTTCCAAGTAGGGTTGAGCAGGCGGCGGCGCAATTGGCGCAGGGTCGGTGTGTACCTATTTG
>JBBCAV010000380.1:0-1672 GCA_051382305.1 Bdellovibrionota bacterium FG-2
CACACCAGATGGTATTTACAATCCCAGGTCGTATGACTTCCTTTTTTGTAGTCCTGCATTCCCCCAACATGAGGCACCGGTCGCCTAAAGGCGAGGGGTTTTCAGATCCCGGAGGGGGGACTCTAAAGGCAATCCTCCGATACGTAGATACTTGCTGATCGTGCGTTCGATCCTTTTTGTGAGCGTCAGATTGATCGTTGAAAAATCTGGCAGAGTCCCTGAATTCACCAAATCGAAAAATCGTTGGCTCTCGTCCAGGTGCAGCAGGCCCTCATGGGATAAAATCTCCGGCAGTGAAAATGGGGAGAGTACCAAAAATTCTGCTCTTCTTTGGAGGCGCTTCTTAGCGACAGTATTGAGATATTCAGGATTTGATCCTGAAACAATATAAGAAAGCTTGAGGTGATCGAAGGCAAATTTTAGTGCATCGAAAACCTCTTCACATTTTTGAACCTCATCCACAAAGACAAAGGCTCGGCGGGTGGTTTTTGAGGAAACCGTTTCAAAAATATATTTTGTATCTGCCTGCACTTTCGACCTAAAATGTAAATCGTCTCCCGTAAATTGAAAGATCTCGTAATCGCGAGGCAGGTGCGGAATCACCTGTTCTTTGATGAGTGTCGTTTTGCCGCAACCCACGACACCAGAGAGAATGACCCCTGAGTCGCCCTTGGATTTTAGCTTATCTAAAATGATCGAGGCCAATTCCCGTGTGATGTGGCGTTCGGTAGCGTGCATGCTACAGAGAAAGTATCACATTACACACGCTTTCTCCAGAGAATGTTTGATTTTGTACAAACTTTCTCCAACCCCGAGTCGTTCTAAAATGTGCGCGCCTTGGCAGGGTCAAAAATTTGACGATCACGCTTTCTCCGAATAGATCCTTAACACTCTCGCGAAAATCGACTAACATTTAAGACACGTGATGTCTGAATATCGAAACCCCCGCCGTATCATTTTTGGTCTGTTCTTTTTGTTCCCTTGTTTCTACGGATCCGCCTGGGCCAAGGGAAAGGCTGCGGAGGTGGGAAAAAGCACCTGGACCTACAGGACCCACCCCCATGAAACACTGAGTGAAATTTCCATTCGCCTTTACGGGACTCATCGGCTTTGGCCCCAAATCGCAAAGTGGAATTCCCTTAAGCCTCCCTATCGCGTACTTCCTGAGCGAAACTTGATCTTGAAACGGAAACCTACGGTGAGCGCCAAAGAGGGAGAGCAGTATGTTTTGAATCTCTGGCGAGCCTATTTTGCGTTGCCGCCGAAAGAATCGAAAAAATCCGAAGGGTCCCCTTTAGCCCTCAAAGTGTCCCCGGCGCCCAAAACTAAAGTGCAGGAGCGAGCCGAGATCAAAGATCAGTTTCTGGCCGCTATTCAAAACGAAAATCGCGAGCAGGTGGATGCCGCCGACTCCGAAGGAAAGAGCGCGGAGGAATACCTGGCGGAAGGGGAGAAGTTTCTTAAAGACAAAAAATTTGAAGCCGCAGTTGAGAGTTTCAAAAAAGCTCGCGAGACAAACCCCACGCTCACTGCTCCGTGGTTTTATGAAATCCGGGCGTTTCGCCTGCTCAAGCGAGATGACGACGCTCGCAAGACGGCCTCACTGCTTTTGAAACTTCATCCAGAGTTTCAAGCTTTGCCCCTTTTTAAGAACCTGTTTAATGGCCCAGAG
>JBBCAV010000381.1:0-9368 GCA_051382305.1 Bdellovibrionota bacterium FG-2
TCAACGCAGGCGCGATAGCCCGGTACTTCTGACGAAGACCACTGATGTTCACAGAAAAAACGGTACACTATGTTTACTGTGAAATCACTCAGTTATTTTGTTACAGTTCCTAAGGCGGCGCAAATCCTGCGGCTCTGAGCGAACTTAAGACTTTGCCCAGAATTGCGGCATCGATTCCGCGTGCGACTCCAAAAGTCTCCAATAAATTCTTGGTGAAATAATTCGCGAGCGCCCGAAACTCCCGACCCCACGTCACCAGCCGCGAGTAGAGGAGCTTATCCCAAAACCCTTGGCCCGTTTTCGGATCACGAAAAGCCTCACCCTTTTTTGCGCCGGTTATCTGAAACGCAATCTCACCGGCAAAGCGCCTGAGAAACGCGTGAAACTCCTGCTTGGCAACCGTGTATTGTTTGGTTTCGGTTTTCACAAGCAGATGCAGGTGATTGCCAACGTTGATTTGGCGGTAGACTTTAATGTGATGGGTTTTTGCACAGTTTTCAAGGATCCGCTTCACCCGTGCTTGGTTTCTAGCTGTGAGAAAAGACCAAGCGCCTTTGGCATGCGACGACCTCAGAACGACATGTATCGCATTTTTATGGGAGAAGGGGCGCGCCTCTTTCCGCTGGCCCTTGCGAATTTCTCCGCCGTGATCGATGCGAAGTTTTGGGAGAAAAGAAAGCTGTTTCATAGGGCCCGAGCTTAGCTCGAGCAAGAGGGGTGGGCAAGTTAAAAATGATCGTAGATGGCACAACTATCTCTGGGCTATGGTATTTCGATCCTATAGAGTAGATTCCCGTGCGCACAGCACACACACACACACACACACACACCACAAAAGCCTTTTTGCCTTTGGGCGCCTAATCGGTAATGGGGAGGTAATGACTTGTTCGTGGCGGGAGTCGAAAACGCGTGGTACATTGTGGCCAGAGCTCGGGCGCTCCGCCTGCGCAAAAAAGTCGCTTGATTGCTCCAAGACTTTGCGTTTAAGTCCTCGTATGAAGCCTATTATGCGAGTCTTAACGGTTCTCTTAGCGGCTCTGGTTTATGGAACTCTCGCCATTGGGGCCACTGAAAAGCCCGAAACGTTTGAAGTAGATCTCAAATTCTCGGACGGGAAATCTGTTAAGGAAACAAAGACCCGATTATCGCTTGAAGCAGGTCGGTGGACATCGATAAGCAGCAAACGCTCAGGAGTGACAACGAAGGTTAGTGAAGGCAATTTGCCTACGAGTCCTTGCCACGGCGATGATCATGTCCTGGCTCGATATTCTCCTCGCGTTTCTCCAGAGGGGAAAAAAGCCTTACATATCGAATTCCTGATTATCAATACAGGTTCATCTGAACTCATTCGATCATCGCCTTCGGTTATTATTTTGCCAGGAAGGACCGCAACAGTTGAGCAAAACCTGGAGAGTGCAGAGAAACCCTCTTCGATCATGCTCAAAGTTACACACTCACTCCCGCCGGGATGAGGCTAAGGATCACGCCCCATCCCCGATCGTTGTTCCTTTTATTTTCTCATCATGGCCTGCCAGTAGTTGAGATTCGTGGATCGTGCGATGGAACACTGGCTTGTCGTAATCGTGGTGTCCGTTGCGTACACGATGTAGTACATGATGTTGCCCATTGCGCTATCGTGATCAAGGCCCATATAATGACCTAACTCATGGCCCACGGTCACGGGTTGATCTGAGAAGTCGGCATCCACGACTACTCCGTAGGGTGCCCCGCCAGGCATTTGTGTCCAGGCAATGGTGCTCGTATTCCAGGGGCCCGTGGCGGCATAAAGAAAGGTCGTGTTATTTGAAAACGCCTGGCGAATGCTTGTGGTCTCGGTGGCCGAGCCCGCTCCGTATTGCAGTCCGTATTGAGTGGGGTCAGCGCTTGTATATTCTTCGATTTGGAATGCAATGTCGCAGACCTGCCAAAGAGCGTTTATCTCTTCAATGAGGGTTTTGGCTTTATCGAGCGGCAGCACGATCGCACCTGCCGAATCTTTGTAAGAGACGATCTTCAAACCAATGCATTGATGGTTTGGGTCGCTCGAAACGCAGCTTTGCCCCAGAGAAGGGCTTGGGGAGGCCGTCGGAGTTGGGCTTGGAGTTGGCACTGGTGTTTCGCTTGCCACCGGAGTGGGCGTTTCAGTGGGCGCGGGAATCGGAGCCGGGGTTGGCTCCACCGGTACAGTGGGAATCGGAGCGGACGTGGTGGGGGGTGGAGTGGTTTGAGCCTCAGTTGTGGAGGTCTCTGCTCGCACTGAGGGCTCGGCGCCCTGTCGTTGGTCGCCAACTTCTCCTGGCGTGCCCGCGGAACTGCCGGAACCTGCGGAACCGTTGCATCCGGCTGCAGCCGCCAAAGCTGCACTGACTGTAAATGACAAAAGACTTTTGGTAATCGCTTTCATTAAAATCCCCCTATTTGATTTGCTTTTATAGAGGGGTACGAGAGCGTGCGTTAAAAAGTTGCGTTTATGGGCGTGCGGCTTTGAAAATAAACCTTTTCACCTGCTCCACAAACTCGCGTCTCTTCTCAAACGGCAGACCATGGCCGGCGCCTTCGATCTCATCAAACGCGACCGTTTGATGCTCGGGGGACGCTGAAAACTGTACTTTTTCACGAGCGTATTCCGCTTGCTCCCAGACGAGACTTTGGGAACCTCGCAAAAGAAGAATGGGCATTCCCGAGGCGCCCAGGTCCCAAACGGCATCGAAGGTTGAAAAATCCCGGGCTTGCTCAATCGTCTTGAGCAGCGCTTGGCGATCAAAGGGGAAACTCACGGTGCCGCTTGATGGATCTTGTTCCGATACGGCCATCAGATATTGGGCGATGGAGGGATCTCTACACTTTGCTGAAAGAAAAGCCCGCGCCTCTTTGCGAGTCGCAAATTGCTCGGGGAGCCCGCTAATAAATTCCAAAAGATTCTCCGAAATCAATCTCCCCGTATCCCGGGAGAGGCCCAAGTCCACAAGGATGAGTCCCTGCACCCCTGTGGGATTTAGTCTTGCCGCCGCGCAGGCGCTTCGGACCCCCATAGAGTGGCCGATGAGCCAAGTAGGATAAAACTGTAGACCCGTCAGGGTCTGATGAATGTCGCGTCCAAAATCTTCGGGGGTAAATCTAGGCTCCGAGGCAGGGATGGTTCGACTCTTTCCATGCCCCCTTTGATCTAAAGCTAGGACATCAAAATCATTTTCAAGATTTGCGGCGATAGGCCTCCAGATCGCACCCGTACCGCCTAGTCCGTGAAGGAGGGTGACGCGATGTGCTACCGTGAGAATGTGCGAATTCCATCGTTTCCAAGCAAGTTCCATGTTGACTCCTACCTCTACTTGACTAGCATACGGCCCTTCGGTGGAGAACATGCGCATTAAGAATTCCAAAAAATCCCTCAAGCCTCCCAAAGCCACTTCGAGTGGGCTGGGTTGTCCTGTGCCTGAGGTTCAAGAACAGCTGCGGATTGCGCAGTTGTCGTTTGAAAAATGTGATTTTGCCGAAAGCCAACAAACTTACGAAAACGCCTATCACAAAGCCTGTTTACTTTCGGACGTACAAGGCATGATGGAGTCGGCTGCGGGGCTCGTTCAGTTGGCGGCGCTTTCGGCGGACTGCGAAAATATCGCGGATTGTGAAAAGATCCTGGATGCGTGTATCGCGAAATTTCCAAAACAGATTCCCCCCATGGTTTGGTACTGCAAAGGCGCGCTGGCGAGACAAGAACTGCCGTTGAGAAAAGCACAGCGGTATTTTCATCGCTACTTGCGAGCGGGGAAGACATTAAAAGACGAGAGCATTCAAGCCAAAGGTTGGGCGATGCTAACGGTCGTGCAATTTCAAAAAGATGATTTCAAGAGAGCCAAGTGGCTTGGGCTGCGGGTTTTATCGCAATTTGGAGATAAAAATTATCGAGGAATTAATGGGACGCTCTACTTGCTCATGGGACGCCTGGCGGAACAGGAGAGGAACCTCGAGGAGGCTTTGAGCTACTATCAAAAAGCTCATGCAAGTTTTCTCTCCGAACATCATTGGTATTATCATCTGCACGTTCTTGCTGCTTACGCTCGCGTGAGTCGGCTGCAGAAAAATTATGTCCAAGCCTATTGGTATCTAGATCTGGTGAAACGCGCCTGCCAAGGAAACGGTTTTGGTTTGATCCTCAGAGGCGTGGAGCGCGAACGAAGCCTTTTGGAGCAGGACGCGGTGGATCTTCTCATTGATAGCCGGCGCGGTCTGGTGCGCACCCGGGAAAGCTCACAGATTCCACTTGGAAAACAATGGGTGCTGCTCAACATCTTGGAAGCCCTTTGGTCGGCCCACTCCCGTGAGGGCAATGACGACGAGCGGGGGTTGTCAAAAGCTGAGATCATCGAGCAAGTTTGGAATGAGTCTTATCGACCCGAAGCGCACGACAATAAACTTTATTACAACATTAATCGGTTAAGGAAACTCATCGAGCCTGATCAAAAGCAGCCGCGGTATCTTGTGAGCTGGAAAGAAGGATATCGCCTGGCGCCGGGGTTGCGGGTTGAATTCTTGGGAAGCGTACGCAGTGGGGTCATGGGAGAATTAGAGGGGGAAGTGCAATGAGTAAGGTGAAAACTTTTGTTCTGGTGGTTTTCGTCGGAATAGGGGCTGTGGGGTTTTTAGGAAATTCCCCTTGGGCCGAAGCTAAAAGTTGTTACGCAAGGGAGAGGCACGAAGCTCGGGCGTGTATTCAGGGCGGAGGCGGCGGGGGTGAAGAGATTCCCACACCACTGAGTTCTAATGATCGAGTGGAGTTGGCGGATCAGGAGCATTATCTTCTTGTGGGCCAGGTGGTCATTCGCTCCACCTATGATGTGACCGGCAGTGGAAACGCTTTGGTAGAGCGGGCATACTTTGAAGTCGATCTCTCTGCGCATGTTTGGCTGGCGAATGCTAAACGTCGCAATGATCCGGGATATCCGTTAGAAGGATCGCTGACTTTTTGGCGCAAATTTCAGAAGATGCGGGTGAAAGTTTCTGTTGAGGCTGAGGGACGAATACTAACGAATGAAGCGCATCAACCTGAATATGTGATCACGCTTAAGGCGCTTGCTGATCCGGTTCGGACAGATTAGTAGGATGATTAGTAGGATGATTAGTAGGGTGATCAGTAGATTCTTCCCGCTGCGGGTCGCGCTCTAACCAACGATAAATCGTTCTGGAGTTTATTCCTAAAATCTTGGCCGTGAGGTTTTTGTCTCCCTCTGTGGCTTCAAGCGTTTTGCGAATTACGAGATCTTCAATCTCTCGAAGCGGGGTGCCCAGGGCAACTTCGAAGCGGGAAGGCGGTGGGGTCGCAAGATCGGTCAAAAGATGGGCCAAAAGATGAGCAGGCAGCTCGGAAGTTTGAATTTCTGTACTTTGGGCAAACACAACAGCGCGCTCGATGACGTTTGAGAGTTCACGCACATTTCCCGGCCAAGGATGAGATTGGAGTGCCGCTAGGGCATCCGTTGAGATCGAGGTAACTTTTTTAGAGTGTTTTTCCGTTGCCTGCTCAAGAAAAAAATTTGCGAGTCGTGGGATGTCTTCGCGGCGTTCCCGAAGCGGGGGAATCTGAAGAGTGATGACCTCAAGGCGATACATCAAATCTTCCCGGAATCTCCCCGCTTGGATCGCTTCTTTGAGGTTGCAATTTGTGGCTGCAATCACCCTGACATTGACCTTGCGGGAATGGTTGGCGCCGACGCGGCGAATTTCGCCTTCTTGTAGGGCGCGCAGAAGCTTGGGTTGAAGTGCAAGAGGCATGTCGCCGATTTCATCTAGGAGCAGCGTTCCGCCATGGGCCGTTTCAAAAAGGCCTTCTTTAGAGTGGGTGGCTCCCGTGAAGGCCCCCTTTTCATAACCAAAGAGCTCCGCTTCAATGAGGTTCTCAGGGACCGCGGCGCAGTTGATCGCGACAAATGCTCGGCTGGCGCGAGGGCTTTGGGCATGAATGCTTCGCGCTACGAGCTCTTTTCCAGTCCCACTTTCGCCAGTGAGTAAAACAGAAGCAGAAGTGGGGGCGACCTGTTTCATGAGGGTCCTGAGAGATTCGATACAGGGAGAAGTTCCGATGAGGGGGAGAACGGTAGGTGGGTGTTTCTTTGCTGCTTGTGGGGCGTCAGGGGGCGTAGAAGGCTTTGCGCGTTTGAGGGCTGCTTCAATTGATGCGAGGAGCGTTTGCCGCTTGAAGGGTTTCGTCAGGAAATCCACGGCTCCAAATTTCATGGCCCAAACGGCGTCCTCGACGCGACCAAAGGCCGTCATGAGAACCACGGGAGTCGCGTCACCGCAAAGTGAAAGCGCGCGAAGAAACTCAAATCCCGTGAGTCTGGGCATGCGGACATCCGTGAGGATGAGAGAAAATTTTTGAACTTGGGGGTTCGCGCTCGCCACATTTGGACGAAGCAGATCTAAAGCATTCTGACCGTCTGAAGCGGTGGAAACATCATAGCCTGCTATCTCCAAAATTTTTCGCGTGGACTCGAGCCCTTGAAGATCGTCATCGACGACGAGAATGGAGTGTTTTACAGACATGGTTGGTCCTCGCCTCCGTTTAGAAAAGGTTGGGTACGCGCGAGGTGCGCCGATAGGCTCGGCAGGAGAATTTCGAAACAAGCTCCTTGTGAGTTTGGTGCTCCCAAAGACGGCGCTCCGTCAACGTAGCTAATCGTTCCGCCGTGGTCCTCGATCACTTTTTTGATGAAGGAAAGTCCAAGACCTGTGCCTTGGGCTCGGGTCGTCACAAAAGGCACAAACAAACGCCCCTTTACCTCATCGGATACGCCAGGACCAGAGTCTGAGATTCGCACCCAAACTCTTCCTGATTCGGCAATACCTATTTCCCATCGGATCACGCGGGGGGTGTTCAATGTTTGCGACTCAATTGCTTGAAGCGCGTTTCGCAGAAGGTTCCCAAAGACCTGCTCTAAAAGATCTCGATCGCCAAAAACTTCAATCGGGACCGTTCCTGTAGAGACGACACTCGGGTGCGTCTCGATTCGCACCGATTGGGCTTCGCAGACCGGGCCATAGGTCGCCAAAACGGAGTTCAAGATAAAACGGAGATCGCAGTTCGTTTTGTTGCCCGTGGAAAGACGGGAGAGCTTCAAGTAGTTTTCGGTAATTTTCTGAAGCCGATCGACACTCGTGAGAATGGAGTCCAAGGATTGTTTCAGTGCGAGGGCTCCAAAAGACGCCGCCTGTTCTGAGGCAAGTTCGGCTTCCAACCCGATGGAGTGGAGGGGGTTTCGTACTTCGTGGGCGACTTGCGCGGAGAGGCGCCCGATCGCTGCAAGATCTTCTGCGCGTCTTAAGCGCTCGCCGAGTCCGATCTCTTCTGTGATGTCGGCGAAGATTAACAGGGCTCCGGTTGCGTGATTTTTTTCGGAGCGCAGGGGGAGAAGCTGGCCGCCAAAGATGCGGCCTTCAATGGCGCAGCGGCTGATTTTCCACCCCTCCGGATTTTCTTTCATGCGAGGAATCCAGCTCAATCCCCCCGGTAAGGTGCCGAGCACGGGAGAGAGCCGCGGCCAATCCGAGAAATGAGAGCCAATGAGTTTTTCAGGGGTCGTTTGAAGCCACAAAGACGCGGTAGGGTTGCATTGGGTAATACGAGCATCGAGATCCATGACGATTAAGACCGACTCAATGCTGTGGAGAATGTTTTCGTTCAACGCCCCGATATCGCGCAGGAGTCGGTTTTGATCCTGCAGTCGAACTTTTTGATGTTCGACTGTTTTTTCCCGCTCAAGCAACGCCGTCGCCATCCGGCGAAACTCGCGAGAGAGTTGACTGACTTCGTCGGAGCGCGAAAGTGGAATCTCGGGGAGTATGGATTTGTCTTCCTTGCGCAGCCCCCTGCGGGTGATTTCGCGTGCAAATCGCGTGAGATCTGCCAGAGGTCTTAAGGCGCTCTCTCCAAGCCAAAGTAGGAGAAGGGAGAGCATGACGACGACGGCGAGCACGATCTCTAGACCGGTTCTAAGCTGCGATACCCGGGTTTCAGCAAGATTAAAATCCTGGCGCAAACCGCGGTCAAACTCCGCAGCGCCCCAAGCCAGTTGCCGTTTCCAATCCTCAGTTTTCGTGAGAAGGGCCGCGTAAAGCTCCAACGCATTTTTATCGTCCTTTTGCTCCAACTCTTCGGCGAGACTCACACTGTTTTTTTGCAGTTCTTTCCAGCTTTCAGAAACGTTCTGCGCAAAATTTTGCCACTGAGGTTTGGAGTTTGAAAACGTGGCCTGAATTCGCTGAACTTCGTCTTGCAAAACATCTTGAATCCAGCGCGGAACCGCGTGCGGCTTCCAGTGGGGGTCTTTCCAGTGACTTTGGCCTAAGCTTCGATCGATTTCGCTTCGAAACACCTCGACGTCCGTTTGAACCTGAGAAAGCAGCCGCCCGATGGGAACAGAGGTGTGATTGACTTGATCGAGCATTCGGCTGACTTCCGTGATGCGAAACAGACTGAGCGTGGAACCGCAAAGCGAGATCAGGATTAGGGCCCCTACAAAAAATAAAATCCGATGTCGGAGACTCGCTCCTCGGTTCTTTGGTAATTTCGGAAAAGGAGGCGGGTTCATGAACTCACCTGAAATCCCGCGTCAGGTTGGAGGGTCCACGTTTGGGTGCATCGAGGTTGAGCAAATTCTGTTTTAACCAGGATTCGATTGTCCAGCGCGTAGAGAAAACCTCGCATCCATTGTCCGTGGAGGCGACACAAGAGATCCTCAACGGATTGAACTTCGGGAACGGTGATGCGATGAGGACAAACGCAGAGTTCGAGGCTGAGTTCGTGACGAAGGGCTCTTTTGATGATAAACAGGTCATCTACGGGGCGGTTAAAAGTGTTTCCTCGAAACGGACTGTCGGCGAGCGCCAGGCGTAGTTGGCGGAGGTCGGCCTCCCCCCGGTGAGCGCGGTTTGCCCAGCGCTGCTCTCCGATTCGGCGGCCTTCTTTCCAGGAGGTTTGTTCGAGTACACTTTCTAGTGTGGGGGTTACCCCAGAGCGTTCGACGATGCTTTTGAGCGTCCAGGCTTGTACAATCCAGACGATGTTTTCGAGTCTCCCTAAGACATCTTCGGGCGCCGTGTCATCCAAAAGCGCATTAAGGTTTCGAGATGCCAGAAGCTCAAGCATGGCGACACTTTCAGGATAATGGTGACTGATCCCACGCGAAAGCAAGTGAGGGGCGCGCTCGATATTAAGTTCTTTGAGCCAAGCTGAAGTGAGATCATGGAAATCCAGCAGGTTCTGAAAACTCAGAAAATGATGAGTTGTGGCTTGGCGGAGGTTCCAGGTCTGTTCACGCATCTCAGCGCCAAGCATACCCTGGGGAAACTTCAGTTGTCACGATAAAGAGAGG
>JBBCAV010000382.1:0-2589 GCA_051382305.1 Bdellovibrionota bacterium FG-2
CAGCCAAAGAGAACTAACCCGCCGGAAACCCGGCAAGGAAAGGAACCACTCATGTCTCAACTACACATCGTCAAGCAGAAGGGCAAGCGGAAGGTATTGAAGCCGATTACCCATGAACAGATTAGGAAGGCGGTCATCGAGGGTCAGGATGGAACTCTCATTGATTCGCAGCACACATTGATCTCGATGATGCTTCCGACAGCGGTAAAGGCATTCTTCGAGGACCTCGAGAGCGAGATTACAGCGCTCTGCGGGGACCGCTACAAGCACACAGAACACACAGCCACACGCTGGACACCCCAGGCGGGCTCGATCATGCTGGCTAACCAAAAAGTCGCATTGAAGCACGGCCGTGTCCGCGATACGACCACGGGCCAAGAGATCCCCCTGGAGACCTACAAACGGTTTCAGAACCCCGCTATGTTTGATCAGTCGGTCTTCCAGGATGGTATCCGCCACGTTAGCCAGAGGGATTACGAGGCCGGAGTTCAGCAGATTGCGGCTAGTTTCGGGGTTAAGAAAAGCTCGGTCTCTCGCCGCTGGATCAAGAGTACCAAAAAAGAGGTAGAGAAGCTTTTGACCCGGGAGCTTGGTCAGCTGGGAATTATTGCGGTGTTCATTGACGGGAAACGATTTGCCCACCTCGGCGCAGTGATCGCGTTGGGCGTCGGCAAGGATGGCAAAAAGCATGTGCTCGGGATTTATCAATCCAGTACTGAGAACTCGAGCGCGTGCATTGCGCTTCTGGAGGAGTTGGAGCGTCGAGGCCTCCCAGAGCGAGATCTGCTCTTCATCGTGGATGGCGGAAGCGGACTCAACAAGGCGCTGGAAGTGAAATACGAAGTGAACGACCCTGAAAAGCGCCGTGCTGTTCGCCTGAGATGCTTTTTTCATAAGTCAAAAAACATTGAGGACGTCCTCGATGAAAATGTCGCAAAAGAGGTGATGCCGTTGTACTGGGCCATTCCCGCGGCCAAAGACATGGTCGATGCAAAGGCGTGCTCTGACGCTCTGGAGACGTGCCTGTCCAAGCACAATAAATCCGCATTAGCGAGCTATCAAGAGGCCAAGGATGACCTCCTTACGCTCCACCGTCTGGGCGTCAGCTCTCACCTCAGGAAGCTCTTTTCAACGACCAACCCCATCGAGAGTTTGAACTCACTTCTAGAAGAGGATCTGCGACGGGTGAAGCGATGGCACAACTCAGATCAGTTTCAGCGATGGCTTGCTACTGCGTGCCTAAGAAACGAAAAAAGGATGCATCGAGTGAAAGGTCACTCAGGGCTCCCAGCTCTCTGGGTGCGCCTGCAGCAGCTCTGTAACCGCGAAGAGCGTGCAGAGACCGCTGCAGAACCGTTAGGCTTCGTCGAAGCAACTGCCTAAGCGAAGCTCATCGCTCATCAAAAAACGTCATGTAGTACGATGAAAACACGGTTTTCTGGGATATCTCTACCCCCAAGACTCTACGGCTCGTGCCTTGTAGGGCATCCTAGGAAGCCGTTTTTCTAGTGAGAGAGAAAAACGGCACTTCAACAATGACAAAATGGAAAAAAAGAAAAAGTTGACAAGGAAGGTACAATCAAGCGAATAAATCGTCGCCACTCAGCTGCGAATTTCAACTAGCTTTGGGGAAAGCTGTGAGGAAAGTACCCACTCAAGAATCCGAAGAGCCTATAATTTAAATGGCAATGAAAGCGCCCTTCAAGCAAAATGATCAAAGTGGAAGTTTTTAAGGAACGCAAGGATTAAGGTTTTCGGTTTCACCTTCAGTCTCGTGTAGGAAAAAATTCTCCGCAGGCACGGGGCTCCAGCCTCTACCTAGGAGGTTGTCGTAATTCTCTGTTTGAAGAGAGGGCGTCGTCGTAGAATCAAAAAAGAAGTCATTTCCAGATTGTCCACACAGAGGGTCAATGAGGACTGCGTCGTCACTGGCTTCTCTCCATAATAAGATGAGGGCGATGTGGTAGCGGGGGCCTTGATAATAATCGATTTTGATTGGGACACCGTGATCCCGCGAGAGAGTTGTGAGTCTATTCATGCAAGCCATCTTTGTGGGGTGATTACCATCATCATCGATTAGAGTTTCCCATTGGGTGCCGTTTTTAATGGATAGCTTTGCTCCGTCGTCTGCAAGAAGGGCAAACTGATATTTGGATGAGTCCTGGGCATTGGTAAGCTTTAGGTTTGATTCAAATTGGATGAGAAAGTTTTCAACCAAGATGTTTCCATCAGGATCACGAAGGGCATCTCCCTCTTCAGTTCCAAAGCCTTTAGAGAAGGCGCGAGTTGAAATATTGATTGAGCTAAAAAAGAGTTCCGAAGGATCGTCTGTTCCAAAGCTAAGAAAGTTTTGGATCGACGCATGTGGCTGGGCTTTGATTTGCTTGGCATTCATGTATTTTAAATGAGCGCGAAGCCCGTTTTCGTTATTGAAACTTAATGCGTCGTCGTCCTGTTCGGTTGAGTTAAAAGGATTGCAAACCGTGGGGCTTACGGGTGTTGCGCTCGCTACGGGTGTTGCGCTCGCTACGGGTGTTGCGCTCGCTACGGGTGTTGCGCTCGCTACGGGTGTTGCGCTCGCTACGGGTG
>JBBCAV010000383.1:0-15028 GCA_051382305.1 Bdellovibrionota bacterium FG-2
AGGGCGGCCAAAAGTACAACATCGATCAAGACGGCGCGTTTGAGCCAGAGGCTGTAGAGCAAATTAAGCCCAAAATAGCAGAGAAGGGATAACGAGAAATTTTGTGAAACGACCGCTCCACCCACAATTGCTGCCCCGGCGCTTACGGTGAGAAGCCCCAGGGCCATCGGAATCGACAAATCCCCGGAAGCCAGTGGCCTCGCTTTTTTTGTAGGATGGTTGCGATCGGATTGCAGATCGATGAGGTCGTTCAAAATGTAAATGCTTGAGGCGGCTGCTGAGAAAGAGAAGAAGGCGAGCGCGATTGCGCCCCATTTTTCGGCATCATCAGAAGTTATGAGGAAGTGGTGCGCAGCCAAAAGTGGAATAAAGAGCAAGAGATTTTTGACCCATTGGTGGGGGCGGAGCTGTTTGAGGGCGGATTTGAGTGAGCCCTTGGTGTCTCGAATGACATCAAAGGGCGTCCCGAGTTGAGCGAGGCGTTTGAGTGTTTTGCGTGAGGGATTGATTGCGACAGCGTGAGCGCAGTTTTTCCAGATCGCGAGATCAGAGCCTGAGTCGCCGAAGTATTCGGTTTTTGGGTTTTCGCCATTTGAGCTGAAAGCGGCTTTGATTTTTGCCCACTTTGCTTCGCCTTTGAGATTGATGTCTTGGCTGCCAAAGGCGTGATCAAAGATTCCGAGGTGAGCTGAGATTGATTGGATCCATGCGTCGGGAGAGGCGGATGCGAGAACGGTTGTTTGGCCGCTTTTGCGCGCGGCTTCAATACGTTCCAGAACGTGGGACCGATAGGGGAGGCTCTGCGGTTCGAAGGAACCTGTTTTTGCAATTTGGAGTTTGAAATGCAGCCGCCCGCTGAGCAGCCAAAAGGGCAGGTAAAATACCGTCCAAGGTTTCTCAATGATCAGAGCAACCGCTTGCTCCCAAAGTAAATCGGTTTGAATGAGTGTGTGATCGAGGTCAATGATCGTCAATGTCGAGGAGGGTGGGGGGGAGCTTGGCCGGTGATAACGCTTTTTCCATACAGTTACAGGCGACGCTACTCTGGGAATGAGGGTGGGAGCAAGGGGAAAAAGGGTATCTCTCCGGTACTAGGCGGCAAGGATTATTTCTGAGGGTGGGCATAAAGGCATTGAACTTAGAACCCTTTTTGTTATGGCTTAGGCGACAAATGCAAAAAGAAATTTCGAAATCGCGGAAAATTATTTGTTTTGTGCTCGCTGTTCCTATTTCTATATTATGATGATTAAAATTCTCAACATCGGGATTTCCAGACTAAATATCGCGGGCGCCATCAAATCCTGCGAATCCACGCTCACCCAGAACAAAGGCGGCTATGTCTGTTTTGTAAATACCCACAGCCTAACCGAGAGCCATCGAAACTCCGCTCTAGAGCAGACCCTCAACGGATCGTTCTTAAACGTCGCCGACGGAATGCCGCTCGTTTGGACCTCCTATTTAAAACGCAGACCCATCGCATCCCGAGTTTGTGGCCCTGATTTTATGAAACTCTTTATTGAACGAAACAGAGAGCTATCTTTTGGTTTTATTGGTGGAGCGCCAGGTCAAGCCGAGCGTCTAAAAAACAGATTCAATTTGAGCGCCCATTGCTACAGTCCACCGATGCGGCCGTTTTCGAAAGAGCACGCCGCCGAGGATTGGGAGAAATTCGTACAAGGCCTTGGCGGTGAACCGATTCCCAAGGCGATCTGGGTCGGTCTTGGTGCGCCGAAGCAAGAACTGTGGATGAATGCCGTAAGTCGATTAGCGCCTACCACTCTTTTTTTCGGAGTGGGCGCAGCGTTTGATTTTTTGACCGGCTCCAAAAAGCGGGCCCCAGTTTGGATGCAAAAAGCCGGTTTGGAGTGGTTTTTCCGCCTTTGTCAGGAACCCCGAAGGCTTTGGAAGAGGTACATTGTTAACAATTGCTTGTATTGCTTGCTTGTGGGGATCGAAATATTGATCGAGCAGGTTAAAGAATAATCTATGGAATCCTATCCCACCTGGTTGTATACCTTGGCTAATACCACTTATGAGTTCAACGATTGTATCGCCTTCTTCATCCCAGACGGTTCCGCCTTTGGGTGCCCGTAGGACACTTCCAATAAGGCAATTGCGGCACTACTTTGCTTTTATAATAACCGTTGCTCAGATTGTGGCTGATAGTATGTCTGTTCTTGTCGCGTTTCTTACAGCCTTTTGGATTTATACCGGGCCTTTGTTGTCCCGAAGTTCTCCGCAAAACTTCTGGGATTTTTTGGGGATCTCGATTGGGACGGTATGCGTTTACGTCATCGCTTTGGACCGGGTAGGGCTTTACAAGCGTGAAGTTAGTTTGCTCAATATTAAAGAGCTGCGGGGGATTTTTCGCGCAGCGGTCTATTCAACTGCGGTCATTTTAAGTGCGTCCTTTTATGTGCGCTTTACAAGTCTCTCTCGAATAACGATCACGGTTGCCCTTGCGGGCGCGCCGCTATTGATCTATTTGCAGCGCCAAGTTTTTTTTGGTTTTCATCTTTTCTTTCATCGTCGTGGTTGGTCTCAGAACCGGGTGTTGATTTTTGGTGCAGGGCGGACCGGTAAACATTTGGCCAGACGGATGTTTGAGAGCCCAGGTCTTGGACTGCTTCCGGTTGGCGTACTTGATGATGACCGATCGAGGATTGGGCAACTCCTTAGCTGGCGCGGGACGCCTAATGTTCTGCCTGTTTTGGGCGGTGAAGAGCAGCTAGATAACGTGAAATCTCTTGGAGTTGATCTGGTAGTGATTTCGTTGCCGGGGGCGAGTCTGGAGCGAAACAAAGGAATCGTCAATGCTTGTATTGCCGCCGGAATCCCTTATGCGGTGGTTCCCAATTCGCATGAAGAGTTCATTCAGCAAATGGAGGTGCTTGAAATTGGGGGGATCCCTCTTTTTAGGCGCCGCTCGAATAAGAAAAGCTGGACTTATTTGGCCTCTAAGCGACTCATCGATTTTGTCTTGTCATCAGCGGTGATGATTTGCTTATCTCCACTCTACTTTTTCTTCGCGGGGCTTATCAGGTTGGATTCAAAGGGGCCCGTGATTTTCAAGCAAAAGCGGGTCGGTTTAAATGGCCGGGAATTTAGTTTCTATAAATTTCGGACGATGCACGTTCATGCTCCCAAATATGCGGAGACACCTCATGATCCCAAGGATGATCGCATTACGCGCTTGGGGGGGTGGCTAAGGCGCACGAGTTTAGACGAGCTCCCGCAGCTTTTTAATGTGTTTCGGGGCGATATGAGTTTGGTGGGACCGAGACCTGAGATGCCTTTTATTGTCGAACGCTACACGCCATTGGAAAAACAGCGTCTTGAGGCCAAGCCTGGGATCACGGGCGTTTGGCAAATTAGTGCGGTTCGAGGCGAGCCGATTCATGCCAACATCGAGTATGATTTGTTTTACCTCCAAAATCGGTCTCTTTTGCTGGACGCGGCGATTGTGGTGAAAACAGTGCTGTCCGTGATTCGAGGAGTTGGGGCTATTTAGCTAATATCTAATTCCATGCTTAATGTTTTTTGTTTTTATCTAAGCATCCTCTTTGTTGGAAAAATCCTGGGCGCACTTTTGAGTTTGAGGGGCCAAAGCTTTTCTTTGGGCCTTCCGGTGCTCTTGCTTGTGGGGGGCTTCTTTTTTCCTGATACCGCAACTGTCTTAGCCGTTTGGCTTTCAGCGGGGCTATTGGGATCATTTGTGATTTTTAAGTCAGGACAATATCGTTTTGGTCTTCAGGATTATCTGCAAAGTCTACGGTCACATATTCCTGGGTTTCTCTATTTTATTGCCTATAGTGCCCTATTGATTTGGCAGAACCCATACCTAGAGATCCCTTCGGATCCGATTGGCGTGCATCTTTTTAGGATTGCCGAAGTTCTAAGGCCAGGCGTATGGAGTCGCGGTTTGCTATTTTCGGGGGTTGAGGGATCGACTCATCTGCTTGGGTATGTGGTTGATGCCCTTGCCGTGCAGGTCAGTGGTCTGGATCGGTTTGATTCTGCTTTGGCGTTGGGATTCGCAAAAGCGATGATGTTGTCATTTGTGATTTATAAAACGGCTTATCGAATTCTGGGGAGGAGTTCGTGGGCCGTGCTCTCACTGGTTCTTGCTCAAACAGTGATGGGGACAGCCAGATATTCGTATTTTAGATATTATACGTTTGCGCCCAGTTTTTTTAACATGGCGATGTATATTGAGATTCTCCCGCTCATGGCGGGACTGTTCCAACAACGTTTGGTGTGGCGAAAATTCCTTCTGTTAGCCATGGTCTTTGTGGCGAGCTTCTTGACTCATAAGCAAGAGGCGCTGTTTGTCGGCTCAGCAATTGCGTTGTCGTTATTTTGGGGTTGCTTGCCGTTTGCCGAGCCAGATTATGTTCGTCGCAATCGGAAACTCTTGGGGTTGGGTCTGATGGGTTGTCTTGGGATTCTTGTTGCTGGCATCTATACGAAAAAGATAGTGCAGTCGATGCCGCAGACTCCCGAAGAGTATCATATTTACCGCGATTTTGGGTTTCTCAAAATTTTGAGGCTCAATTTTCATTCGAGCCGCCTTTGGGCGACTCTCAACTGGAGTTTGATTTTTTGTTTGGGTGTCATTGGATTATGGGGGCTTGTCGCTCTACTTAAAAACCGAAAATGGGATGTTTTGGGGCCTGATTTGTCGCTAGTGGGCTATTTGGCGCTCATATCGCTTTGGCCGCTTGTTGCGGTGTTTTTTCCTCCGGTTTCGACGGCATATTCATTTTTCTTCTACGATTCAGTTTATTATAGGCTGTTTTATGCTTCGCCTTTTTTCTTGGTGGTGCCGGGAATACTTAGAGATTCTTTCGTCGGTTGGGGTAGAAAGCATAGGATCGTTGTTGTATATAGTTTGCTGTTAATTCTCTGTGGGCTGCTTGTTTTTGATAAAGAATCGCGGTTGCCGCATCTTATTGCCAAAGTTTCCGAAGGGGGTACTCCTTTTGCTTTTAGGGGGGAGTTTCAGGCAATACAAAAGCATGCTGGGCGCGCTTCAAAACTTGTTTTGTCGGATGCAATCACTGAGTATTCGATGCCATTTTTCGCTGATTCTAAAACATCAAAGTGTAAAGAATCCCGCTGCTGGTGGCCTCTTTGGCCAATCGATTTTGAGCGTGAAGATCAGTTTTTATCGGCCTTGGGGCAATTTTCGTTTGTGGTATTCAATGGCAGACAGGCGTTTACTCAAAGTGACTTTGCCGCGCACTGGCCAAAGGATGTGAGGCGGGTGGATCGATATTATCCGAAGGACTTTGAGAAGTGGGTCAGCGTTGCTGAACAAAGAGGGTGGCTGAGACGGTTTTATGAAAGGGAGGCGCTCGTTGTTTATGAAGTGGTGGGGCACCCGTGAACGAAAGTGTTACTGGGCCCTCGAGCAGTGGAAAATTTGGGGACAACACCCATTAGCTCGTGTTATGGCTTTGCTGTGTCTAATGATGGAGTAGGTACCATTCTTTTTTCTCGAGAGGCGGTTCTGCCTCATTTGGGAAGCTTAGATATTCCCTTTGAGCTGGTGGCTCTCGCCGAGGCTGTGAACTATCAACGTTGGTTGTTCCGCACGGTCGAGCCTTTCCTTGGGAATAGAATCCTTGAAGTGGGCGCTGGACTTGGAAACATGTCCCAGTGGCTGCCGATTCGCGAACGGCTGATTCTGACTGAAAATGACCCGGTGTTGATGGAAATTCTTTATCGATCTGTAGCTCAGAGTCCTTTGTTTGGAGACAGGCGTCTTTCGGTCATGCCCTTTGATGTATTGAAGAGTGACAAGGAGCATCAAGAGTTGCTTGGAGCAAAACTGGATACTGTGGTTTCCTTTAATGTTCTCGAGCATATTGATGATGACGGATTGGCTTTGGAGCGTCTTTGTCAGCTCGTACGGTGTTCTGCTAATTCAAAGGGGCCACGGAGAGTCCTGACTTTTGTTCCAGCTCATGCATGGGCATACGGGAGCATGGACAAGACTTATGGTCACCATCGGCGCTATTCTACGCGTCAACTGGAGCTGTTGTGTCGACAGGTAGCGCCCGACGCTAAAATAACTTTGCGTCATTTTAACGCCTTGGGTTTGGCTGGTTGGTTTTGGAACGGAAGAGTACTCAAAAAGAAACAGATCGACAGATCCTCTCTTGCGATTTTTGAAGCGCTGGTTCGCTATATTAGCCGATTCGATGATTTCCTGCAAAAGAAGTTGCATTTCCCTTTGGGGCAATCATTGCTTGCGGTGATTCAATGGGACTGAGACGTTCTTTTTCGCTGATTCCTTTCTTGAATTCGATGGTGATAGGAGTGACAGCAATCTGGATGGTTTTCATCATTTGTAATTTTCTACGACGATGATGGCTTTAATTGATTATTTTCCAACTCTCTTCTGGGTCTTGGGACTGATCGAGTTTCTCTCCATTGTCTTATTTCAGGGCCCTCAATCTCGAACTTCCGGCGTGAGCGTTTGGGTTTCGTTGATTGTTCTTTCAGCAGCGGTAGTGGGACAGCGACGGGTGCTTCACGAAAGGGTGCGAGCTTCTTTTCGCGACTTCCGCGCGGCTCCATGGTCTTTTCATATTCTTTTCGTTCTGACGGCAATGATATTTATTCTCTCCGCAGTAGAAGCGCGACTCCCTCCTCATTTGCCCCAGGAGTACGATGCCATTAACTACCACATGGGACTGCCGCGGCAGCATCTGATCCAAGGCACTCTCTCCTTTCTCGACTGGTCGACTGCAGACTTGTGGCCGGCTACGGTCCAGTGGGGATTCGCTTCCTCCTGGTTTTCTGGAGCATTTCCTCAGAAAATCCCTCAGTTTCTTTGTTCTTTTTGGGCTTTTTTAGTCATGGTCCGTCTTGGGCGACGCCTTTTGACGGGATCGTTTCTGGGATGGGTTCCGGCCCTGGCTGTTTTTTCCGCGCATGGGGTGGTGATTCAGTTGGGCACGGCCATGTTGGATTTAACCCACCTCTATTTTCTTCTCGCCGCCATTGACGGTTTTTTGAGCGATAGGAAGGTGTCGGCCGCGCTGAATTTGGCTTTGTTCGCGACACTCAAGGCATTCGGCCCGATCCAAGTGATAATTGTTCTAGCTTGTTTTGGGGCGCTTGCAGGATATTCATACCCAAGGCTTTTTCGATCCTGGGCGCGTAAACTTGCTCCAGTTATCGGGTTGGCAGTTTTGTTTTCGTTGCTCCTACTTTCACGCACTATTTGGGTGGATATGAAGAGGGCGGGGACTCCGTTGTTTCCCCTTGCTACTTGCCTTGTTTCCAGCGTTTCAGGTTGTTCCGGGTGGGAAGGCGTAGCCATTAGGAAAAGCTCGCAACAGCTATTTGTCGCGGCGAATGGATACGGGATGGGCCGGGGCATCGGTTCTTTCCTTAATCATCTGTGGCGGGTCGCGGTTCCGGGCGGCGGCGTGAACAACAGCTACGATTATCCTCTTGGGTTGCCCTGGCTGCTTTGGTGTCTTTTTTTCGTTTTCTCGTTACCTGAAATTTTTCGATCACGTCGCGTTCCAGTCTTTATAGCGCTGTCTGCCTCATTTTGGCTCGTTTGGTGGTTGGGCAGTCAACAATCCAGGTGGCTGTATCCAGTGTTGGCGCTAGGATGGCTTGGGACGCTCGAAATCCAGAAGCGAGTCAGGGCCCATGTCTTGTGTATCTGCTTGGTAATCAGTGCTAGTTTTTCGCTTATCTCTCATTATCGGGCCTTTCGGGCGGATATTTGGAAATCTCCTTCGGAGATCTACGAGCAACAGGTCAAGTCGTTGAAATGGGATGCGACAGGAAAGGTGCCTTTGAGTAAGGAAATGCTTTACGTTGATCGTCCGGTAACTGACCACAAACCTGAAAGTCTAATCTGGATTCTGCGATAGAGTCTCTTGGTCGAGTTTCGTCCCTTGCGCTCGGACCTCGAAGGTAAGAGCTGGCGGGCGTTCGGCCGACACCGTCAGGTCGAAGAAATCTTGCTTCTTGAAGCCCATCCAATCCCTTTTGACCTCGCCGCGGGCACCCAGTTTCCACCGCAAGACGATGTAACAGAAGGCTAGGAACAGATCTCTGATATGAGAAAATCGGCTGATCTTTGTTATTCGCCGCCAGACTGCGATTGGTCGTAGATAGTATTGGCGATGAGCTTGCGAATAGAATCGTTCAATTTGCTCACGACTGACTGTCGGGAGCTGCATGATTGGGGTTGAGAGTTCGAAATCGCTCCATTCTTCTGAGAGAAGGAAGTTGTTGGTTTTCGCCCAATGGAACAGCTGTGTGCCGGGATATGGAGTGCAAATGTTGTATAGAGCGATATCTGGGTCGAGCTCCATGCTAAAATCGATGGTTTTCTGCATCGACTCGGTGGTCTCGCCCTGATTCCCAAAAATAAATGCGGCTCGCGAATCGATTCCGACTCTTCGCGCAATTTCGATTGTTGCTCTGATCCGATCGAACTCGATCGGTTTTTTGATATTACGCAAGATTTGTTCGTCGCCAGATTCAACGCCAATGAGAACTTGGTGGCATCCCGCTCGCTTCATGGCTCTCGCCATTTCCTCGCTGAAGCAGTCGGCTCGCACAAAGGCCACCCAAGAAACCCCCAAATTCGCTGTTTCCATCAGCTCACAGAACTTGAGAACATTCTTCTTCACCACTGTGAAAGTATCGTCGTAAAACTGAATCTCCCGGATGCCGTAGGTCTTCTTGAGATGTTTGATTTCTTCTACAACATGTTCGGCGCTGCGAGTGCGAACCGCAGTCCTGGCAGAATTGCAGAACGTGCATTTGCCTGGGCAACCGCGGGTCATTAGCATGTTGATTGCGGGTAGGTGTTTATAGGCACCAATTGCGGGATAATATTTTTCCATCGGTACTAGGTGGTAGGCGGGGAACGGGTACTGATCAAGATTTGAATCGACTGTTGCGCAGGGATTGTGGATTACATTTAACCCTTGGCGGAAGGAGATTCCTGAGATGGTCCCGAACGGCTCATTTCTGACCAAGGAGAGGAACGGTTCTTCTCCGTCGCCACGCACCACCACGTCGACGGCGGAGTTACACAGTGTTTCAGCGGGTACTGCCTCGGGGTGAACGCCCCCAAAGACAACTAGGCACCCCGGAACGGTTTCCTTTACGATGCGGGCGATCTGATTTGCGGCGTTCGCTGTCGCGGTCATGACGCTGATGCCGACAATGCGCGGCTGCGCTGCAAGAATCTGCTTGGAAAGCTGAGCAACAGAGAGCTTTTCTACGTGCACGTCGATAACGGCGACCTTATGCCCTTTGGACTCGATATACGCGGCAACGCTGAGTAATCCGAGGGGGGGCATCGCGGATTTTACCCCGTGCCAGATGTTCTCGTCCTTCGATATCCACGGAGGATTGATCATAAGCACTTCGGTTGTCTCGTTCGGAGTTGGTTGCATCCAGAATTGAAGTATCCTGGTCATCAAAAAGAGACAACCCCAAATTGAATCGTGCGAGTTTCTTTCGCAATCGAAACTGTTCTGAGGTAAGCAGTCTAAAGAACAGACAAATCGCGGGCGGAGATTGGAAAATCAGTGGCAGATAGTCTATCGCAATTTTATCTTTGTTCCTTTTTGGTAGCTTGCCTCATTATCCCGGGTGTCGCCTTAAAAAAACTTCGTGTTCAACCCGTTTCTTTTGGAATTAGTGCATGGTATTGGTGGAGTTGATGACAACTAAGACTGAGAAGAAAATTCTGATAACTGGAGCAGCCGGTTTTATTGCGGGTCATACGGCTCTTAAATTTTTTGAAAATGGTCTTTCGGTGATTGGAGTTGACAATTTTGACCCATTTTATGCAAGAAAAGACAAAGAAGCCAATCTTGTGGAGCTGGAGAAAGCGGCCATAAGATTCGGTGTGGGATTTCAGTTTTTTGAACAAGATATTGTAGATCTCCAGGCGGACTTTTTGAGAGATGAAAACATAGATGCTGTAGTACATTTAGCCGCGAAGGCAGGCGTTCGCCCGTCTTTAGAAGATCCTGAAGCATACTTAAACGTGAATATTTTGGGAACTACACGATTACTGGAGTTCTGTAAGAAAAAGGGGATTTCCAAGTTTCTGTTCGGATCCTCATCCTCGGTTTATGGAAATGATACTCCAGTTCCTTTTTCAGAAACGGCTCCAGCGAGTTGCCCCATCTCTCCGTATGGCGCTAGCAAACGCGCAGGAGAGCTTTACTGTAGTACTTATTCGACTTTGTATCGAATCACTACCCCTGTCTTGAGATTCTTTACTGTCTATGGACCCAGGCAGCGCCCTGATTTAGCAATTCGCAAGTTTTGCACTTTGATCACGAGTGGACAACCTATCCCGCTTTACGGGGATGGGAGAACTCAGCGAGATTATACTTATGTTTCGGACATTGCGGCAGGCGTTTTTTCTGCCTATTCTTGGTGTGAAAAAGTTCCCCAGGGGAGTTTTGAGATCTTTAATCTAGGCGGGGCGAAAACCACTTCCTTATTACAGCTCGTACGATATTTAGAAAAAGCTTTGGGGAAAGAAGCTAAGATTGATTGGCTTCCTGCGCAATCTGGGGACGTAGAACGGACATTTTCAGATATATCAAAAGCAAGCCGGATTCTCGGGTACGCGCCAGAAACTTCGATTGAGGAAGGCATCCCAAAGTTTGTGAAATGGTTTTTGAATGCTAACCCTTGAGATTTTGGCATGTGCGGCATAGTAGGATTCGTCGGACAAGAAAATAGTGAACTCATTCGAAAGATGAATGGGAGCCAGATTCATCGTGGCCCCGATGAAGAGGGTTACTTTGCCAGTCGATATCACCCCGTCACCTTCGCTATGCGAAGATTGAGTATTTTGGATATAGCTGGTGGGCATCAGCCCATGGAGACTTCGGATGGTCGCTTTTGTATTGTTTACAATGGTGAAATCTTTAATGCGCCTGAGTTACGAGAGGAGCTTCTCCGTGAAGGCGTAAAGTTCCAGACAGATCATTCTGACACCGAAACTATTTTGCAAATGTACGCCACTTATGGACAGTCCGTGGTTCACCGGTTGAACGGGATGTTTGCTTTTGTAATTTATGATCGTGACCGGCAAATATTGTTTGGAGCGAGAGATCGTTTTGGGATCAAACCATTTTATTATACCCAATGCCACGGACGTTTCGCATTCGCGTCAGAATTGAAAAGCCTATTAGAGATCCCATGGGTTGAGAAGCGTCTGAGTCCACAAGCGGTTTATGACTATTTTAGTTTTCAAAGCATCCCTGCTCCGCAAAGTATTTTTCAAGGGATCTCAAAACTTCCAGCAGCGACACAATTTGAGTTAAAACTCATGACAATGGAATTGAATCTTCAACGGTATTGGCGGCCCCAATTTTCATCCAGAGTTGCTCTGCCTGCAGAGGAATTGCCCGGTTTAGTTTTGAGAAATCTGACCTCGGCAGTGAAACGTTGGACCTTGAGTGATGTTCCAATCGCCTGTTCGCTTTCTGGTGGGATTGACTCCTCTGCTATCGTAGGTATTCTAGCAAACGCCGGTTTTGTAGGTCTAAGTACCTTTTCTTTGGGATTCAAGGGGGCAAGCGCTGACCTCGATGAAACTCATCTTGCAAGATTGGTCGCTCAAAAGTGGGGCACTAGACATCATGAGATCATTATTGACCCTGAGGATCTTCTTAGTGATCTAGATTCTATGATTGTTGCACTTGATGAACCTTATGGAGGCGGCTTGCCTTCGTGGTTTGTGTTTAAGGCGATGGCCAAGAAAGTCAAAGTTGCACTGACTGGAACAGGAGGGGATGAGTTATTTGGGAATTATGGAAAATGGCTTCCCTATTTTTATAGGCGAAATCGTTTAAAGCGACTGTTTAGGAATATTGGTGATGGTCATCATCCTTTAGATTCGATCAAGTACCCTCAAGGCTATTTTTATCATATTTATTACAGAGATTATTTCAAAAGAACGAGGATGTTTTCCGAGGCTTTTTTGCAACAGCCGATTCGATCATCTGAGGGTCTTATTGAAGAATATTGGTACGGGTCTGGTGAGCAGGACGTAAGAAACATTATCCCGAGTATTGATTTGCAGATACAACTCCCAGATGAATTTCTTCAAATGACTGATCGGTTTTCTATGGCGCACTCTTTAGAGGCTCGAACACCGTTTTTGGATCACGAATTCGCCGATTTTGTGTTTCAAATTCCGGCTCACTTGCGTACTGATCCAAAAATTCTAAAGAATCTCCTGATCTCTGCAGTTTCTTCTCTTCTTCCTGAGGAGCTTCTTTCGTCTAAAAAGCGGGGTTTTGTTCTGCCGATTGATGACTGGCTAAAAAATAGGCTTCGCGAAAGTGTCAGTTATTATTTAAGCCCTGCTTATCTTCGAAAACAGGGGATTTTTCGTGATGAGGTTGGGGAGAGGTTGTTTTCAAGTTATTTAGGTGGTCGAAAGGAACTTTCTGAAAGGATTTGGACTTTCTATATGTTTCAGCTCTGGTATGAGAAGAATGTAGAGCGGAAAGAACTTATTGCATGAGTATTGTATGAATGTGAAGGTACTGCATTTAGCCAAGGCGGACGATGACGGAGGAGCTGCTAAAGCGGCCTATCGAATACATCGCGGCCTTGTGAATTTTGGGATAAATTCACGAATGTTAGTGGGATGCAAGTCGACTGATGATCCACGTGTACTCGGTCCAAGAAGTCTTGCGGGGAAGTTATGGGGTCGAATCGTTCCACACTTAGATGCCTTCGTAACGCGTTTTTTGACTACCAGAAATACTTCTTTGCATTCTCCTTCGATCTTTGGCTCGTTTGCTGTTCAAAGAATTCGGAAGGTGAATCCAGATATTATCAATTTGCATTGGGTTTGCGGAGGGTTTCTTCGTCCAGAATCATTTTGTAAATTTGGTGTGCCACTGGTTTGGAGATTGGCTGATATGTGGGCCTTCTCGGGTGCTGAGCACTACGTTGGAATTTCGGTGCGGTATCAAGCGGGATATCTGCCGAATAATCGAGATCCTGGGGAATCTGGATTTGATCTCAACAGGTGGGTGTGGGAGAGAAAACTCAAGTCTTGGGAAAAGGTACCAAATTTGACCCTCGTTGCGCCGAGCAATTGGATGGCCAAGTGTGCGCGTAAAAGTGTACTTTTCAAGGATCGAAGAATCGAAGTGATTCATACTGGTCAGAATCTGGATTTATTTAAGCCTCGTGATCGCATGTTTTCAAGAGACTTATTTGGATTACCGCAAAATAAGAAGATCATCCTTTTTGGCTCTATGTCTCCCGCTGGAGATCCAAGAAAAGGGTTTGAGTACCTGCAGGCAGCTTTGCGAGAACTCTCCAAGGCGGGATGGAGTGATGTCGCGGAGATTGCTATATTTGGGGCTTCGCGTCCAACAAGTCCGCCCGATTTTGGATTCAAGACTCATTACATTGGAAAATTGCAGGATGATGCGAGTCTTGCGGTGCTCTATCCTGCCGCAGATGTTTTTGTGGCGCCGTCTATTGAGGAGAATTTAGCTAATACGGTAATTGAAGCTATAGCCTGTGGTGTTCCCACTGTTTGTTTTGATGTGGGTGGGATGCCCGATGCGATTATTCATCGCAAAAACGGTTATTTGGCTGAATGTTTTGATTCGAAAGATCTCGCAAATGGGATTAGCTGGATTCTAGAGGATAAAGAGCGTTGGCAAGATTGTTCAAAAGCGGCAAGGCTTCATGCTGAGAAAATGTTTTGTGAGAAGCGCCAAGCGCAAGAGTTTATCCGTCTTTATGAGTCAATACTTAAAAACAAGTAAACCGAAGGTCTACAGTCTCCAACATTTTATGCCGGCTTTTTCGATCATATTCTTATCGTAAACGCCTTTTATATCGGCTAAAACTGGTGCATTTTTCATCAGCTTCTTTAGCATATCTGGAGACAGTTCTTTGAACTGCTTGTGTGCAACGGCAAGGATTACTCCTTCGGCTGGTTTCAGGTTTTCCCATGGAGTTAATTTAACCCCATATTCTTCTTCTGCTTCTTGGGCAGAGGCGAGCGGGTCATAAATTTGAACGCTGACGCCGAAAGACTTTAGTTCATTAGCGATGTCAATGGCACGTGTGTTTCGAATGTCGGGGCAGTTTTCTTTAAAGGTTAGGCCAAGGAGTGTCACTGTCGCATCCTGCATGGGGTGACCCGCGCGAATCAGTTCTTTTACCATGCGTTGAGCAACATAGCGTCCCATCCCATCGTTTACTTGCCTTCCGGCTAAAATCACTTGAGGAATATATCCAAAGCGTTCAGCCTGATACGTTAGGTAATAGGGGTCTACACCAATGCAGTGACCTCCCACCAATCCGGGCGAAAAAGGGAGAAAGTTCCATTTTGTTCGAGCGGCTTCCAAGACATCTAGGGTGTCGATGCCGAGTCGCTCAAAAATAAGCGATAGTTCATTCATAAGAGCGATGTTGAGATCCCGTTGGGTGTTTTCAATAACTTTAGCAGCTTCTGCTACTTTTATCGATTTTGCCTTAAAAACTCCAGCGGTGACAACAGAACTATAGACATCGGATATAATAGCTAAGGATTCTGCATCTTGACCTGAGACAACCTTTCGGATCTTAGTGAATGTGTGTTCGGTATCGCCAGGGTTGATTCGCTCAGGCGAGTAGCCGACCTTAAAATCCGGACCGCATTTTAGTCCAGAGGCACGTTCTAGGATGGGTACGCAATCTTCTTCAGTAACCCCAGGATAAACTGTTGATTCGTAAACGACGATATCCCCTTTTTTTAGAGCGCGCCCGACTGTTTCTGTAGCCTTGTGAACCAAAGAGAGGTCAGGCTGATGTGCGTCATTTACGGGGGTCGGAACGGCAACAATATAGAAGTCTGCTTGCTTAAGCTCAGCGGGTTGATTCGTTAAGATTAGGTGGGACGAGGCTTCTCGAAGTTCATCTTTTAAAATATCATTGTTACGATCATAATTCTTTTTTAGTTCTTCGACGCGCGGACCATGGATGTCAAATCCGA
>JBBCAV010000384.1:0-23634 GCA_051382305.1 Bdellovibrionota bacterium FG-2
ATTTTCCCGGGTGCGCGCAGCTTTACCGCGGTTTCATAGTAAGTTGGATCGAGCTTGTCTTTGCTCTGATAATCAATGTCCCCCCCCATAGGAGCCGCGACCCCTTCGGAAAACCGCTGGGCAACCTCAGCAAAACCCATCTTTCCCGGCTTAATTTGTTCTTCTTGAATTCGCTTAATTTTTTCTAGGGCCTTTTTTTCCTCCTCCAGCTTTGCATCTGGTCGGAGTGCGACAAAGATATGGCTTGTGCGGATTTCAGGGTTTCGAGAATAGAATTCTTTTGCTTCCTCATCTGTGATGTGAATGCCTTCGAAATCTTTGCTCAATTTTTTATCCAGTAATGCATGGTATAAAACGGTGTTCATTCGATCAAGTACATCGGGATCTTTATCTAATCCCGAGCGCTTCGCTTCCTGAATACCAAGCTCTCGCTTAATCAGATCGTCGAGCACACCGGCTTTTGTGGGGGCTTTGAATTGAAAAAATTTCAGATTTTCACGGTATTTTTTATGAAACTCCTCAAGAGTAATCACCGCACCATTTACTTTCGCGAGTTCGGTGGCGGCAAAACCCCTAAGCGAGGGCGCGAAAAATATGGCACAAAGAAATAAGATAAATGAAATGTGTTTGGTTTCCATGCGATTGAGTTTATCAGTGCTCTGCGCCGTTTGCAATTGCCGGCTTTCAGAGAGTTCGAAGAGCATCGAGGGCGCTCTCGACTTGAAAACAAAGTTCCCTGGGAGAGAGGGTCAGAACTTTGACAACGAATTTCGACTCTGGCAGGAGGCGGTATTTTTCGACATCAGTCCCCACTAGGGCGATTGCGCGCGCCGGGTCAAGAGTGCTTATGGGTCCAGATTGAAGAATAAACTTATCAGAACTTGCGGTGAGGCTCATGATGCCATTTGTCTTGAGTAGAATTTTGATTCTGATGAGCCAAAGAAGATTCTCGGCCTCTGCTGGGAGGGGGCCAAAACGGTCAAGAAGTTCGTCTTTGTAGGTGTCGACCGTTGAGAAACTCGCGGCAGAGGAAAAGCGTCGATAAAGAGACAGTCGCTGGTGAGTATCAGGGATGTAGTCTTCCGAGAGAAAAGAGGGGAACGGGGTTTTGATTTCTGGCTCTTTTGAGCTTTCTTGCAAGGAAAGGGGTCTTCCTTGAATTTCTCGGACCGCCTCTTCAAGGAGCTCAAGGTAAAGATCAAGCCCCACGGATGCAATATGTCCAGATTGCTGCGGACCCAGAAGATTCCCACCGCCGCGAATCTCTAAATCATGTGACGCGATGTGAAAGCCGCTTCCGAGCTCAGCAAAGCGTTGAATAACTTCAAGGCGCCGTTTCGCCTCTTCGGAAACTGGGCTTTCCTGGGGAATAAAGAGATAGGCGTGTGCACGTTGCTGACCTCGGCCGATTCGGCCACGGATTTGATAAAGCTGGGCAAGCCCCAGAGCGTCCGCGCGATTGACGATGAGGGTGTTGGCGGAAGGAACATCGAGTCCGGACTCGATGATACTTGTGCACACAAGGACGTGGCTCTTTTTTTGATAAAAATCGAGCATGGTCTTTTCGAGCTCACCTTCAGGCATTTGACCATGAGCAACGGAAAAGCGCGCTTCAGGAATAAGAGCCTGAAGTTTTTTAGTAATTGAATAGATGGAACTCACCTTATTATGAAGAAAGAAAACCTGCCCATCGCGCGCGAGCTCCGAACGAATCACCTTCTGAATAAGGGGCTCATCATAGCGCGAAACGTGCGTCCGAATCGCGAGACGGTCTAAGGGGGGTGTGTTAATAAGGCTGATATCTCGGAGACCGGAGACGGCCATATTCAAGGTGCGAGGAATGGGGGTTGCCGTTAAAGTAAGAACATGGGTGTTCGTTTTTAGGGCTTTGAGCTTTTCTTTGTGTTCGACCCCAAAGCGATGCTCTTCATCGATGATCAATAACCCAAGGTCCTTGAATTGAATGTCTTTAGACAGAAGTCGGTGCGTTCCAATAACGATATCCATTTTTCCTTGCGCAAGTTCTGCCAGGATTTCTTTTTGTTCCCGCGAAGTTTTAAAGCGAGACAAGGAATCCGCCTTTATCGCGAAAGCCGAAAGCCGCGCCCGAAAAGACTGTTCATGCTGAAGAGCTAGGAGAGTTGTAGGGACGAGAACGGCAACTTGCTTTCCTTCAGTCACGACACGAAAGGCGGCCCGAATAGCCACTTCAGTTTTCCCATAGCCGACATCACCACAAATGAGGCGATCCATCACTTTTCCTGAGTGTAAATCCTCGAGAACGTCTTCAATGGCTGTGAGCTGGTCTGGAGTTTCCTCAAAAGGAAAAGTCGATTCAAACTCTCGAAATAGAGAGTCCCTATGAGGAAATACAACTCCCGCGCGCAATTTTCTCTCTGCATAAAGCTGGACAAGGTTAACGGCGAGCCTCTGAACTGCCTCCTTGACAGAAGCTTTTGTTTTCTGAAACGAAGCATTCCCGAGCCGATCGAGTGTGATAGTAGTGCCGGACCCTGCATATTTTTGAATGACATTGAGCCGGTAAACGGGAATGTATAGACGATCATTCCCTGCGTATTCTAAAAGGACAAAATCAGAGGGAGCCCCAGTGAGGGTTAGCCGGGCAATTCCTTGGTATTTCGCGACCCCATGTTCTTGATGGACGACTGTATCCCCTATGGCAAGATCCGCCAAAGCCTGCAGTCCCAACCATTCTTTTGAAGCGCTACTGCCCCCTTTCTTGGATCGAGAAAGATTTGTGGTGGTCTTATTTTTGGAATGGCGGGTTCCCAAGATCTCTTCTTCGGAAAGGACAATCAGGCCCTCGGTGGGCCAGCGAAAGCCCGCTGAAATATTCCCCTTCATTATAGTGATGGCGTTCTTTGAAATAAAGGGCTCAAGTGTGCAGCGGACTCTTCGCTCCTCTAAAAGAAAACGAAAGCGATCCATTTTTGAGTCGGTAAGACAAAATACAAGAACAGTCTGCCCCTCCTTTGTCCATTCTTTTAGGAGGGGTTCGTAGTAGGAAAGGGTGGTCGCAGCGTCAGCGCTTGGGCCTATATTCGTCTCGATATTAACTGAAAACTCCCGTGTATTTTGATCACATTGCCCTTCGAGCAGGAAGGGGTCAAAGTAGATTCGAGCTTGCGAGAAGAAGGTGTCGGTTTGTTCTGGGGAAAAGAGAAAAAGTTTCTCAGGAGGGGGAATAATGAGGCCGCGTTCCGTGCAGATTTTTGATTCCCCTTGTAGTGACTTAATAAAGGAACCCCATTCTTGCAGGCAACTTTGTTCGTCATTCCAGGCAAAATAGGTGTTTTCTGGGAGGTAGCCAAGAAGTGAGGTTGGGGTTGTGTAACAAAAAGGAACCCAACTGTCGCTGTGCTCAGGATAAATTTCTTCTCTCACAAGGTTTAAGAGTGGATCTCGAATCGCGCGCGAAACGTCGCAGTCGTCACAATAGGTTTTGATTTTCTCGCGAACGACAAGTTGGCTTTCCGGGCTTAAAATAAATTCTCTCGCCGGGCAAAGCAGGACTTCTGATAACGTTCTTGGGTAGGTGCGTTGGGTCTCTGGGTTAAAAGGTCTAATTCGTTCAATTTCGTCACCAAAAAACTCAATACGTATAGGTTCATCAAGATGAGGGGAGAAAATATCCAGAAGGCTGCCACGAACGGCGTAGGTTCCCCGATCTTCAACAGTGTCAGAAGCTAAATAGCCCGCTTTCACTAGATGTAGGATTACGTCGTCTCGCGAAGGCCCACTGTTTCCAGTTCTTAGCAGAAGCGTCAGCCGCTTGAATAACTCGAAAGGAAGTGTGGCTTGGGTCGCTGCGGCAAGAGTTGTAATGATAATTTTCACGGGAGATGAAGCAAGAAGAGATGAGAGCCCCGCTAAGCGAGAATAGCGAGACTTTAGTGAGGGCGCAACCGGGCTGTAGGGGGAAATTTCCCAGGATGGAAATAAGACGATATCTGAGGGTGTAAGCCCAAAAAGAGGCGCAAGCGCAAGAAAGTCGGAATAGGTTTCCCATGTCGCCTCTTCGTTTTTACACATTAAGACAAAGGGATTGGCGTATTCTAAGGAGCGGCAAAACGTTAGAGTGAGATAGGCCCTCACTAGAGCTGTGGTGCCAGAAACCCTCACCCGTGAGCCGGGCTTGTCGAGCGCGGTGAGAATTTCCTTAATCCCAAAGGATTGCATAAATAGAATCTACTTTCCTTGACACATTTTTTCAACTTCAGTAATCTTTTCGCGAGGTTCTCATTAAGATGCCAAGCGGTTGGGAAATTTACTACGTTATTCTATTGTCGGCGACCCTCGCTTTGGGGTTTCCAATTATATTGGCGATATTTTTATTCATTATCATACCTAAAAAAAGAAAATTTCGCAGGGCTCAAAATGCGAAAAAAAATAACCAGGCGCGGCCCGTTGTTCGCAGTCTTCTTGGGCGCAGGATTAATGTCCGATTCTATCTTTCGGCAAATGCGGCATTAATATTTGTTACGCTCTCTTTTGGTTTTGTTCCCTGCGTGGGGGCAATTCAAAAAGAGAGCGAAAGAATGGATGTGGTGGCGGCGATTGTTTCCTTATGCTGCTTGGGCGTTTTCTCCGGTGTTGGGTTGTTATATGCTATTCGAAAAGGCGATTTAAGCTGGTTGAGATCTTATCATCGGCATGAGGATGAGTTATAATGGAGTCCTCAATCTACGATTCCACCTTGGGGAGGGTCTTGCGTTGGGCTCGCTACAGCTCCTTTTGGTATATTTCTGTCGGAGGTGGGTGCTGTGCTGATGAGCCGCTTCACACGGTGGGTTGTCGTTATGATCTAGAGCGGTTCGGGTGTGTTCCACAATCGGAACCCAGGCAGGTTGATCTTCTCATTGTCAACGGTGTGATCACATATAAGGCGTTGCCCTATTTGCGTTCCTTTTATGATCAGATGCTAGCCCCCAAGTATGTGATGTCGATTGGCTCCTGCGCGAATTGTGGGGGGCTTTTTAGTCCCGATAATAGTTATTCCGTGGTCCCTGGGGTAAATAAGATTATTCCCGTGGATGTTTATGTTCCCGGTTGCCCGCCCCGTCCCGAAGCCATCATGAATGGACTTCTAGCACTTCAGGAAAAAATACGTGGATATAATAGAGCTGAAAAAAAATTTATCTGACGCACTTTCAGGCAGAATCTTGCAGTTCGGACAGCTCGGCCGGGACGGGGTTCTCTCTGTCTGGATTGAAGCGAAGCATATTGATGAGGTGGCCCTTTTGCTTCGGAATGAATTGTTGCTGGACTTTTCGAGTTTAGAAAATTTCTTTGTGGCGCAGATAGATTCGGCTCTCATTCTAAGTTATTTTCTGTGTTCTCCAAAAAACCATGCTGAAGTCATTCTCCGGGCGTCGGTTGTCCCTCAGAATCCAGATGCAAAAGTCAGGGTGCCGTCGGTGCGTGAAATTTGGCCTATGATAGAACATCAAGAACGGGAGAGTTCAGAGCTGTTTGGGCTTTCCTTCTTCTTGGGGCTCACGCCCAACGAGACCCCGGAAGGAGAACAAAAATTTCTTCCTTCAGGGTGGGAGGGTTTTCCTCTTCGCAAGGAATATACTTTTCCGGAAACCTTCCTGAGTGTTAGGCACCAACCGGAGGTAGAATGAATTTCCCTCTTTTCGGCGAGCGGCTTAAAACAGACATAACGAGCTGGGAAGTGGGCCCCTACCATTTAGCGCTCCCCGCCCCGATGAAACTATCATTGAAACTCGATGGCGAAGTGATTGTTTCTGGGGAAGTTGAGACGGGATTTTTGCATCGAGGGCTTGAGAAGTGTTTTGAGCGCCATTCTTGGCGCTCTGCACTTCCTTATGCGGATCGACTGGACCCCGAGGCGGCGGTTTTTGGAGAACTCGTGTATTGCCTGGCGGTTGAAGAGATTGCAAACATACTTATTCCCCCAAGAGCCCAGGCAATTCGAGTGATTCTTTCAGAACTAACGCGAATTTCGGGTCACCTGGGAAGTGCAATTCGGGTTGCGCGAGCGGTGGGTGCAGAAAAAATTCAACACTACATTTTGAGGGATCGAGAGAAAATTACAGACCTTTTTGAGCTTTTGACAGGAGCCAGATTCTCTCTAAATTTTCTTCGGATCGGTGGCGTGAGGGCAAACGTTACAGATGGCTTTATTGAGCGGGTGCTTGATATTTGTGATCTCGTTCGCATTCGACTTAAAGAGTACAATGACTTGTTTACCTTTAATCACGCTTTTCTAAAGCGCACGATGAATGTGGGGGTTCTTTCGCCAAAGATGGTAAGAAAATATGGAATTACCGGACCCAGCGCGCGTGCCTCAGGCCTTATGATGGACGCGCGAAAGGATCGGCCCTATTGTGGATATGAGATTCTTGATTTTGAGGTTCCACTTGGACAAGGAGAGGGTGGGACGTTAGGTGATGCACATGAGCGATTTTTAATAAGACTTCGGGAAGTTTCTCAAAGCATTGAGATTCTTAGGCAGGTGACCGAGGGGTTGCCAAGTGGAGAATATATCTCTCAAACGGACGAGCTTATGGTCCCAGAGGGCGAGGCGTATGTCCGTGTTGAAAGTTCGCGTGGGCTCTTAGGATGTCATTTAATATCTCTCGGGGGGGCGTCGCCCCATCGGGTTCAATTTAGGACGCCAAGTGGTTTTCATCTCCTCTCAATCCCAGAGTTAGTTGTGGGTCTTAAATTAGAAGATTTGTCAGTTGTCTTGGCGAGTCTTGATCTCTCTATAGCGGAGGCAGATCGATGAATGGTCATGGGCCTCAGTGGAGCGCACTTTTGCAGCACCTATTTGGATTACGGGGTTCCTACCCACAGTGGTTCCTCGCTTTAATAGGTCTCGCAGCCGTATACTTGGGTCTAGTGGTTCCTGGTGCGTGGTTTGTTTCCTATGTTGATCGAAAACTTGGAGCAGACTTTCAAGCTCGCGTGGGGCCTAATCGTGCGGGACCGTCCGGATTTTTTCAACCCTTAGCGGACTTCTTGAAGCTGTTGCAAAAAGATGCCCAAGAAAAAATAACGGGTGGAGACCTACTATGGATGGTTATTTTTACGTCTGCACTTTATTCGAGCGTCGCTGTGATTCCATTGGGCGCGTCTTTTATCTTTGTTGATACGGATTTGAGCGCGTTCATTCCATTCTGGTCTGCGCTCATCTTAGCTCTCGGAACGATGTTACTAGGTTTTAGCCGACCGACAGTACCGGGCTGGTTTGGTGCGATAAAGGTTGCGGGACAGGCTTTTTCTGGGGCGTTTCCGGCTTTAGTTTCGTTGGTGACGGTTGGAATTAGAGCGGGCGGATTTCGCTGGAGTCGCCTGGTTGGTTCGCAGGGGGTTTTCCCAGCAGAATGGGCCGCTTTCTCAAATCCGTTTCAGTTTTTAGCCCTCCTCGTGTTCATGATTAGCGGTCTTGTGATGATGAGTTTGCCGCCGATGGATGGCGTGATCTCCTCTTACAATATGAATGGCGGAGTGATTTCGCATCTCTTTGGCAGGCGTTGGGCGATTTTTAGGTTGGGGCGGTTTTATGCGTTTTTTCTTTGGTGTCTAGTGGGGTCTGCCTTGTTCTTGGGAGGCTGGCAGCTTCCGGCGCGTGTCACTGAAGTTTTGTTAGATTCTGTTGTCTTAAGGCAAGGAGTTGAGTCGATTTTACTTTTAACAAAGACCTTTATTTTGATGGTCGTTGTTATTTGGGTTTCTCGAGTTAATTCAAGAACCCGCGTAGATCAGGTTACCGATTTTGCTTGGAAGGTTCTGTGTCCGTTCGCATTGGTGGCCCTGATGGGGTCTGCCCTTTGGGCGGGGTGGGAGCTCATCCTATGAGTGGTTCTATTTTTATCTCGTGCATTACATATTTGCGAGACGTATTTTCAGGGGCTCGCTCGATTCTTGAGTCTTGTGTTGCGGCGATTCCTTATCTCTTCAGTGCCGGAGAAAATAGAAAAGAAGTAACCGAGCAATATCCTGATCCGATTTCTTCGCGGACTGCGGACGATTTGCCTTCGCGATCTCGGGGGATTCTGTTTAATGATATCGATCGATGTACGGGCTGTCGAGAGTGTGAAAAAATTTGCCCAAATAGGAGCATATTCATCGAAACTCAGTCGGGATCTGACCCCGCTAAGATTTGGGTTTCTGTCTTTGATATTGATTTGTCAAAATGTGTCTTCTGTGGCCTTTGCGTTGATGTGTGTGTTCCTGAATCGATCGTGCATACCAAACAATATGAGGGGGCGGTCTATATCCTTGATGATTTGAAAGCAAGCTTTGGTCGCGGTGGGGTCACACCTGAAATGCAGGCCCGCTGGGCCGCGAACCGCCGGGCGAATGAGTCAGAAGGGGGGGGATTTTGATTTTAGTTGGATTTTCATTAGTAGCTGTTTTTTGCGCCATTTTTGCGGCCTTTTCGAGCGATATAAAGCGCGCGATTTTAGCCCTTTGGGTTTGTGGCCTTGGAATGGGGGCGGTCTTTCTCGGCCTTGGAATGGAGTTTCTTGCTGTAATTCAATGGATCGTGAGCACGTTGGTCGCGGTTGCCTTTGTCTTTTTTTTGGTCATGTTTGGTGAATTTGAACAAAGGATGGAAGGGGTTCCAAGAGAGCCTAAAAGAGTTCAAAATAAAATCGAGAGGGCCCTTCCCTTAGGCCTTGGTGCGGTTTTTTGTGTAATTTTTGTTATGGCCTTGGAACAGATAAAGGGGTCTGCTGAAAAGATAGATGAGATTCTTAAGGGTGGAGTGGTGAGTGGAGTCGATCTTTCTGTTTTTGGAAAAGTTTTTATGAGGGAGCACTTCTTGTCTCTTCAAGTCTTAGCTTTGATGTTACTCTTAGTGATTGTGGGTGGGGGTGTGATCGCACGCCCAGAGGCACCCAGGGACAATAAGGAGGGAATATGATCCTCGCATTGCCCGGCATTATTGGTGGGATTGGTTTAGCCTGCATCATCTTTAGAAAAACATTATTGGGGGTTCTTATCGGGGTTCAGCTCCTCATTCTTGGTGCCGTAGCAGCGGTAGTGATGGCTGGAATTGTATCGGGTCGACAGGTATCGGGCCATGTGTCGGGCGTTCTAATATTTTTAAGTGGAGTTGCACTAGTTGCTCTGGGCTTTGCTTTAGCAATTCGGATGTTTTATTTACGGAGAAGAATTTCAATGTCTGAACTCCGCACTCTGAGACAATAATTAATGGAAGACGTAAATAACCTAAAAATTCTGAGTCTTGGGATCTTCGGTGCCATTCTTTTTGGCTTAAGTCTCTTTTTCCTGAAGAAGGAGTTTCAGAAATACACGAGATGGATTTTCTTTTTTGTTTTGTTGTTTTTTTTTGGCGTGGTGCTTTTTGTGGCCACCGCGCAGGATCCCATTTTTGCACCCGCCGATTGGAGCCGGGGCTGGGTGTTGCCTCGTGATGCCTTAGGTGCGATTACAGCAGGCTTTCTGGTTGATGCTCAAGCTTTCCTGGGCTTGTTTTTCGCGACAGCCCTAACAGCACTCTTGGGAGGTTTCTTAAGTATTCGCGCCGATACGCCTTCTTGGGCGCGAGTTATTCCTTCTTTTTTGGTGAGCCTAGGCGGTTTTTCTATCAGTGTTACCGCGCTGACGCCCTGGATGGTCTTTATCGGGTTCTTTATTTCAGTTTTTGGTGGGGCGGTTGTTCTGGGTGCTAAATGGAAAACTGACGCAGACTCCATGTTGGGCGTTCGGTTTGCATGGGAGAGAAGTAGTGGTTTGTTTTGTTCGATATTTGGGGCTTGCGTTTTGGCGGCCACCCAACCCCCCCTTCTCTTAAATCACCAGGTTGCGGGGGTCGAGCCGTTGGGCGGAGCCCTGCTTCTATTGGGGCTTTTCTCTCAGTTTCAATCTTTTCCGTTTTCGGCGCGACGATTAGCGCAACGTCAGGTTCCGTTGGTGGCCAGCGTCCTCGTTGCACAGGTTTTACCCGGTTGGGCCGTGCTCTTTTTCTTGGCGCGATTCGAACCAAGCCTCACGGGGTCCACTATTGTTTTGGTTTACGGGTGGATCTCCCTCTTTTCTGCGGTCCTTTCGACCGGCGAAGGACTGTTTCAGTCTGAGAGTCCCAGAGGGATTACGATTTGGGTTTCGGCGGGCTTTGCTTTTGCTTCCGCTTTGTTTGCCTTTTCTGGAGCTCAGGCGGGTTTTGTTTGGGGACTGGGGGTCGGTCTAGGGGGCATTTCTCTTTCTCTTTTTGCCGAAAATGGGCGAGGCCAAAAAACGGAAAAGAAAACTGTAAACAAGCAAAACAACGGGCTTCTTGTTCTGATTTCGAGCTTCCTCTCCTGCGCGGCGGGAACGGGTTTTCTTGGTTTTGTCTCGAGCATCGGAGGGCATCAGTGGTTTACACAGGGGCTTGAAAGCGCGCCGATGGCCGCAAGTTTTAGTGTGGCTCTATTTTGTCTGGCTTTCTTGGGATGGAAGAACTTTTTTCAACTCAACCGCATACAGTCTGGCCCTACCGTACCCTTGGTTACGGCTGTTTTATCTCTTTTTGTGGTAAGTCTCTCGTTAAGTGTTTTCTGGGACGGCACCCTCTTTGGGGGGGTTGTCTTAGAGGGGGCGGATTCTATCTTTCCATCGATTTTGAGGAAAATATTTATTCAGCTGAGGCCCATTGCGCAGAAAAGTGATATGGCGATCGTCGCTTCGGGGGGGTATTTTGGGATCGCTCTTTTCGCTTTTTTTACAGCTTATTGGGGATTCGGACGAAAGCGCGACGTTTTGTCGGACGTAGCAAAGAAGTTTGTGCGGATGTTTGGAGTTGTGTCAGATGGATATGGGATAGATAGACTATTTGCAGGCGCGCTACGATTTCTTATATTTATAAGTGAGCGCCTTTACCGTAGAATTGATCAAGTGTTTTGGGGCCGGTTGTTGCCGGCGGGTTTTTCAAGAATTATTGAAAAGGGTTCACAGGTAATTACAGTGATTGACCTACGGTTCTTTGTAAGGTTGTCGGCCGCGCTGCGAGGAGCAGTTGAGCTTCCCGCTAAGGCCTTGCAGTTAATCCAGAATGGAAATGTGCAGTGGTATCTTTTTTTTGCAGTCGCTTCTGGAATCGCAGTTTTACTAAATTTCTTAAAAGGTTGAGAGGGTAAATTGAATAACCATTTTTTAAGTTTGATGATCATCCTCCCGTTGGCGGGAGCGGTTTTGCAAATGGGGATTTCGAAAAAAATGGCGCTCGCAGGTTTCGCGCGTTGGGGGGCATTGATTTCGAGCATCGCGGCGAGTCTGGTGGGTGTTGTTCTCGTTTTCTCCATGGACCGACAGACGCCAGACTTACAGTTTACAGAGAGTCTTTCTTGGGTAGGCTCTTATGCAATTCATTATGAGTTAGGTTTGGATGGTCTCAATGCGCTTTTGGTTCTCTTGGTTTCAATTATTTTCCCTGTATTGCTTGCTGCTGAATGGAATCAAAAAACAGGGTTGCGCGGAATGCACGGACTGTTTCTGATTCTCCAATGCGCCTTTTTTGGTGTGGCGGTTGCTCAAGATCTGTTCCTGCTATTCTTTTTTTGGGGCTTAAGTGCGATGCCCTTTTATTTCTTGGTGGGAATTTGGGGGGGGGAAGGCCGAGAAAGTGCCGCCTTTCGTTCGGTTGTCGCGTCCGCCATTGGAAATTGCTTTTTGTTTGCCGCGCTTATTCTCGTCTACTACTCAGCGGATCCGCATAGTTTTTCAATAAGAGACCTTTCGGGTGGAAGGTTTTCTGGAAAAAGTTTTTTCTTTTTTGGACGGGAAATTTTGGTGTCGAGTGCGGCATTTGTTTTGATGAGTTTAGGGCTCGCATGTCGCGCGCCTATTTGGCCATTGCATGGGTGGTTTTCAAATGTCGCCAAAGAAGCGCCCCCTACCGTTTTTATTTCTCTCGCGGCCGTAACGGTTCCTGTGGCTATCTATATTTTTGTTCGGCTCTCGTATAGTCTCTTTCCGGAGATGCTCTTGGGAACAGGAAATGTCATTGTTTTGGTTGGTGCCGCTAATCTCGTGATGGGTGGCATTTTTGCGGTCGCCCAAAAAGGCTTAAGGCTTTTACTTGCCTTCCTTTGTCTTAGCGGCGTGGGTCTTGCCCTTATTGGGGTTGGTTCATTGCAGTCGGCTGGGGTTGTTGGCGCAGTGTTTCACTTGTTGGTTTTTGGACTGGGCCTTTGTGGTTTCGGCCTGTTTGCGGGTGTTATCGCCTCCCGTTCCGGGCACTCAATGTTTTTGAAGGAGCAGCGGCAGCGCAGTTTTGGTGGCCTTGCCACGGTGACTCCCATGATCGCAGTAGTTGCGGGTGTTTTTATTGCTTCGCTTCTGGGAATTCCGGGCTTCGGCGGATTTGTTGGAAACGCGCTTCTGATCATTGGAAGCTACTCCGTTCATCCTGCGATGGTCATTGTAGCAGGTCTGGCACTTTTGCTTTCTACCTATTTTCTTTTTACGATGTATCGATGTGTTTTTTTTGGAGAACCCAACACGGCGCTTGAGAATTTCTCTGATCTAACGCTTAGGGAAAAGTTCTATTTTCTCCCTCTGGTTGCGGGCTTGATTTTCGCTGGAATCTACCCCAAACCACTTTTAGAGCTTGTGAGACCTACGGTTCTCACTTTACTGTCGACGATAAAATAGAAGGAGGCGATAGTGAGAGAGCTTATTGCATTTCTTCCAGAGATCATTTTGAGCATCACCTTGCTCTCTATTATTTTTGCTGAAATTACCTATCAGGGTTCGCGCGTTCGGTTTACGACACTTATTGCCTTGTTGGGTTTGTCTGCAGCCTTTCTTCAGACGCTCGTGGCGCTTAATTACGGACCGACCTTTATTTTTGGAAAAGTTCTCGTGATTGATGGGTTGTCTCTATTCTTTAATCTGTTCTTTACAGCCCTAGGGGCACTTGCAGTTATTTCGGCCGTTCAGGTCAAAGAAATCTCAAGATCCACGCGGACGGAGTATTGCGCTCTTGTTGTGGCGGCCTGCCTGGTGATGTGTCTGGCTGCCTCGGCGGCCGATCTTCTCCTTTTATTCCTGTCGCTCCTGTGTGTTAATATTGTGTTTTCGGTCCTTGCCGCATTTGGAAAAAGATCCATTCTTTCTATCGAGGCCGGGATTAAGTATTTACTATTTTCAGTGGTCTCGGTTGGTTTTTTACTCTTCGGAATCGCTCTAATTTTTGCCGCGACACATGAGCTAAATATTTACGAAATTCATCGCGCTATTCTTACTCATTCGGTCGACCCCAGAGTCATGTTTGTGACCTTTCTATTTTTCTTTTTTGCTATTGGTTTTCAAGTGGCGGCTTTTCCATTCTATCTATGGGCACCGGATGTAGTTGAGGGTGCGCCCACCCCCGTCTCGTCATTTTTAGTTTTGGGTTCGCGCGGGGTGGGTTTTGCGGTGTTATTAAGGCTCGTCTTGGTCCTGCTTTCCGAGCCGACCCAAGCTGGGGCCGCAGGGGGAGAACTTCGTCATTTGGTTGCTGATTTTGATTGGCCAAAAGTATTGGCAAATCTCGCGGGATTTTCAATGTTGTTTGGAGCTCTTCTTGCGCTACGCCAAAAAGGTGCAAAGCGAATGGTGGGGTGTTTGGCAGTTTCTCAAACTGGATTTTTTCTAATGGCGCCTCTTGTTTTGGATCAGCAAGGGGTCGCTGCGTTAATGTACAATCTCGTGATTGAGGTTTTTGCGCTTACGGGAATCTTTTTCGTTCTCTCGGTGTTTTATGACGAAATGCGTTCAGACCGATTAGTGGATTTCAAGGGGATCTTGGGTAAGGCCGTTTTGGAATGTATCTGTTTAATTCTGTTTCTTCTTTGTTTGGTTGGCATCCCTCCCCTTCCCGGGTTTATTGGAAAGTTTGCTTTGGTGGGATCTGCTGTGCAGCACGGGTGGATTGCTCTTGCGGCTATTGCGATCTTTTCGATGGGGGTTTCCATGGCGGCAGTGGCCCGATTCATTTATGCGATGATCTCAGATTTTCGTAAACCTGTGGAAGCTGGGTTGAGGTTTGGTTTTAGGGGAAGAATGTTTCTGTTTTCGTTGGTGGTCCCAATGCTCCTTTGTGGCGGGTTTGCTGAAGTCATTTTTCAATGGGCTGGCAAGCATTTAGGTTCAATTTTATGGTAGCCGGCTGAGGTCTGTTGGGGCTATAAACGTCTATATGGCATACATTCCCGTTTTGATCTTACTGGGCCTTGGTCTGGCAGTGGGTGGTGCAGTTCTAGTTCTTACTCATCTTATTGGAACTGGTATTCCGAATAGGAAGAAGAACCAACCCTTCGAGTGTGGTGTTCCTGGTATGGGAGATGCGCGACATCGGGTCTCTGTTCGCTTTTATCTCGTTGCGATCCTATTTCTCCTTTTTGACGTCGAGGCGATTTTCTTTTTCCCTTGGGCCTTGGTTTTTAAAAAGTATTTGAGCATCAATTCTTTTATTCTTCTGGAAATGGCATTTTTCGTGGCGATTTTTCTTGTTGGATATTTCTATGTGCTGCGGAAGCGCGCGCTCGATTGGGATTAAGGAGCCTTTATGTCTAAAGACGGATCAGCATCATTCTTTACTACCCGCTTTGAAGCGGTTTTAGATTGGGGACGCAAGAATTCTCTGTGGCCCCTTCCGTATGGAACCAGTTGTTGTGGAATTGAAATGATGTCCACGCTCTGTTCCGATTACGATATGTCCCGCTTTGGAGCGGAGGTTGTGCGGTTTTCTCCTCGCCAGAGTGACTTATTGATTGTTGCTGGCATCATTACAACCAAAATGGCGCCTGTCTTGAAGACGGTCTATGATCAAATGAGTGATCCAAAATATGTGATGTGCGCGGGGGCGTGCGCGTCTTCAGGTGGTATTTTTAACGTTTATAGCGTCCTACAGGGGATTGATACAATGATTCCGGTAGATGTATATTTACCTGGCTGTCCACCTGCTCCCGAAGGGTTTCTGCACGGCCTTCTTCAATTGCAGGAAAAGATTGCGCGAGGGGAAACGCATTCACATCGAAAATTAGCAGAATTTAAGCGCGGCAATGCTCTGTCTTCATTATAAGGGCACATAGAGGATCACACCATGGACGTAAGAACACCGATTCCAACAAACGGCGGCGAGGCGATCAAGAAATTCGGCGAGGCTTGGCGCAAGCAAATCGCGCTTCTTCAGGTAAAATTTTCTGCGGATTTGAAGAAAGTTCTGTTCCCAGGCGAGGCCGCAACAGATTTTCCCATCATTTATGTTTCCAAGGACAAGCTAATTGAGATTTTGAAGTTTTTAAAAAAAGAGGCGGGTTTTGAGTACGACTTTCTTGCGGACCTTACTGCGACCGACGAGGAGTTAGTGCCCAGGTTTGAGCTCGTTTACAATCTTTTTTCCACAACGCACAAGCACCGTATTCGTGTAAAAGTAGCCGTTCACGAGGGGGAGGATGTTCCAACTGCTATCTCGGTTTGGCCGGGCGCAAACTGGGCCGAACGAGAAGTGTATGATATGTTCGGAATTAAATTTCAGGGTCACCCCGATTTACGAAGGCTTCTCATGGATTATCGCTACGTTGGGCATCCGCTTAGGAAAGATTTCCCATTAAGGGGCTATCAACTATTTACCGAACCCCAAGAGATTGACCCGAAACTGTTGGATTAGTGTTTTCTAAATAAAGGCACAGAATAAAATGCAAAACAGTAAAGAAACAAAACCGGGAAGTATAGAGTTTCCAAGTGGCATTCGAGTCGATCACGATCCAGATGATTTGTGGGGGGATTCGCGATTTGTCGTGAATATCGGGCCCACTCATCCGGCCATGCATGGCGCGCTAAGAATGGTCGCGCGGCTTAATGGAGAAACCATTGAAAACTCGTATTGTGAAATGGGCTATACCCATCGAGCAAAGGAGAAGTTGGGAGAAAATCGGACCTACCATCAGTTCGTCGTCTATACCGATCGTCTGAACTATTGCTCCTCCTTAATGAATAACGTGGGCTATTCGCTCGCAGTTGAAAAGCTCATGGGAATTGAGGTTCCGGAGCGGTGTATTTGGCTTCGGATGATTGTGTCAGAGATTTCTCGCGTCATTGATCACCTCGTTTGCGTTGGGATTAATGCTGTTGATTTAGGTGCTTTTTCATATTTTCTCTATGGTTATCACCAGCGCGAAGAGGCCTACACGCTCATCGAAAAACTTTGTGGGGCTCGCCTTACCGGATCCTATACTCGTGTTGGCGGACTCATGCAGGATGCGCCTGACGGATTTGAGCGCGAGGTAAAGGCCTGGGTCAATAAAACCAGAACCGTTTTGGATGAGATGGACCGTCTTCTTACTGGAAACAAGATTTGGCAGAAACGAACGGTGGGCGTTACTCCATTCAATAAAGAACAGTGTTTACAATATAGTTACAGTGGGCCCAACGCAAGAGCGGCAGGCCTAGATATTGATCTGCGTCGCGATCAGCCTTACCTGTATTATAAGGATGTCGAATTTGATGTCCCCATTTGTCAAAACGGGGACACTTTTGATCGATATATTGTGAGGATCCATGAGATTCGGCAATCTCTGAATATCATTACCCAGTGTGCAGATCGCATAAAAAAGGGGCCGATTTGGACCGAAGATAAACGTGTGCGCATTCCTGATAAAGACGTCGTACATAATACAATGGAAGGTTTGATCTATCACTTTAAGTTCTTCATGACGGGTTTTGATGTTCCGCCCGGTGAAGCCTATACTGCGATTGAGGCCTCAAATGGGGAGTTGGCTTTTTACATCGTCAGCAAAGGTGGACCCAAAGCGCACCGCATGCGAATTCGCGGACCCTCCGTATGGCATTATCAGGGTGTTTCTCCCATGGTAAAGGGCTGGAAGATTGCGGATTTAATTGGGGCTCTGGGCAGCATTAATGTGATTGCAGGCGAGTTGGATCGGTAGGCGTGAATTCGGCGGAGGATTGAAATGGCAGAAAAAATACTTTCTAAAAAGTTTTATGATCAGATGAAAAAATTGGAGCCCCGCTATCCCAATAAGGTAGCGCTTCTTATTCCCGCGCTTCATGCTGCTCAAGATGAGACGCGCTGGCTTTCGGATGCGGTGATGGATGAAGTGGCGGGGTATATCGGAATTCATCCCGCACAAGTTCGAGAAGTAGCGAGCTTTTATACGATGTTTAATCTTAACCCCGTAGGAAAATACCATTTAAAACTTTGCACAAATGTCGCCTGTTGTTTGCGAGGCGCAGATGAAGTGATGAAACATCTTGAAAAGAAGTTAGGAATTAAGTGTGGAGAAACGACTGCCGACAATAAAATCACCCTTATGGAAGAAGAGTGCCTGGGTGCATGTGGAACTGCTCCGGCAATGATGTTGAACGATGATTACCATGAAAATCTAGATATTCAGAAGATGGATCGTCTTCTGAGTTCTTTGGAGTGAGTGCTATGTCAGAAACCGCGGAAGAAACAGTAGAAACGATGTTTATCCAGCACTTCCAAGAGGAGTCGCGTCCCTTAGGCTATTATCTAAAAAATATGGACGGTTATAAGACCGCGAAGAAAGCGTTCGGGATGTCCCAGGACGACATCATTGGCGAAATGAAAAAATCTTGGCTCCGGGGTCGTGGGGGCGCATCCTTTCCTACGGGAACAAAGTGGGGATTTATTCCCAAACAATCCCCCAAGCCAAAATATCTAGTATGCAACGCGGATGAGTCCGAGCCGGGGACCTTTAAGGATCGCGATATTATGCGATATACCCCCCACCTTCTTATTGAGGGCATAGTCATTGGTGGGTACGCGATCGGCGCACATATTGGATATATTTACATTCGTGGAGAGTATGCTCGCGAAGCGAAGCTCTTGAATGAGGCCATTGAGGAGGCATACGCCGCTGGATGGCTTGGTAAAAATATCCAAGGGAGCGGATTTGATTTCGATTTGACCGTCCATCGCGGGGCCGGAGCCTACATTTGTGGCGAAGAAACTGCACTCCTTAATTCACTTGAAGGAAAAAGGGGTGAGCCCAGAGTTAAACCTCCTTTTCCTGCTCAGGCAGGGGCGTTCGGAGGTCCAACGATCGTTAATAACGTAGAAACTTTGGCTTCTGTCCCCTTCATTATTAAGAACGGTGGCGATTGGTATGCGAAGCTTGGAAAATTAGAAAAATCCGGCGGGACACGGCTTTTTTGTGTCTCAGGCCATGTCAAGAAACCCGGGGTTTATGAGTTTCCTTCCGGATCTGTTACATTACGTCAAATCATCTATGAGCACTGTCATGGGATTCTGGGAGACAAGAAACTTAAGGCAGTGATTCCGGGGGGATCGTCCGCCCCGGTTTTAACTGCAGATGAAATTGATGTCGTGGCTGATATTGAACCGTTGGCAAAAATTGGAACCATGTTGGGCTCCGCGGCCCTCATCGTAGTGAGTGAAGACTATTGCCTCGTAAAACTCCTCAAGAGGATCGCACATTTTTATGCCCACGAGTCCTGCGGTCAGTGCACGCCTTGCCGAGAGGGAACGCGCTGGATGTGGGATATTATTGAACGCATTGAAGAAGGGCATGGTCGAGAACAAGATATACAGATGCTCCTGGACATCTCCGAAAATGTAAGCATGAAAACTTTGTGCGCTCTCGGGGACGCGGCCGCAGGGCCCGTGATGAGCTTTGTTAAAAAATTCAGAGCCGATTTTGAAGCGCATATTCGAGGTGGCAAATGCCCAAATGTATAATTGACGGGCGCGAGGCGGAGTTTAAGCCTGGCGAAAATCTCATTGAGGTTGCGAAACGTGTTGGGGTAGAAATCCCGGTATTTTGTTATCATCCTGGCTTGACCGTCGTAGCGCAGTGTCGAATGTGCGCGGTTGAAATTGAGAAGAACCCAAAACTTCAAACGGCTTGCTCCACGCCGGCAACTGAGGGAATGGTGGTTCACACGACTACGCCTAAGGTTGTTCAAAATCAAAAAGCGATAATGGAGTTCTTGCTTATTAATCATCCACTGGACTGTCCGATCTGCGACAAGGCGGGAGATTGTGATCTCCAAGACAATTCTTATAAATTTGGCAGTCCCTATTCTCGTTACACAGAAGAACGCCGTACGTACCTTGATCTCGATATGGGCCCGGTCATTAAAAAGAACATGAATCGCTGCATTCACTGCACGCGATGTATCCGTTTTGGCGACGAGATTGCGGGTATTCGCGAGATGGTGGCCACGAAACGCGGAAACTGGACAGAGATTTCAACTTTAAATACAAACCCCCTTGCGACGGAATACGCGGGAAATTATGCGGATATTTGTCCAACAGGCTCCCTTACCGTAAAAGACTTTCGCTTTAAGAAGAGATCGTGGCTTCTAAAAAAGACCCCAACGATTTGTGAGGGATGTTCTCGGGGGTGTGCCATTGAGGCACAACAAGACGGTAATGTAGTTTATCGTTGCCTGGCGCGAGAAAACCTCGCTGTTAATAAATATTGGATATGCGATGAGGGGAGGTTCAATTTTCATTACGTGCATGACGCCTCTCGGGTTCTTGAGCCCGCACAAAAAGGTGGCGCTTCTCTAGGCCCCACAAGTTGGGAGCAAGCGCTTGAAGTTGTTCGGGACGTAACGGCAGGTAAGAAGCTCCTGGTGCTGGTGGGATCTGATCTTACATTAGAAGAAGGTCAGCAGATCTTGGATTTCGCTAAAGCTAAGTATTCTTCGGCCTCCGTTTACCACTTTGGCACACCTGGAATTGGAATGACTAAAGAGGACGCTCAGGCCGATCCTATTTTAAAGATGAAAAGCAAAACCTCGAATCTTAACGGAATGGCAAATCTTGGAATTAAGCCATTTGATGGCGCGCTTTCTGGTTTCGACATTGCGGCGGTCTTCCGGGGAGGTAGAGCGATAGTGCCAGAGCTTAAGAGCATGAAGCGGGTTGGCATAGGCGTATTCAATCTTCCCCAAGCTGAAAAATATGAGGCGGTACTTCCAAGTTTGAGCTTCCTTGAAAAAGCTGGGACAATTGTCAATTTCCAGGGAATAGAACAAAAACTCAAGCCGGCGATTAAGCCCCTTGGGCAAAGCAAAGCCATTTCAGAGATTTTGATGATGTGGGCTAACGGCGGGAAAAAGGTGTGAGAGGCATATAATGGATACATTCGATTGGATTACAACCGCAGTTAAAATCCTACTAGTCGTGGTTCCTCTTTTATCGGTCGTACCGATTATGGCCTGGGTGGAACGAAGAGGTTCTGCTTTGCTGCAAAATCGACTGGGACCCAATCGGATTGGGCCCCTAGGCTTGTTTCAGGCAATTGCAGATGCGATAAAGTTTATTGGAAAAGAAGACCCCATTCCGGGGCACGTAGCAAAGTTCTACTATGTTCTAGCACCCCTCGCCTCTTTGGTGGTGCCGTTTTTAACTTTTGCCGTGATTCCCTTTGCAAGTTCGCTCACCGTGGATGGTAGGACGATCAATTTCCAGATTGCAAATCTTAATGTGGGCTTTCTTTATATTTTAGCAGTCGGGTCTCTGGGTGTTTACGGAATCATCATGGCGGGCTGGTCTTCGAACAACAAATATTCCCTTCTCGGGAGTCTTCGAAGTTCCTCGCAGATGATTAGCTATGAGCTTTCAATGGGGCTTTCGGTAATAGGAATTGTGATGGCGTTTTCAAGTGTGAATTTGGGTGAAATTGCTATCGCCCAGGGCGATGTTTTGTTGACTTTAGGTCCTCTGACCCTCCCAAAGTGGGGCGTCCTCATTCAGCCATTAGGGTTTCTCATTTTCTTAACTACTGCTTTTGCAGAAACAAATCGTCTTCCTTTTGATTTACCCGAAGGAGAATCTGAAATTATTGCAGGCTATCACCTAGAGTATGGTTCGATGAAATTTGCGATGTTCATGATGGCTGAGTACATGAATATGGCGGTCGCTTCAGGATTTATTGTCGCACTTTATTTTGGGGGCTGGCAAATGCTGCCGGGGATGCATGCGGTGCTGAGCGTCATGGGTCTTTCGGGTCTTACTTTTGATCTCGTTCGGGTAGCCTTTGAGGCAATTTCATTTTTAATAAAGCTTTCCTTTTTTATGTGGTTCTTTGTTTGGGTACGTTGGACCCTTCCGCGTTTTCGCTATGACCAACTCATGGATTTTGGGTGGAAGGTTCTTCTCCCTCTTTCGATCGCAAACATTTTCATCACAGGGGTGATGATTTACTACCGGTGGTACTGAGCTATGCTTGTTAAAAACAAGAAGTCTATTTGGTACGAAATTTACGTCGTCGATATCCTAAAGGGTCTCTATATTACGATGAGGAACATGCTTTTTGCCCCCAGCGTGACGATTGAGTATCCCGAGGTTCGGCGGAACTACTCGGATCGGTTCAGAGGTATGCACTATATCAAGTCCGTAAATGGCGTTGAAAATTGTACGGCGTGCATGCTTTGTCCGACGGTCTGTCCTGCTGAGTGCATTCATATTGAGGCGGGAGAGCGGCCCGATAAAGAAAAGTATCCTGTTAAGTTCGAGGTTGATCTTTTGCGCTGCTGCTTTTGTGGAATGTGCGAAGAGGCGTGCCCAAAAGACGCCATAAAGTTGAGTAACATTTACGAAATGTCCGTTAGCAAGAGAACGGTCTATGACAAGGCTTATTTAGCCGAACAGCGGGGGAACAAATAATGGATATTTCTCCAGTATTTTTCTACAGTTTTGCTGCAGTAGCGATTGCTTTTTCCGCCATGGTAGTTTTAAAGAAGAGTCCGATCGCCAGCGCACTTAGTCTTGTGATCGTGTTTTTTTGTTTTGGTGCCTTTTACGCCATGCTGGACGCACATCTCGTAGCGGCCCTCCAAATACTCGTTTACGCGGGCGCGATCATGGTGCTGTTTGTTTTTGTGATCATGCTCCTCAATGTTGATGCCCCTTCATTGGACACCATGAAGGCTGGGCGGTTAGGGCGCGCGGTGATTATTGCTCTTACCCTCGGCCTTTTTTCTCTTTTTGTGTGGGCGTTTAAAGAAACGGCAGCGCCTGCGCCCGCAGGGGCCTTTACGTTACAGAAAATTCAAGAAGCCGGTGGAAATACCCGTGTGCTCTCGGAGTTGATGTTTTCAGAGTATATCTTACCTTTTGAGCTCACATCTGTTTTGCTTTTAGGCGCAATTGTAGGTGCCGTTGCTATCGCTAAGAGGAGGTCAGTATGATGCGCGTTGAACCCTGGGTTGTCTTGGCGTTTTGTTCGGCCATTTTCTTTATTGGCTTTGCAGGCGTGTTGATGAGGCGAAATGTAATTATCATAATGATGAGTATCGAGCTCATGTTGAACGCTGTAAACCTAACCTTCGTCACGTTTTCTAAACAGTTGAACCATATGGGTGGTCAAATGTCGGTCTTCTTTATTATTACGGTCGCTGCAGCAGAGTCTGCTATCGGACTTGGCCTGGTTGTTGCGATGTTTCGGACGCTTCGAAGCGTGGACACGGATCAAATTAAACTTTTACGGGAGTGACCCAAATGCTAGTATTAGTCCCACTTTTTCCGCTCATTGGTTTCCTCATTAATGGAGTTTGGTATGCTGGGTTTCAAGCGCCGCCCGGAAAGCATAAGGCGCATTCTGGAGTGACCGGCGTAATTGCCAGTCTCTCGATTTTAGCTTCTTTCATCGTTTCCTGTATGCTCTTTATTCAATTAAAAGACATGCCCGAAGAGGGGCGCGCTATCAATCAGGTCCTTTTTTCGTGGATGAGTGTGGGAAATTTTTCGTTGGATATGGCTCTCCGGGTTGATCCCCTTTCCTCACTATTTACGTTAGTGATCACTGGGGTCGGGACTTTGATTCATATCTACTCGATTGGGTATATGCATCACGATGAAACACCAGGAAAGTTTTTTGCCTATTTGAATCTCTTTTGTTTTGCGATGTTGATGCTGGTCTTGGGTGCGTCCCTTCCAATTATGTTTTTGGGGTGGGAAGGTGTGGGTCTGTGCAGTTACTTGCTCATTGGATATTGGTACCAAGATATTGAAAAGGCCAAGGCAGGAAAAAAAGCTTTTGTTGTGAACCGAATTGGTGATTTTGGTTTTCTCTTGGGCATGTTTCTCATCTTTTCGACGTTTGGTACCTTAGATTTTGCAGCTCTTCGAGAAGGATTGGGAGGTGTACACGCCTCCATCCCACCCTCTGTTAGTGTCGGGACGATCACCGCGATCTGTGTCCTTCTTTTTGTGGGTTGCATGGGCAAGTCGGCGCAGATTCCACTATTCGTTTGGCTGCCTGATGCGATGGCGGGTCCCACCCCTGTTTCAGCTCTCATCCACGCGGCCACGATGGTGACCTCTGGGATCTATTTGGTCGCACGGCTAAATTTTCTCTATAGTCTTTCCCCAGTGGCGCTCGAAGTCGTTGCGTCTGTAGGCGTGTTTACCGCGTTCTTTGCAGCGACGATTGCGATTACACAAACGGATATTAAAAAGGTTCTTGCTTACTCCACTGTTTCGCAGCTGGGGTACATGTTCCTGGCTTGCGGTGTTGGCGCTTACACTGCAGGCGTTTTTCATGTGATTACTCATGCCTTCTTTAAGGCCCTTTTGTTCTTGGGGGCTGGCAGTGTGATTCACGGAATGCACGAAGAGCAAGATAT
>JBBCAV010000385.1:0-11994 GCA_051382305.1 Bdellovibrionota bacterium FG-2
CAAAGATAATCTGGCCGTAGAAAAAGAAGCACTCAAAAACGCCGCAAAGCGAAAACCCGCTACGACGAAGAAGACCAAATCCCGGGGTTCGCGTCAGTCCTGAATCGGGCTGAATTTCTACGCCCTAGTCAACAACTAACCACCATAACAATGGAAAAGGAGCCCTCATGGCAACCAAGAAAAAAGCCGCTAAAAAGAAGTAATCTCGTTCCCACACTATGTGGGTTGTTAACAAGTGTGGGAGGGGGCACCCGTGTCCTCTCCCGACAGCTTCTGTAATTTATTCCCGCTCCTTTCCTGTTTTGTCCGGTTTATACTCCCCAATCATACCAACCCGACGCCAGAGATGCTGATGAATGTGGCGTCCACCCCTCACCGGCCTGTTGGGATTTACCTACAGCAATCGATTGCTTCAGCCTCTCCCCCCCCACAACCGCACTAAGCCTTACTAGAATGGATGGCACTTTCCTTGCTTTGGACTCTCGGCTCAGACCAAAAAGGAGAGAACATGAGAACCAAGATAAATCTATATCCCGCCTTCCTAACTGGAATCATTACCGTCGCCATTTCGGCATGTGGGGGTCCCAAGGATTCGCCAAAAGCACAGCCCGCCCCAAAACCAACGGCCACGCCAACAAATCCACCTCAACCCCCCTCAAACAATGCCGAGGAAAGCGTTTTTGATGTGGACCCATGGACACGCTACATCAATATTCACGACGTCAATCTTAATGGATTTTCATTCGTTGTTTCGCTCGATAAGAATGAAGTTGGGCAAACTAGCCCAGATTCCGACGGAAAATGGGCAAAGAAACTAGCCCCGGGGATTCATACGGTCAGTATACGCGCGGCAGCAGGACTCTCAAAACACACAGAGTTCATCATGAGGCTCTACTCTGGTACGTACGCCCCTATCTACTTCCATGAGAGCCTTGGAAAGGGCCTCTGTGATTTTGCTTACTCAATCAATGACATCGATTGGCAATACCTAATCAATATGGGAAAGCAAGAAGCCACGTGTCCGATAAAAGTCGGCGAGAGCATTGACCTTGAATTTGAAGTCTCGGATAAACACCCTGGAGTAAAATAATCAGAGAAACATAGCCCCCCTCAATACACTGACCTCTCCTGTCACTGCGCCGATCTATAGTCCTAAATGTGTCCCCCTTCCAGCGAGACTACTTTATAGAATGAGGTCGCATGCAGAAACTAATCCAAATCACTTTGCTTATACTTGTACTTGCCGGCTGTGCCACCGTAAGCGCGGGTTTCTCCACATCTTCCCTTTTTCCAGGATAGCGGTGACCCTGAAAAGGAACCAACACCAGGGAGGGTGTAAAAATGAGCATTCAGAAGCAAAAAGGGAGAGTGAGTGCAGAGCAGAGGGTATTGTACTGGGAGGGCCTGTTAGAACTCTTTAACCGTAGCGAGTTATCGGGGCAAGCGTTTTGTAAGCAGCAGGGCATCGCAGTCGCGACGTTTAACGGGTGGAAGAAGCGCCTGAGAGAAGCGAAAGCCGCGGAGGAAGGCTCACGAGGAGAAGATCTGGTGACATTGCCAGTGCTGCTTCCAAAAATGAGGGGTAAAGTTCAACGCAAAGAGGACTGGGAGGTCAATGGCGCACCAAAAGGAAAGTTCCCACATTCCCATCAGAGTATCGTCATTGGCGGGATGGAGCTTGGTTTTAGTGCCCATGCAGCGCCGGAGTGGATTGCTGCAGTGATTGCGGCGCTCTCGCGGCAACAAGGAGGGCGCACATGTTAAACTTATCGCGATTTAGCGAGATATACTTTTACGGTGGCGTCGTGGATTTTAGCTGGCCAGTGACAAGTTCTCAGGACTTTCCGACAAACTTCTTGTTGTTGGTTTTATATATAAGACGGTATCTTTTTAGTCCGAGTTGGATCCATTTTTCTATCAATATGCGCATGGTTTTGTAGTTATGTGCTTGGCGCCTGGCCTCCAGGACCATGTCGCTTCTTAAAAACTCAGTCTTGCTCTTCCCCTTGTTAAAGTACGAGATTTGAAAATAGGGGCCATGTTTCTTGGGTTTTGTTAACCTTTGGCAGGCGCAACCACCTTTCCCACATGAAGCATATTGTTCGCTAATCGAGCCCGGCCTGAGTGGGCCTAAATCCACTAACTGTTTTTTGACCTGATCTATTTGATTATCTATTTGCCTCAAAGCGTCTTTGTGTTTCATAGCTTATAGCATATACAAGTAGGCAGACATAAATTCAATAAGGACGATAAAAAGATGATTCTTTGGATAAGATGGATGAATTGCGTTAAGGAATTAAGACCGGCCTTTTCTCGAACTCGAACCTTTCTTTGGTTTACTTTGGTCCTTATGGGGATGGCCGTCAGGACTGAGCAGGCGGGGGTGACAAGCTTGGTTAGAGCTCACGGTTTTCGCGAGGGGTCCTATTATAGGTTTTTGCACCTTTTTCACAGTTCGGCCGTAAAGCTCCACAAATTACGTAATGCCTGGGTTTGTCTGAGCCTTCGAATATTTAGAAAATATTTGGTCACTTTTAACGGGCGAATCGTATTGATTTGCGATGGAATTAAGATCCCAAAAGAAGGGAGAAAGATGCCAGGGGTTAAGCGGCTGTTTCAAAGTTCAGACAATAACTCGAAACCTGAATACATTGACGGCCACTCCTGTCAGGCCATCAACTTGCTCGTACAGTCTGGTGGCGGTAGCTTTGCCGTTCCTTGGGTCAATGAGATACACGAAGGTGCAGACCTTACGGAGACAGCCCAAAAGATGAGCCTCATCGACAAGCTTATCGAAATGATTCGCAAGCTAAAGTTGGACTTCCCATTTTATCTGGTAGCTGATGCATTTTACGCAAACCGACGAGCAGCCTTACCGCTTCTTCATTCGGGAAATCACCTCGTTTCCAGAATGCGAAAAAACTCCGTTGCCTACGAGGACTTCTCACTTTATCAATACAAGCGAAAAGAAAAGCGGTTACCGGGGCGACCTAAAAGCTACGGTAAGAAGATTAAACTAAAAGATCTTTTCGCAGAATCGCGGTTGTTCGCGGTAGCTCCCAGCCCTGTGCCGGGCGATCGAGACATTCAAATTCGTTATCGCGTTGTCGATCTCTATTGGCGGCCTATGGGGCCTCGAAAAGTACGGTTCGTTCTAGCGGAACATCCTGTACGGGGACGGCTAATCCTGCTGTGCACTGACATGACATTGCATGCCCTTTCGATTATCCGACTCTACAATCTTCGCTTTCGCATTGAGCTGGGCTTCAAACAATTGATTTACACGCTGGGCGGTTTCACCTACCACTTCTGGATGAAGTCCATGAAGCGAAGAAAAAGATTTGAGAGAGAAAGAACTGATCTGACATTAGAGTCGAGTGCTTATAGAAGAGATATACGTCGCAAGTTGCGCGCCTACGAGCTTCACATTCAATGCGCTCTGATCGCACAGGGCCTTCTCCAATATCTTGCGATCAAATTACCCAAAGGGGTTTGGGGTTGTTTTGGGAGTTGGCTACGAACAATGAATCCCAATCAGTGCCCTTCTGAGCAGGTCGTGTCTCAAGCACTAAGAACAAGCCTTCCTGAATTTCTCAGCGTTATGAAAAAATACAAAAACCTCGAGAAATTCGTCGACGAGTGGCGGCCTCCACCAAAACTCCGGGAATTTCTGAAGGTGTCTTGAGTTGATTTCTTGAAAAACCTGTCACTGGCCAGATTTTAGGCGCTCCATTGATGGGCTTTCCGCTTTAGTCGAAGAAAGCATGGGCCAGAATCCTTTTACGGGGAGTCTTTTCTTATTCGTGAGTCGCGACAAAAGAAAGATCAAGATGTTGTTCTGGGATCTTACGGGTTTCGCCCTCGTTTACAAAAGGCTTGAGCGGGATCGGTTTCCCGTGGAACGAAAGCGTGAGGCCCGAACAATTCAACTGCAGCGCCAACAACTGGAGTGGCTCTTATCGGGGATTGATTGGTGGAAAATCAAACGACACGAGCCCGTAGTTTTGGAAAAAGTTGGCTGAAGAAAAAACGAAAAATACTTTAAAAATCTGTGATTTTTGGTTGAAGTTTTCTGATGAAGTGGCATCTTTTGTTTTGTGACGATGAACATAATTCTTCAGAAAACGGCGCAAATAATCGAGAATCTCGGTGCCCGCCTCAGTTCATCTGAAAAAGATCGTCAGCGGCTGGAACAAGAGAAGGAGCTTCTGCTGGAGAAGATCCGACTTCTTCAGTTCAGGCAATTTGGGAAGAAAACCGAAAAGTGGAATGAAGACTTTACGGAAGTGTTGCCTGGAATTTTGCCCGATGCGGGAGCCACTGACGAAGACGCTGAAGTTGAAGTCGTCACGGTCGCAGAACACACGAAGAAAAAGCCAGGGAGACGGCCGTTATCAGAAGATCTTCCCAGAGAAGAGCGGCTTGTGGATCTTCCTGAGTCTGAAAAGATCTGCGCTATACATGGAGTTCTTCTTAAAAGGATTGGAGAAGAGCGTAGTGAGGCGTTAGAGTTCGTCCCCGCAAAATGCAAAGTCATCGCAACGGTGCGCCCGAAGTACCTTTGCCCTTGCTGCGAAGACACGGACATTCGCGTGGCTCCGGCCCCCTTAAAGTTGATCCCCAAGAGTATATCGACTCCTAGTTTTTTGACGAACATTGTGATCTCGAAGTTTTTGGATCACTGTCCACTCTATCGCCAAGAAGGCATGTACGAGCGAATTGGCGTCGAACTTTCTCGTGGCACAATGGCAGAATGGATCATTCGCCTAGGTAAAGCGGTGACCCCGCTTATGAATCTTCTTCAAGAGCGGCTTATTGATGGGGAGTATCTCTCTTGCGATGAAACTCCGCTTCGAGTTCTGACCGAAGACGGCAAACAGATCAAGAATCTTCACTATCTTTGGGTCCGAAGCCGACCATCGGATTTTGGGACACCGATTATTCTCTTTGAGTATGCAAGCTCAAGGCGAGCCGCAGTAGCAAAAGAGATTTTAGAGGGATTTAAGGGCTATCTGCAGGTGGATCAATACGTAGGTTACGATTTTACGGGAAAAACTGTGCATATCGTAAGAGTTGGGTGCTGGGCGCACGTTCGCCGCAAATTTTTTGAGGCGATGAAAATTATGAAGTCGCAGGGCCGGAAGACGGGCGTCCCATCACGGGTGCTGTCGCTCATCAAAAAGCTATATCGAGCTGACGAGGCGGCCCAAGGGATCCACCCAGACGAAAGAACTGAGGCCCGGAAGAAACTTGCGCAGCCGATTTTAGATGAACTCAAACTTCTACTTGAAACCTCCAAACAGCAGATCCCCGATCAGTCGGCTGTCGGCAAAGCAATTCGATACACCCTCAATGCCTGGGATTGCTTGATAAAGATTTTTGATGATCACCGGATTCGCCTTGATAACAACATCACGGAGAATGCGATTCGTCCGGTCGCGATCGGGAGAAAGAATTACCTCTTCTGTCAGACCCCTGAGGGCGCCAGGGCGGCGGCCGCAATCTACTCCCTCATAGCCACGGCCAAAGCCAACGATCTGGATGTCCGCGAGTACTTCATGAATCTTATTGAAAAGCTACCGGCTGCGAAGACCCTGGAAGACTTCGAGGCGCTCTTGCCTCTAAAATCCGCTTAAGTCCCCCCACGCTACGCATCGTTACAGGAAAATCAATGTCCTTCAAGATGTGGAGAAACCCCCGCTTACGTGCCACCACGCAAGACAGGTGCGTACCGCTTGATAATTACTATCTCCCGTCAACTGGATATGTCCGATCTTGCCAGTGCTGCCAAAAATAGAATCACAGCCGACCAAAACCCAATACTATTCTAGGCGCTCAGCAATGCCCTCACTCCAAATCTTCTCAAATCGGGCCTTGTACCTCGCCACTATCGCAGGAGTGCTTAGATAAACCTGATTCTCATTGTTCTTGAAAGCCGCGCCATTAGTATAGTTGAAAGAGCCAGTTTCAAGCACCTTTCCGTCTACAATGACAAACTTGTTATGCATGATTCCGCGTTGATGCCCGATCTTTACCTTAGCCCCCGCCTTCACAAGAAGCGGAACCAAAGAATGATCAGATTTTGCCTGCCTGCGATCCACCAGGATTCGCACCTGGATTTTTTTGGTCTGCACCAGAATCTCATGAACAAGTTTATCGAGGTTGAGGTCAAAAATCGCAATATCGAGGGAGGTCTTCGCTGACTGTATGAATTTTACGAGCTTAATATCGCAAGGATCATCCGGCGCAAAACAAACCTCATCCGCAACGGGAGCCGCCACTAGCACTTCGTTAACGATCGATTTAGCGGCTTCGGCGATGCCGTGTTTCTTGGAACGGGCGTGAGCGCTTGGGCATAGCGCTACGAGCACAAAAACGCCCAGAAACCAACCAAAGCTCCTCTGCATCGATCTTCGTGCTCCTAAAGCGCTGAACTGGACCATGGGCGTGACTCCTATCTTCATCCTTGTGCTTCAACATCATTCCAAAACTTTGAGACTGTCTCAATAAACAGATCCGGCTCCTCGAGGTGCGCACAATGAGCGCTTTTCTCAAAAATCACTAAACGCCCCCCAGGCACCAAAGCCGCCTGCCGAGAGACGGTTTCCGGAGTGGCTTCATCATAACGCCCACAGGTAAAAAGGGTCGGTACACGAATGTTACGCAATTCCGAAGTGCGGTCATAGTTTTTGAGGTTCCCTGTTGCCGTAAACTCCGAGGGGCCCCACATCGTTTGGTACACGTCATTTCCATTTCCAACTACTGATCGACTCAGCGGTAGCGGCATATCGGGAAGGCGACAAAGAAAACGAGCATTAAACTTATTCTTGGCATCCATATACTCAGCCGACGATGTCGTTCCCTCGGCTTCATGTTTTTGAGTGAGCGCCAGCCATTCGGGCCCCATCTCCCGACAGAGGCGCTTTGCATCTTCAGCCCACTGGGGTGCGCTCAAACAAGGACTTTTAAAAACAATACTCGCGACGTGCTGGGGATAAGCCATGTAGTAATCCATTCCGAGCATCGTTCCCCATGAACTTCCTAAAAGGTGCCATTTCTCGATTTCCAGCGTCTTCCTGATGGTTTCCAGCTCTTCAACAAAATGGGCGCAGTTCCAACTATCTGTCTGCTTTGGCCGGTCGGAACGTCCGCACCCCAATTGATCGTAGAAAAGAATCTTACGATCGTGACCGACGACCTCAAGTGGTTCGAGGTAGTCGTGCGGAAAACCGGGACCACCGTGGAGAGTCACCACTGGAGTTTTTTCAGACGCCCCTACCAGTCGAAACCAGATCTTTCCGGCTGGGGTTGGAATCTGCCCTGATTTGCTGACTAAGACATTTAGTAGATCATTTGAGTTCTGCATTCTCGGATCCTCACAATCACTTCCGAATATCTACCACTGCGCGATCCGGGTCTTCAATCCCTTAAACTCAACTTAGACAGCGCCAATACCCAAAACGCCTTTTACTGCCCGACTTAAAATACTGTCGAACTCCACCTTAGCATGCGCCCTAATCCGATCCAGTAAACACTTCATTTCGCCAAAATTAGGGCCCGTATTTTTGAGGACCATTTCAACCAATGCGCTATCAACCCTGCCCTCCTCTCCCAAAGATTCTTCCACAAACTCCTTTCTTGCTTTAGGGGCAGGCGAGGTCATAGTTACCATCCAAGACTCCATTACCCAACAAGCGAGGTCCGGGCTCAGCTCCAACAAGGAGGGTTCGATCGGGCTCGCAATTGCAATTCGGGTAAGACGCGATTCATGGATCGATAATGTCCGGTACATTTCATCACAGACCCTAGACTTTCCATTCAAGAATGAGAAATCATCCACGATAAGAACGTCAACTTCCCTGCGGAACCAAGCTCGAAAATCCTGCAACCCATTTTTCCTCAGTGCCCTTTCGAATTCCTTCACAAAGTTCTTGCCTCGAATGAGCATGACCCGAGCCCGAGGGCTATCCGTAAGAACCTGATTGGCAATGGCTTCAAGCAGGTGGGACTTGCCAAGACCAGGCTCCGCCACAAGAAGCACTGGAGCCCGCCAATTCTTCGCGCATGCGAGGTTGGCCGCCACGAAATACCCCTCCTCATTACTTGAGTCTTTAACGAAAGACTCAAAGTTTCTCACTGGCGGCCTAGGACATTCACCGTCGAGAGAGTCAAAACAGAACGAGCACCTGTGATCCTTTTCAAAACCCAGTTTCCGAACAGGGCTGTTCGCTTGTTTTTTTATGGCGTTTGGGCGCATTCGATTTCCTTTGGCTGTGGTGCTGTTCGCTCGAATCATACCCGAGCATCGAATTCTTAAACCATCGCACTGACAGCAAAGGTCACTTAAAAATACGCTGGGAATTCCAAAGCTTGGAATGGGACGTGGACCGAGCACCCTTTGCCTGGGCACCAATGGCGCGTAATTTGATGGATTTTATGTTGTATTTTCACCCAAACTAACCTAATATTTTACATGGAGGCTTTGTTTAGGATGAAAGTCCTATCATTGCCTTTTTTATTTTCTACCGTTCTGTTCGATCTCGCGGCAGCAGATCATCAATGACCGAAAAACTCCAAATCGTAAAATCAGGATTCCCACCTATCTCGCGGCGAGTTTTATAACGAAGCCTCAGAACCGCTTCTGCGATTTCCTTTAACTCAGATCTAGCGGGCAACGTCATCATTTGCAATCGAACCCCCCACGCGATCACATAGGCGATCAAATCCGCGAGTTGAATTGCCGTCGTAAGATCACTGTGAACGAAAAACGCTTCCGGGATTACTCGACTCGCTCGCTGACGGCCCTTAGCGGAGGTTCGAAAATATTCATACATTTGACCCAGTAAAACGTGGCTTTCGGACTTCTCTTTTTCATCAAAAATGACCAGGCCCTGAGCATTGCCAGGCATGTCTTCGAGAAAATAGAAAAATCTCTCAAACAAGTAAGCATAATCCTTGCGCAGATAATTGCCCGGCCCCGGTCTCGGAGCGTCCCGTGACACAATACTGGCAAATGCACGCACCCCAAAAGTCGCGCACATTTGCAGGGTACATAAGCCAAAATCGATTTTAGCCTGACTGAGCGCTGTCAACCGTTCACGCGTGGGTGAACCCCCTTGTTCCAAACACTCTTTTGCCAACTGTCTTCTGCGTTCAGAATCAAAGGGCGGCAATTGGGAGGCCAATCTAAATGTCTTTTTCTTTAAAAGCTCCCTAGCTTTAAGTTCCTTATGACCGGCAGAAATTCGACACCCGAAAATATCGACCTCTTTTTGTTGTATCGCTTGAATGAGTTCCCAAAGGCGCTGATCTTCAACACAAACCCCCGCGAGAACTTCATAAGGTGAGTCCTTGCGATCCTGCCCGCTTTCATCAATGAAAAACAAAAAACTCATGAAGAGCCCTCTCCCAATAGCTACATCCAGGTGAATTTAATTAGCCACAAAAAATTTGAGTGTCTCCACATTAACGTCGCCGAAGACGAACCCCATCCCACGCCCCTTTTTCCATTTTTGGAACATTTTTGTCCGAAAATGGAACATCCGGAATCCGGCCCAAAACCTGTTTCCAGTGATTCTCAAGGGTTACCTCTTCATCCCTCCTGGCACCCGTGTTGCTATAATGGCACGTTAATTACGCTTGAAAATACGGGTTCCACTCCTGGTTTTCACTCGTTCCTTCGAAAGGGGAATGCTATGGTTTTCTCAGGAAATACGGTTGAAGAAATTACCTCAGCCTCGCTCTTTGAAAATTTGGTTTGGTTAAATTCACAGGATGCCGCGAATTACTTAAGAAAAACAGTCGGGGCATTGAGAGCTGCTGTCTGTCGCGGACAAGTCCGCGCCTACAAGTGGCAACGAAGACTGTATTTCAAGAGATCTGAACTGGATCGACTGCTCGAAGGCTCACTCATTAGAGGAGCAAGATATGGCCGTCACCAGTTATGAAAAAGATGGAAAAACCTATTGGAAGATTTACATCAATCTTCGCAGCAAGGTCGACCCAACAATTCGCGCGCAAAAGCTTTTGATTGGCATCAAAAGTCAGGCAAAAGCAGAATCAGAAGATAGAAAACTCACAATCGAGCTGGCTCATAAACTCGGTCGCCTCGAAAACCAAGGGGCAACGTGGGAATCCGTCATCGACCGCTGGGAACACGAAAAGAGAACGTACCCCGGCAAGAACTATGTCCTCACAACGGTCATGGATCACTCAGCGTTACTCCGAAACTGGACGAGGCCGTGGTTGAACCGAATAGCATCGGAGCTCAATCGTGGCGATGGTCGGGATATTTTGAGAATGACTGAGAAGGCCGACAAAAAATCAGGCTTCCTCAAGCATCTCAAGAACACGATCAATGTCATCTACAATTGGGGCATCGAGGAGAGACTCATCATCGGCGTCCAACACTCGCCAGTACATGGACTCGACGTTGGCAAAGAAAAAGAAGAAGAACTGCCCGAGATATTAACGCTTGGCGAGATCCGAGCGCTTCTAACTCAAGCAAGGGATCATGACCATGCTTGGTATCCGACCTGGGCAATGGCGCTTCTGACCGGAATGCGATCAGGAGAGCTTAACGCTCTTCTTTGGACAGACATTGAGATGGTTTCAGAAGAAATCGCTCGTGCCCAAGAAAAGCTACTCGCCGAGAAACGTCGTTACGGGATGATTCGGGTCTCAAAGACGTGGAACACTCGGACAAAGAAAACAGGCCCGACGAAGGGCGGATACTGGAGAAGTGTTCCAGTTTCAGGCGAGCTATACTGGCTTCTCACGGAGTTAAAGGCACGAACTGGAAATCAGGATCACGTCCTCCCCCGCTTCTGGGAATGGGACAAGGGTGAGCAAGCCCGAGTCCTTCGGACGTTTTGTTTGGGCACCGGTCTCAAGTCCATCAAGTTTCATACGCTGCGAGCATGCTTCGCAACACAGCTCATTTCCGACGGGGTCGCACCCACGAGAGTGATGAAAATTGGCGGATGGAAGGACATCAAAACCATGCAGAGATACATCCGCATGGCTGGCATTGATGAAGCCGGAGCTACAGAGGGGCTTAAGTTCTTGCCTTCAGATGAAGCGATGATGGGACACGTGGTGAACCTTTTCGACTTCAAAGCAAAACGATAAATCGATTGGAAAAGCTGGCTAGCTTAGACAGAAAGGTTGTGTAAGTAGTTGAAACCAAACCAAACGGGGCGAGTCCACCATTTTCGGAACAGTTAAACGGGCAGATCATGGTGATCTGCCCGTTTTCATTTAGGGAATTCCCCAATACCAGAGCCAGTTTTGCGGTTTCGACATTACACGAGATGTCTCGGCATTACCCGAGTTGGCTACCCGTAGCCAGCTTTTTGGCTATCGCCCGCGCATCTCGCGAAGTCATCCAACCAAATTGTCTACGCAGCTTAGCCCTGTGAAACAGCAGGGTTTTTGAGGTGTAGACACCCAAGAGCGCTCGTTACCTAACAAAAGGAGCGAACGTGATGAAAAAGCCAAAAAGAAGTCAGCAAAAGATTATTACTCCAACGTCGAAGATTCTTCGCTTCATGCGCATGTCGCGCGGGATCTCGATGCGCGAGGCGGGTGCCCGTAATGGCATTTCGGATTCTGCAATTAATCACTACGAACAGGGGCGCATGAACATTTCGTCCAAGCGGTTGCAACAACTGATCGGGTGCTACGGTTACACTATGCAGGAGTTTGAGGAATACGCCGTCGGCAAGCCGTTGCCGGTTCTTAGGAACTGTAACAAAATAACTGAGTGATTTTAGTTTCTTGTCGGTCGGATCGTATAATTCCAATCACCATGAAATTTGTGACGGCGCAGGTTGATCGTGGCGAATTGCGCATCGGAGATTTTGACCCCCTTGGGATACTTGCCCTTATCCAACTCGCACCTGACCCGCAAGCCGCTCTTTGTCCGGGTGGAGGCGATGAGGTTTATGATGGTGGTCAAACTCGCTAGGGGTCTGCCACGCCAATTCTTGGTAA
>JBBCAV010000386.1:0-5096 GCA_051382305.1 Bdellovibrionota bacterium FG-2
ACTATTGAGCCCCAACTCGTTGGTCAGTAGCGCGATTGCATCAAGGAGAGAATGAAAAACTTCTTTCACCACCGGAGTCACCGATTCGTCATGCTCGATTAAAGTTTTTGCCGATGCAACTGCATTTTCGATTTTTAGTCTTTTTCGTGCTACCATTTCTTCTCTCTCTGAAATGAGAATAACACGACAATTTTCTACTGCTTTTTTCGCGCTACAATGACCACAGTGCCACGCAAAATGGATCCAAAGGTTTCCCACTAGCGGTCACCTCTCCGAAGGTCACAGCGGTCATGCAGTTAGCTTGAAACCATATTTGCAACGTGGTTGCGATTGAACATTTGAAAACAGAAAATTCACACAAAAACATGTCAACACTTTTTTTATTTTTATGAAAATAAATTAGACGGCTGGCCAATTACAAAAAACTTAGGTCTTCCGGATGGTTCCAGGCCAATTGATTGCCTGATCAAAAATCCGCAGAATGTGTTATAATCCTACTATGGAAATCCTCGATCATCTCTTAGAGTGGCGCGGAATCGCTTTTGATTGTGTTCGTGATTGGGTTCTTCTTCCGGTTCTCAGGTTTGTCAGCGATTATCCAATATTCTTCAACACCTTAGCGATTGTTTTGGTCGCTAACATTAAGGACTGGAATCGGCCTGGGCGTTTCCCCCTCGATGATCTTCCCGCGCGGTACGCGCGGCCCCCTTCGACGCCGGTTTTCGTATTCCGGGTCCGGGAAGTGGATTTCAGAGGGGAGGGGGGCTTAGCAGGCTAGGGCGGAAAACGGGTTTATGCGACTTCGAAGCAATTGTGGCCCATAAAGGACTCTACAAGCTACACGCTAAGCGCCCCGTGGAACTCGTGATTCCGGTTCAGTCGATACAACCAAGTGCAACCCTTTCCATTAGGCATCTCTTGTTAATCCGAAAAATTGAAAAAACTTTCGGAAACAAAGTTTTTGACACCCACGCCGTGGCAAAGCTTTTTTCGATCAGCCCCAGCACCGCACAAAGGACCATTCTAGCCTGTGTAAAAGCGGGGGCGCTTAAGAAAGTGAGTGACGGACCCCAGACGGCTTACCGTCTAGCGTAGCCGTATCTCGTCAATCATGTTACTTGAAATGCACCGCATCATGTCATAATATCCTGCATGCGAAGGAAATGACCCATGCGTTGTTTGGTATCTCTCATACTCGGAATCCTCATAAGCACTTTAGCTTACGCCAGCTCAGAGCCGTGCTTGCCCTGTCACTCAAACCTAACGAAGAGTGAATATGTTCACTATCCGTCAGGCGATGGCAAATGTGAAATTTGTCACACCGCCAAGCCCTCGCACCTCACCAGCCAAAGGAAAGAAGACGTCACCACCGATCGCTCAAACGATGTCTGTTACAATTGCCATCAGCCCATGGATAGCAGCCCAGTTGTTCATGGTGCACTCCAAAAGAAAGACGCCTGCATTTATTGTCATAACCCTCATGCCAGTACTCTGCGAAGTTTTTTGCGGGCAGAGCCGGGCAAATTATGTGTGTCTTGCCATACGAAATTGATTCCGACTGGGGCCACCAAGCATGGGGCCCTTGATCTCACGCGTAGCTGCTTGAACTGTCACCTCCCCCACTCGAGCACCACGCCTAAGCTTCTGACTGCTCAAGGCGGCAACTGCCTTTCGTGCCACGATAAAGAGATGGGGCAAGTTCCAAACATGGCCAAGGCGATTAGCGATTTACCGCTGTCCCACAAGCCGGTTAAAGAAGGCAAATGTGTTTCTTGTCATACGCCGCATGCGTCTCAGGCAACACCGCTACTCAAGGATGAATCACAGGGCGGGAAAATGAACTGGAACGAGAATCTAGTCGCGATTTGCCTTCAGTGCCACGGGCCGCTCGTAGCAAATGAATTTGTCACAGGCAGTGAGAACCGGTTTAGAAGAGACGCACTCGTGAACGGCAAAACAGTTCGGACGAACTTGCATTTCGTCCACGTCGTTCAAAAGGGACGGGCCTGCACGGTTTGTCACGACGTACACGGCGGCGCCAATCCCCACAACATTGCTTCTGATGCATCACCATTAAAAACGAGAAAGTTTTCCTTTACCGTGAACCCCACCGGCGGATCGTGCGCGCGCGCATGTCACGGAAACGCGAACTATAACCGGATGAATTAATGAATTTGAACGGAGCTGATATGAATAAAGCTAACTTAGTTTTAATGATGGGTCTTCTGGGAATTCTTGGGGTTCTCGGATCGGGGGCGTCCTTTGCCATGGGCAAAAACCATTTTTCTCACGTTTCCAAAGAAGGAGTTAAAATCCTCAGTTCGATGATCGCCGCACGAGAATGGCGACTTTCGCGCGAGGGCGAGCTGGTGGGGAGCGCGGGGGAGAAACCCGTGATTGCTCAGAAACTGCAACTGTTCGTTTCTAATCGTCCCGATCTACTTGAAAACACGAATGTCGATCAAGTGCATCTTCTGACGGAAGCTGAAGCGTTTGGTTCGGTAACGACGATGATGTTTATTTCTAATTCCTATAAAGACTACGTGTATGGCGAAACGATTTACCCTGCGATTCAGGAGAGTACTGAATGTGACGGGTCCTATCGGTTTCTCCTAACAGTCGATCCCAAGATATCCATTGATGGGGCCGATTGGTTCAATAAAAAACTCAGTGTCGCGGCCGTCGACCCCCTATTAATGAACTCCACAGAAAAAGTGAGCCTGTACCCAGATGATAAAGTCTGTAGCGGCGCCAATTGCAGAGCGCTAAATGGGGTCAACTTAACTCAAGCGGTCTTCCCAAAATATGTCGTACTTGAACTAAATCCAAAAATACCAGACCAGTTGAAGGTAGAGATCTACAATGGAGAGTTTTCGGAGCAGCCCACATTCACCTTTCAATACCAGACGAGCGACCCCCTCCCTCCTCCTTTTACTGCTGAGCTAACTCTCTGTACTTCGTATTCAGAGATTCAACTCCGGGCCGCGCGCCCTGGATTCAAGTGTCGGATCTCAAGTTGGGGCGCGAATGTTTACGAACGCGTGGCCCATCCGGGATTTGGTGAGTCATGGAAAACTCCCGATGGAATGATCTGGGGTGATGTCCTGGCGGCCGCTGACCAACCTCAAGCCGCACAGATTTGTGAAAAGCTTGGAGGTCGTTTACCCACCAGAGACGACGTCAAACACTTGTGGCAATTCAGACGCAGCTGGGAAATGGCCGATGGAGGCACGGGCTATAATCCCTACTCCATGGCGGAGATTGAAACAATGCTGCCCCATATGAAGCAGCGTTTTTGGACCCAGGAAACAAGCACATATATCGACGTTTTTAGCAAAGCTAGATACTCAAACGATGAGGGAATTTTCTTTACACTTAGTGATCACTATTGGGAAGGCAACATCTTTCCCCGTTGTGTCGCGAATCAATAGAAGTTTTTATGCTCATTCCCTACAAAATAGAACTCATCGGAAAATTTAAATATGCATTGGAACTGAAATAAAAGCCGCCTGCTTTTATGGTGCAACTAAATTGCTAATTAAACTGATTGAGTAGAAATCTCACTGATTATTTAGACCTATTATCTTTACAAACCCCAAAAACCCATTCAAAATTGATAAATCATTTACACAAGGAGAAAGAAAAAGTCATGGCCACAAAATCAAAATTCATTCGCATCGGTGCAATAGGTCTCGGAGTCATTATTACGTATTCAATCGCCATGGGTCTCATGGGCGGCTGCGGGAAAAAAGCGGCTGATCCGGCGGCGGCGGCTGCAGCGGCAAGTCCTTCTCCTAGTGTTTCACCAGAGGCGAGTGCGTCGCCTGAACCGAGCGCATCTCCGAGTGCAAGCCCGTCTCCAACTGCACCTGTTGTGCTCACGTCGGACACCTTTGTTCGAGCTAATAGCACGACCACGCTTGGAGATACAAATATCTTAGGCGGCGGTACAGCCCAGACCTGGCTTATTTCCCCTACAGCCGATGTTTGGGGCATCATCTCAAACCTAGCCTACAATGTGAGCAAAACAGCTGCTGCCTCAGAAGCCCTGGTTGATGTCGGAGCCACAGCCCCCAACTGTACTTTTAAAGTGAAACTTGCTGCTTTGCCTGGAAGCGGAAACATCGCGGGACTGGTTTTTCGGACAAAAACCCCACTTACACCCAGTGACGGAAATAGCGTTCTTTTTGTCTATGATGGGGGTTTGGATGTACCCGATTTAGGTACTGCTGGTTATAAAATCATTAAGCTGACAGGAGGAATCTCTCCCGCCAGACTTGGGACCATCTTTGCAGCAACGCCCGCCGCAAATGATGAACTAATGGTAGAACTAACCACGACACAGGTTAAAGCGACAGTGACGCCTGCTAGTGGAACTGCAGAAACACAAACGGTTTCGACGACAGACTATAACACCAAGACCTTTTCGGGAATCACTGCATCAGATTCTGTTGCGAGATTTAGTAACTTCGTTATTCAGGATTGTCAGTAAATTCAGAGCAAATGACTTCTGAAACCCCGGGGGCCGGTTAGGCCTTCGGGGGTGTTAGCCCCTAAACGTGTCCAGTTCGTGCCAAGCCCGCTCGCCGTTGATTTTAATAATTACCGAAGAGTAGGAAACGAACTCCCCTCCGTAATCGTCCAAACCGTGTTAAAGTCCCAGCTAAAATAAGTGCTGCTTTTATACAAATTGGTCGAGGACTGAAGGGAGCAGGTGTTCAGAGTCGGGCTCCCCGTTCCAACGAGCGAGGTCAAATTAAAATTGTCTCCATAGGAGTCGGTTATTGTCGAACCAGCGTCTGAGGCTCCCACAAGAGAGCCCATGTGGGTTCCCTGCATGTTAGGAGTAATGGCAGGAGAATAGCAGTTCGTAATTGTCGCTCCACTGATTGATCCGGCAATTCCCCCTGCATTTGTGATGGGGGTTCCCGTTTGCGAGGCGATATCTCCTCCCCATATAGCAATCCGTTGGGCGTTTCCCCCTCGATGATCTTCCCGCGCGGTACGCGCGGCCCCCTTCGACGCCGGTTTTCGTATTCCGGGTCCGGGAAGTGGATTTCAGAGGGGAGGGGGGCTTAGCAGGCTAGGGCGGAAAA
>JBBCAV010000387.1:0-20066 GCA_051382305.1 Bdellovibrionota bacterium FG-2
TAGGAAAATTGTAGGAAGAAAATAGGAAAATCCCGAAATCTCGCGACTGATCGGGAAATACCGAGGCTACTCCTGAATCGTAACTGCTTGAATCCTAAGTAGTTGATATTAAAAAGCCTCCCACAAATTTCTTTGCGAGAGGCCTACTGAAATGGCTCAGGAGGAGGGATTTGAACCCCCGACCAGCCGGTTAACAGCCGGCTGCTCTACCACTGAGCTACTCCTGAATATAATGATGCCCAGTTCTTTAAGATTTAGACTAAACCCGAAACTTTGTCTAGGCGCGTTTTCATAAAGATATTCAAAGACTCTGGCCTACCTTTTTCTTGACTCCATGCTCCCTCACATATAACGATAAGCCGTTCTATTTATTGGGGGAGTTCATATGATTAAGCTTCGAACCTATATTTTTATCGATTCGCTTCAGCCGCAACTGGCCGAGTATCTGGGTACGACCTCACAAGGGTTTTTGCCGATTCCAGGCGATGCATCGCTTTGGATCGAGACGGCACCCGGAATGGCGATTCATCGCCTGACTGATACGGCTCTTAAGGCTACGAAAGTTCGTTTGGGCCAGCAGGTCGTCGAGCGATCCTTCGGAACGCTCGAAGTTCACCATGAAGACCAAGGTGAAGTTCGTCAGGCGGGCGAAGCGTGTTTGCGCATGATCGAGAAAACGGTCGATCAACGGCAGAAGTGCAAAGTCGCTTGGACCGAAACGATTCGCGCGCTGGAGCCAGACCATGCCGTTAACGTCAATCGTCAGGGACGTCGGGGTTCCATGATCCTTCCTGGAATGAGCATGTTCATTCTAGAAACCGATCCCGCTGGCTACATCGTTTATGCGGCAAATGAAGCTGAAAAAGCCGCTGATGTTACGCTGGTTGACGTCCGCGCTTTCGGAGCGTTTGGGCGTTTAACTCTTGCAGGCAAAGAAGCTGACATCGATGAGGCAGCAAAGGCAGCAATGAATGCAATTAATGGTTTAACAGGCATAGAAAAATAGCAAGAAAAATAACATTTATCAAAAAAAGGGAGAACACAAAATGTCAGATGCATTGGGAATGATTGAAACAAAGGGTTTTGTAGGAATGGTCGAAGCTTCAGATGCGATGCTCAAAGCAGCACGCGTTGACCTCGTAGGCTATGAGCGCATCGGCGGCGGCTATGTCACCGCGATCGTTCGTGGCGACGTTGCTGCGGTGAAAGCGGCTGTTGAAGCCGGCGCTCGCGCGGCTGAAAAAGTCGGCGAAATGGTTTCGGTGCATGTGATTCCTCGCCCACATGCGAACGTGGATTCTGTGCTTCCTTTGGGCCGCACAAAGCCTGAAGGCAAGTCTAAGGCTTAAGAACGCGCCTGTTTTTGGTATGAATTATGGAGGGCAACCCCTGTGAATGTAGGGAAAGTCATCGGAACAGTCGTGGCGTCGCGGAAAGATCCTAAACTTGAGGGGCTCACGCTCCTTTTGGTTCAGCAAACAGATCTCACGGGTACGCCCAAGGGTTCAAATGTCGTGGCGGTGGATTCGGTGGGCGCAGGGGTCGGCGAAGTCGTGCTCTATGCCTCGGGTTCTAGCGCCCGGCAAACCGACGTAACTCAAAACCGTCCCGTCGATACCGTCATCATGGCGATTGTTGATGAGATTGAGGCCGGGGGCAAAACCACTTTTCGGAAGTAAGTCGCCGAAATGCTCGCCTTCGTCTGAAAGTAGTACCGATATATGAATCCGAACCAATTAAACCAAGATCAGATCAATCAACTTGCCGAAGCTGTGGCCGCGCGTCTCATGGGAACTCAAGCGGGTTCCTATTCGGCGGCATCGCCTAAGCGCTCTTTTGAAAAAGCAGGGAAGGTCTCTCTCTCGGTGAGTACTCATTCTTAGGAGACCTACGCGAATATGGATGAAGCGGTCGCGGCTGCGCGTGCGGCTCAGCCAAAATGGGCGCAGCTTTCGCTGACCTTGCGCAAGAAAATCATCACCGAAATGCGCACCGCCCTTCGCCAGCACGTCGATGAACTCTCTGCGCTTGCGGTTCAGGAAACGGGCTTGGGCCGAGTTGAAGATAAGAAACACAAGAATCGCCTCGTCATTGATAAGACGCCAGGCCCTGAGTATCTCGAATCCACTGCGTTTACCGGCGACGATGGACTTACGCTGCTGGAGTATGCCCCGTACGGGATCATCGGCTCGATTACACCTACGACCAACCCGAGTGAAACAATCATTAATAATGGCATCGGGATGATCTCTGCTGGAAACGCTGTCGTTTTCAATCCGCATCCTTCGGCTAAGCGGGTCTCGATCCGCACGATGGAAATCATGAATGACGTGATCGTCAGAAACGGCGGACCTCACGGTTGCCTCGTGATGGTCGCAGAACCTACGATTGATACGGCTGGAGCGCTGATGAAGCACCCCGGAATTCGCCTGCTCGTCGTAACGGGCGGTCCTGCAGTCGTGAAGGCCGCGATGGCTTCGGGCAAAAAAGTGATTGCAGCAGGTCCGGGCAATCCCCCTGTCGTGGTTGACGAAACCGCTGATTTGGATCAGGCCGCCGAGGGGATTATCAAAGGCGCCTCACTCGATAACAACATCGTCTGCATCGCCGAAAAAGAGATCATTGCTGTGGCCTCGATCGCCGATGAACTCAAACGCAAATTGCAGCAATACGGCGGATATCTGATCAATGCACAACAAGTGAAACAACTTGAACAGCATGTGCTGGATCCCGATGGAATTCATCCCAATAAGAAATTTGTCGGTAAAGACGCCAGCGTGATTTTAGCCGCGATCGGAATTCACGCGGGCTCCGACACCCGAATCGTTTTTTGCGAAGTCGATGAAAACCATCCGTTTGTGCAAGTCGAGCTGTTGATGCCGCTGATTCCGCTCACCCGCGTGCCCAATGTCGATGAAGCCATTGAAATGGCGGTACGGGTGGAGCATGGGTTTGGGCACACTTCGATGATGTACAGCAAGAATATCGAAAATCTCCATAATATGGCCAGGGCCGTGAACACGTCGATCTTCGTTAAAAACGCTCCAAGCTACGCGGGTCTTGGATTAGGCGGCGAAGGGTTCTCGTCATTTACAATCGCCTCGCCCACGGGTGAAGGTCTTACGAACTGTCGCACTTTTTCGCGCGTCAGGCGTTGTGTGCTCAAGGATTATTTTCGGATCGTATAAAGGGTTTAATATTAGATGGGCGAAGCTCTCCGTAGAAAAACGCTTTTTAGCCTCGGAACAATTGAGATTCCTGCGCTTGCGTTTATCGAGTTTTCGAGCATTTCTCGTGGCTTGTATTTGACGGACACCGTGCTTAAAAAAGCCCCTGTTCAGGTAATTGCCTCTCAGCCCGTGTCCTCAGGTAAGCACGTGCTTTTGTTTGCCGGGGATGTGGCATCTGTCGAAGCGGCTTACCATGCGGCGCTTGAGCTTGCGGATGGAACGGTGGTTCGCGAGATTTTGATCCCAGGTGTACATGAGCAACTTGCGCCGTTTTTGGATTCGATTTGGACGTTTCAGCCTAAATTGATTCCTGCAAATCCTGAGGAGTCTTTGGGGGTGGTCGAATCCACAACACTTGCAGGCGCGATTGTTTCAGCGGACCGCGCGCTGAAGACGGCACGCGTGCAGTTGTGCCGGATGCGTCTAGGACAAGGGATTGGCGGAAAGGCCTATTATGTATTGATGGGCCGCCAAGAAGCGATTGAAGCGGCGCTTGAGGCAGCAAAACAAAGCTTAGAGGGACTTGAGAGTTTTTGTAGAGTGGACATGATCCCGAGACCCCAAGAGGAGGCGCTGGCTTATTTCTAATAGTGCTGGTGAAAAAATACGATGCAATTAGCTTTTGTTCAAGGAACGGTCGTTGCGAGTCAAAAAGTAAAAGATCTTCAGAGCTATCCGCTCAAAGTCCTTCAAGCTTGCGATCACGATCATCATCTGGTCGGCGAGCCGTTTGTGGCAGTGGATGCTGTGGGAGCCCGGACGGGGGATCTCGTAATTTGGGTGGGTAAACGCGAGGCGTCGCTTGCGATTCCGGGGGCAGCGCTGGCTAATAATTATCCGGTCGATGCGGCCGTGACGGGGATTGTCGATGATCATCGCTAAAGTTGTTTCAAGATTGGTTGCCACGGCAAGGCTCGATTCCCTTCCGAATCGCCAACTCCTTTGTGTGCAACCTCAAGAAGGTTTTGGGGATCAGACGACCCTCGTAGCCATTGATACGGTTCAAGCAGGCCCGGGCGATACCGTCCTTGTGATGCAAGAGGGAACGGGGGCACGCCAAGCAGTTCTTGCGGATCCAAGCCAGCCTCTCCCAGCTCAAATGGTCATTGTGGGGATTGTTGATCAGGTTCACACGATTTTTGACTAAACCTTTCCTGCCGAGTACACTAGATGGGCATGCCTCCTACAAGACGACGCATAGTGTTGATCGACTCTGCTTTTCAGCTCCGGTTTGCATTTTATGTGTGCACCTGGATCTTTGCGTTGAGTCTGGTTTATCCGTTCATCATTTATAATGTGTTTGGATTTTTCTTTAGATATTTGGCCTTGGATCCCGAAGGGCCTGCGGTTGCGGCTATCTTGGACGTTAAAAAAGAAATTTTGGTTCTTTTGGTCCTCTTGCAGATCGTGTTTCTGGTCATGACTTTTTTGATCAGTATTTTCGTTTCCCACCGGATTGCCGGCCCCTTATACAAGTTGAAGAAAATCCTAAGTCAAGCGCGCACTGGCGGAAGTAAAGACCGCGTTTTTTTTCGGAAAAAAGATCATTTTCATGATTTGGCCACTGAATACAATATGACGATGGATCATTTGGAGCGGGCACAAAAAGAAAAAGACAAAACTGTCATTGAAACGGCTGAGAAGCTTAAAAAATTGGTGGCTCAAATAGAAAAGCCCGAACTGAGGTACGAGTGCGAAACGCTCGTTCAAGCCATTCAGAAGTCTTTGAGCTAGTTCTGGGTTTGCTGTGATTAAGTTTCGTCCTCATCATTTTTTATGCACACAGAGTTTCCAGGGTAAGGGCTATTCACCGGAATTTGTAAAAAAGTATTTTGAAATTAAAAACTCTTTAGCCCCAGAGACCTTGATTCACGTTGTCTTGGATACTGAGGACTCGATTTGCCAATCTTGTCCGAATCGTCAGGGCGCGCGTTGTGCGACCGAAGAAAAGGTTCAGACCCTTGATGCAAAGCATGCGAAAATCTTGAGTTTGTGCCGAGGGGATAGCCTCACCTGGGGTGCCGTTTTGGAGAGGCTTGCCACTAAAATGACAGTTGATGATTTCCACCGAGTCTGTGCGCCTTGTGGCTGGAAAGAACTCGGGGTCTGTGAGAAAACTTTGAAAGAGCTCAAAAAATGACAAACCAAATATTGATCCGTTCGGTGAGGGTGGCGACTTTGGCCCTAGCTTTGGTCTTGGGGTTTGCGCCGAATCTAGGTGTGGCCAAAGTTCGCGGCAAAAAAGCAAAAGTGACCGAAGTAAAGAAACCAGAGATTAACCCCTCCTCTGAGCAGCTGCCATTGGATAAGCTTTCGGAGCGTCTGTACGCGTTGAATAAATTCCCGAAGGCTCGGCAGCTCAAGGGTGCCTATGATTTGCTTCAGAAGAAGAAGTTTAAACCAGTTCGTTCCAAACTCACAATGCTACAAAAGGACCCGGTATTCGGGGATGTCGCCCTTTGGCTTTCCGCTCAGGCGGATATTTTGGAGGCGAGACAAGTTTCTCAAACTCGCAAGTTTTCAGCCTCTTCAAAGCTCGCACAGCGCGCGATTTTGAAACTATTTCAAATTGAATCGCAAATGCCAGGGTCTCCCTATATTAAGAATATCGCTAAAGAAGTGGGCCAAGCAGAACTCCTAAAAGCGCAGGCACTTTTCTTCGAGAAGAATTATGCGGCGGCACGCCTGGTTTTTGAAGCGGCTTTTCAGCGCCTGGGCTCCAACACGGGATTGAGTGTCGTTCGAAAAGAGACTCTCGAGCAGTATGTGGTCAGTTGTCAAAAAGCAGAAGGCGAGTATTGCACGGGCTGGATGCGGAAGCTGAATTCTGCTTTTGCCAAAGCCTCCGAAGAGGCAAAGTATCTTACGAAAACACGACCGGAGGCATTTGAAAGACCGAAGCCCGCTTCGGTTTCAAAACTGACTCAAAGCTATAAGTCTCCCGATGCAGATCAGGTGGCGTTTGATTCTGCGATTGAACTTGTCCTTGAGGATAAGAATAAGAAGGCGGCCCAAGAGCTTTCTCAGTTCATGGATGAATTTCCAAGATCAACCCATCGCTATCGCGCGCGCTATTGGCACGCACGGATCTTGGTGGCACAAAAAGAGAATGAAAAATCAGTTAAGGCTTTGAGTGCTCTTCAGCAGGATTCTCCTCTGACTTACTACGGGCTTACGGCTTCCCTCCTTGGGGGAAAATCTTTTGATGAGACATTGGATCAGTCTGTTCCCAAGGCGGTTGAAATCGATCCGTATCTCAATCCCAATGAAGTGTTCCACTTGATGCGCGCCAAAATGTTCTTGGCTGAAAAGGCTCCGGAACTTGCGGCCACGGAACTCAAGGAGCTCCGCATTTCAAACGCACTTTCCAATGAGTTTTTGCTTTATCTTTCGGAACTTAATTTTGAAGCGCACTCTTATCATACGAGTTTTCAGCTTCTGACCGAGCTCATTCAGCGCGGGTTTGCGTCTGTTTATACGACCTCAGTCGTAAAAATGATTTTTCCCGTTGCTTTTTTTGACATTATTGAGAAGCAAGCCGCTGCCAATAATCTCGATCCGGTGCTGGTGCTGAGTTTGATGAAGCAAGAATCCGCTTTTGATCCGGCGGCGATGTCGGGTGCGGGCGCTTCGGGTTTAATGCAGCTCATGCCTTTTACAGCCGTTGAAACGGAGCCCACTGTGCGTCGAGCCGACCTGGTGGATCCTGAAACAAGTGTTCGAATTGGTGTGCGCTATTTGAAGAAGGTCTTCGACCGTTTCAATGGAAATATCGTCTTGGCACTAGCGGGTTACAACGCAGGTCCCGGCGCGGCGGAGCGATGGATCAAGGCGAGCGCGGGGAAACACGGGATCACCGAATTCATCGAAACGATCCCTTATAAAGAAACCCGGGATTATGTGTCATCCATCATTCGAAACTATTTTTGGTACTCCAAGATGCTCAAGCGCGAAGTGCCAAAATCTCTAGATTACTTCTGGGCCCCCTATACGCCTAAAGGTCAGGAGCCCCCCAAAGAGCAAAAAGAAGAACAAGAAGAATAGCGCCTGCCTAGGGCGGTTTCTACACGTTAAAACGGAAATGCATAATGTCGCCGTCTTTGACGACATACTCTTTGCCTTCGACACGTAAGGCGCCAGCGTCGCGAATTGCCGCTTCACTTTTATACTTCATAAGATCGTTATAGTGATAGACCTCGGCCTTAATGAAACCGCGCTCAAAATCGGTGTGAATGACGCCCGCCGCAGCCGGAGCTTTCCAGCCTTTTTTAATCGTCCAAGCGCGAATCTCTTGCACGCCAGCCGTGAAATAAGTCTGGAGTCCCAAAAGCTCATAGCCCGCACGAATGACGCCGTCTAGGCCGGCTTCGGCCATGCCCATTTCTTTTAAAAACGCGCCTTTTTCTTCATCGGCGAGCTCGGAAATTTCGCTTTCTATTTTTCCACAAATTGGAACGACAGGGCTGCCCTCTTTTTTGGCATATTCAATGAGTTTCTTGAAATGAGGGTTGCCTTCGGGGTTGGCCACGTCGGCATCGTCAATGTTGGCGACGTACATGACTTTTTTGGCAGTAATAAGGTGAAAGTCATGGATCAATCCAAGCTGCTCTTCAGAAAGATTCAGTGAGCGCACGGGATGGCCAGCCTCTAAGGCGTTTTTTACCGGTTCCAAGACGCCCATAACAGCCGCAGCTTTTTTGTCACCGGAGCGCGCGATCTTTTGCGTGCTGTTATAGCGTTTCGTGACCGTATCAAGATCCGCAAAAATAAGTTCCATGTCGATCACCGAGATGTCTCGGAGCGGATCCACGCTCCCATCGACGTGAATGACGTTGGGATCGGCAAAGCAACGAACGACATGGGCAAGAGCATTGGTCTCACGAATGTGACCTAAGAATTGATTCCCCAGGCCTTCGCCTTTTGATGCGCCTTTGACAAGTCCTGCGATGTCGACGAACACCATGCTAGCCGGAATCAATTTTTCGGGCGGGATGTATGTTTTTATGTCGGCCAGCCGGGGGTCTGGCACTTTGACAATCCCGGTGTTGGGGTCAATAGTACAAAAAGGATAGTTCGCGGCCTCTGCTTTGGCAGAAGTGAGTGCGTTGAAGATTGTTGATTTGCCGACGTTTGGAAGACCTACGATTCCACATTGAAAACCCATATAATTGTATCTACTCCTTTAGTTCTGTTTTTGGCTTACGATGAAACTTGTTTTGTGCTGTTTTGAGGTCACCCTGTATCAGTAGTTCACAGACCTTGCGAACGTCCTCAAAAAGGGGATCAAGGTCACGAAGCTCTTGATCAGAAAACGGGGCCAAGACGTAGTCGGCGACTGCTCCTGCGCGAGAGCCAGGAAAATTAGGCCGGCCGACCCCGAGACGAACGCGATAGTAATTTGTCTTTTCTCCACCCACCGAGGCGTCAATGGAGCGCAGTCCGTTATGGCCGCCATGGCCTCCCCCTTGTTTGATTCGCAAGGCAAGCGGCTCGAGGTCTACATCATCATGTAGCACGATTAGGTCTTGGGGTTCGCACTTGTAGAAGTTCAGAAGTGGCGCGACGCTTTGTCCTGATCGGTTCATGAAAGTTTGGGGCTTCAAAAGCAGAACTTTTTCGCCCGCAATTTGTACCTGATAGACTTCGCCCGAAAAACTGGTTTGAGGGCCTTGGGCGCGCCACTCCTCTGCAAGATAGTCGATGGCGAGAAACCCCACGTTATGACGGGTGGTCTCATATTGCTGGCCGGGATTGCCAAGTCCTGCAATGACTTTCATTAGACGAAAAGGTTGCTCACGCTATCGTAGCTGTGAATGCGTCGAATGGCTTCGGCCAAAAGATCTGCGACGGAGAGTTGGACAATCTTTTCCGAAGCTCTAGCTTCGTCACTGAGCGGAATTGTATCGGTGACAATGACGCGTTCAAGTTTGGAATCGGTAATTCTTTTAATGGCCTGGCCCGAAAGTACGGGATGGGTGGCGGCAGCAAACACTCTTAGGGCGCCTTGGCCAATGACAGCGTTAGCAGCTTCAACAAGGGTTCCTGCGGTGTCGATCATGTCGTCCAAAATAATCGCCGTTTTACCTTTAACTTCCCCGATGACGTTCATGGCTTTGGCAACGTTGGGTGCAGTACGCCTTTTGTCGATCATTGCGACACTGGCGTTCATTCTCTTGGCAATCGCTCGTGCTCGCTCAACGCCTCCTGCATCGGGACTCACCATGACGAGGTTCTCGCCGTGGCCGATTTCATGCGTGATGTAATCTAGGAGTACAGGAGAAGCAAAAAGATTATCAAAGGGAATGTTGAAAAATCCCTGAATCTGGCCTGCGTGAAGGTCCATTGAGACCACGCGGGTGGCGCCAGCGCGATCCAGTAAATCTGCCACAAGTTTTGCGGTGATCGGTGTGCGAGGGGCGACTTTGCGGTCTTGTCTGCCATAGCCGTAGTAGGGAATGACGGCGGTGATTTCTTTAGCGCTCGCGCGTTTAAGCGCGTCGATCATGATCAAAAGTTCCATGAGGGTGTCGTTGACGGGGCGGCAGGTACTTTGAATGACGAAGGCATCACGGCCGCGAACATTTTCACCGATTTCGACGAAAATTTCTCCATCGCTAAAGCGTCGAAGCTCTACCTTCCCGAAGGGACGGCCCAATTTATCGCAAATTTTTTGAGCAAGTGCGCGATTCGAGTTCCCTGATAAAATAACCCATTCTCTTAGGCGCATCGACGTTCTCCCGTTGGGGATGGATATCGCATGGCGGTCAAACACTCAAGAAATAACGCTAAGCGTTTCACAATGCTTTTGCTTTAAGTCCTGCCTTTTCTAGAAGGGGCTCGATGGAGGGTTCCCGGCCTCGGAAACGCAGATAAAGTTTCATGGGGTGCTCGGCGCCACCGTGGGAGAGGATTTCGTTGCGGAATTTTGAAGCGACCTCGCGGTTAAAGATGCCTTTTTTAACAAAAAGTTCAAAAGCATCGGCTTCTAGCACTTCAGCCCACTTGTAGCTGTAGTAGCCCGCGGAGTACCCACCTGAAAAAATATGTCCAAAGGCACAGCTTGAGTTTGTGCCCGCCTCAAAAGGATGGATCTCAGTCTCTTTAATGGCGGCTTGCTCAAATTCGGCGATATTTTTGATGCCGGAGGGATCTTTAGAATGCCATGCCATATCCAATAGTCCAAAAGAGAGTTGCCTTAGGGTTGTGCAGCCCTCGTAGAAGCGCGCGGCTTCTGTGATTTTCTTGACGAGTTCCAAGGGGATCTTTTCCCCCGTCTGAAAGTGGCTAGCAAAGAGATCTAGGCAATCTTTTTCGAAAATCCAGTTCTCCATGATTTGCGAGGGGAGTTCTACAAAGTCCCAGAATGTGTTGGGGCTCGCAAGTGAGGAGTAAGTCACGTTCGAAAAGATTCCGTGCAGGGCATGCCCAAATTCATGAAACAAAGTACGAACCTCGTCAAACGAGAGCAGCGAGGGCTTGTTCAAAGAAGGAGGGGTAAAATTCATCACTATCGAAATATGCGGCCGCACCTTTCCACACTGGTTTCGATAGCAAGTCATCCAAGCTCCACCGCGTTTTCCTTTTCTAGGGTGAAAATCGGTGTAGAGGATAGCAAGGTGCGCTCCGTCTTCGTCGAGAACCTCAAACGGTCTTACGTCAGGGTGGTAAACGGGGATATTGGGTGCGGGGTTAAATTTGATTCCATAAAGGAGGGAAGCCGTATCAAAAACGCCTTGAAGGACACGATCCAGTGGAAAATATGGTCTGAGGGTTTCGGTGTCGATACTATAGCGCTGTTTTTTGATTCGATTGTAGTAGAATCCGGCGTCCCAGCGTTTGAATTCCGTGATTCCGTCTTGCAGGGCCACGTTTTTTAGTTCTTCGGTTTCTTTAATTGCGGCAGGCTTTGCGTGGGTAAGCAATTGATTGAGGAACGCTAAGACTTTCTCGGGAGATTCGGCCATACGCCGCTTAAGAGTGAAGTCGGCGTGAGAAGTGAAGCCTAAAAGCAAAGCTCGTTCATGACGGAGTCGAGCAATCTCTAGGACGTGGGCCTCGTTGCTATGCTTGCTGGCGCCAAAACAGCGAGCCTGATAGGCCCGCCAAAGAGTTTCGCGCAGCTTTCGATTTTGTGCATATTCGAGAACGGGAACGAAGCTGGGTTGGTGAAGCGTGAATACCCAGCCTTTATTGAGACCCTTTTCTTTGGCAGTAGCAGCGGCGGCGGCAATTGAGGCTTCAGGGAGCCCGATCACATCCGCTGAATTTGTCGTGTGGTGGGCATATTCGTTGGTTTCGGCCAGAAGGTTGTCGCTGTATTCGAGGCCCAGAGTTGAAAGTCTTTCGTCGATGGCTCTAAGCTGCGCTTGTTTTTCTGAAGGCAGAAGAGCGCCGTTACGGATGAAGGTCAGCGCCTGTTCTTCAAGTAAAGTGTATTGCTCAGGGGTCAATGGGATCGACGATCTTTGATCATAGACGGACTTGATTCGCGCGAATAGGCCTGCGTTGAGGTAGACATCGTTTGAGAAACGTGTGGCCAGGGGCACAAATTCTTTGGCGACAGCCTGAAGCCTGTCACTAGTTTCGGCCGAGAGGAGGTTTTGAAAAACGAGGCTGACCTGCTCTACTCCTGCCAATGTTTCTTCCAAAAGCTCGCAAGAATTTGCAAAGCTGGGTGCCTCTTTTGAGGCGCAGAGGTCGGAAAAAATAGCATCAGCGTCTTTGATTCTTGCTTCGAGCGCCGGCAAAAAATGCGCCGGAGTGATCTGTGTAAAGGGTAAAGTATCGAAGGGAGTGGCCGGTGAATTTAAAAGCGGATTATTTTCCATGAGGGGGAATCTATTCTTCGCTGTCTTCGGTGTCGCCAAAGTTACATACGTAGTGAATGTCGAGATTGCGGATGGCACGGTGAAATTCTTCTTCAGGATCTGCTTCAATAGATTCGTTGAACAAATCTAAGACCGGTTCAAAGCTCTTGATTCCCGCTTTGCCGGACGCAGCCTTTTTCTTAACCTGTGCTTCGAAATTTTTGAATTTTTTCTCAGGCAAAATGCGTTTCCCTTTTTCTAAAAGCGCATCAGGCTGTCCGGTTTGTTTGAAAGCTTGCAGTCCTTCAAAAAAAGCCAGTTGTGAAGAAAAACGTTTGGTCAGGCGATCGCGGTAGCGATCGAGTTGGGTAGGAGTAGGTGTCGTTTTCTTGAGTTTATCGAGAGCCTTGCGAAGGGATTCTGAGGTTTCTCCCGGGTTTTGAGTAAGAATGGCGGAAGGGTACATTTGCTCAGGACTAATTGCGTGTACGTTCTTCAAGATAGTCTCGGCCACAGGGCCCCGGAGTAGGCAGGGTTGCTCAAAGAGCGTGACTCGAATTTCGGCCGAGGGAGTTGCAGGCGCCGCAAGGCACATAAGAGGAATTAGAAAAAATCCGAGAACTAGTCTGGGTTTTAGGGTCCTCATCGTGCCTATAGTTTTACTTCATTTGTTCAAAACTGAAAAACTCAAAGTTCATAATCCCCCGGAATTCGGGCAGCGCCATTAGGTCGCGCGCCTAAGGCCCCTTTCTCCAACGTGTCTTTGTTGACGCAAAGCGAAAAGGTTTAATTTGACTCTGGACACAAGAGGTCTAACATAGAAGGTAGGGAGGTGTTCCATTGAGTGAAACAGGTAAGAAGGCGGGGTTAACCCTCGTTACGCAGCCGCAGGAATATTTTAGAGAGCTGGTGACAGAGTCTATGGAACGGCACAAGGTAGTGGCCGCGCCTGAGACGGAGTTTTACCTCGTAAACCTCTTAAACCAGTTCATGACAACTGATCGACTCTACACCACTAACGCCGAGGGGGCGCACAAAGAAGAGCCTTTGGTGCTTCTTATGAAAGAAGCGATGGATGCGCCCGAACCGATGGCGCAGCGGGCGATGTTTCGATATGTGGGGGATGTGTCTTTATATTTTGCAGGTTTTTTTCAAGAGCGCTTGAGTCGGAAACTTGTTGATCTTGATTATTATGTTGGGATGGGTGGCACGGCCTACAAACATGTGGCGGCGCGAGAGGATGAGCGCGTTTTGCGTTCTACCTATCTTGAGCTTGCTGATAAGTTTTCTGAGTTCGTGGAAGTGTTTGCAGACATGAGTTCAAAAACAGCTTCAAAAAGCGAAAAAGACCTAATTCGAGTTTACGACCTTTGGGTGCGCACAAAAAACGAGCGCGCCGCAAAGACGCTTCAAGAAGCAGGAATTTTAACAAATCCGGCGAATTCAAAGATTAAGCGGAATCCGCAGTAATTCGCTCGTCGTTATTGAATTGTCACCGAAATCATTTTGTCGCCGATTTGAATCTTTTTGACGGCGTCCATTCCTTCAATGACTTGACCGAAAACAGTATAGCTTCCGTCTAAGTGTGGAATCCGTTCAAGCGCGATGTAAAACTGTGCATCCGCTGAGTCAGGATCTTGGGCTCGCGCCATCGCGACCGTGCCTTCGATATGGGGGCGCTTATTGAATTCAGCTTTCATTTTTTGCCCGCTGCCGCCGGTGCCATTGCCATTAGGATCGCCGCCTTGAATAACAAAACGGGGAACGACGCGATGGAAGGTAAGGCCGTTGTAGAAGCCTTTTTGAATAAGTTCGATCATTCGGTTGACGGTGTTAGGCGCGTCCTTGGGATAGAACTTATACTTGATCACACCCTGGTTGGTTTGTATGACGACGGTAGCTTTTGAAAGCCCGTTTGCATCGACGCTCAAGTCAGGCGTTCCAGCAGGAACGCCAGCAGGAACTGGAGACGCGGGTGCTACGGCAGGTTTTGAAGGGTCTTGGGGTGAAGTAACCATGGGGGAAGCCTCCGGTGCAGGAGAGGTTAGAGAAGGAGCGGCAGCTGATGGAGCAGCTACGGGTGCGGAAGCCGCAGGGGGTGGAACAAATTCCGCCTTCTTGGATTGAACATAAATCAACCCGCCCGCGATGGCGACGGCTAGTACTCCGACAATATACAGTGGCGTTTTAGAACTACGCATAAGTTGACAACTCCTTGGTTCAAAGCGAATAGTACCCCTCAAGAGTTATGTCTCAACAAGGACCAGGTCAAGAAGAAATCCGAAATATGAGTTTTCTGGAGCACGTGGACGAACTGCGGGTGCGCATCACCCGCGCCGTGTTTGTGTTCTTTTTTGGGTTCATTGGGTGTTATTTTGTCGCGGAGCCCATTTTGGGATTCTTGCGTAGGCCCTTGTTTGATGCGCTGCCGCCAGAGCGTCGGATGTTATACTTTACGAGTCTTTTTGAGAATTTTTTGACCCATTTGAAGATCTCGGGTTATGCGGCGTTGTTTGTGTTCTCGCCGTATTTTTTTTACGAAATCTGGGGGTTTGTTTCTCCGGGACTTCATGTGCGTGAGCGTCGGTTCGCGTTTCCGTTTATTGCGGCCGCAAGTTTGTTTTTTTGCGGGGGGGCGTGCTTCGCGTACTTCGTGTTGTTCCCGGTGGGGTTCAAGTATTTTGTAAGTTACGGCGCGCCGACGGATGTGCCGATGCTGACGATTGATTCATACTACACGGTTTGTCTGAGATTGTTGCTGTTGTTTGGTTTGGCGTTTGAGTTGCCGGTGTTTATTTCACTGCTAGGTTTTTTGGGTTTGGTCGATGCGCCGATGTTACGCGCGCAACGTAAGAACGCGGTGATTGGCATCACGATTGTCTCCGCAGTTTTTGCCCCTCCTGATGTGATCTCGATGTTGATCTTAGGAATTCCGCTCCTGGGCCTCTACGAGGCCTCGATTTTTGTGGTGGCGTGGCTGGGCGTGAAGAGGGCGCAGGCGGGGAAGGTTTAGGGTAAGTTGGTATTCATTCAAAGAGTGCCAGACTCGCTGGAATAAGACCTATGCGTTCGTCGATAATTCGAGGCCTGCTTGCCGTTTTAGAAACGAAAAGTACGGAGCTATTTCCAAACCTCTTCAAAAAACTGTGTGCTGCCATCAGCGATCTGTGCGAAATGTCGTCAGTGAGTAAAGGTAGAATTCCTAGTATCCCCTTCTCGGTTTGAATTGCCAGCGGAACATGCACTCCGGAGCGGGTTTGGTAACCAAATAACTGGTCTTGCGCTCCAAGTATATATTCAGACTGCAATCTAAGGTTGCGATAGATAAGCCCAGCCCACTGTTTCTCAAGAAGCGCATCTTCATTGGTAGTTTGCTGCTGAGCTAACCACCGCCATTCTGCCTGATCCTCGAATAAATAAGTCCACTTTGTGTTTTCACTTTGAATTCGATGCATTCGAATGACAAAGACTGCTTCGAGCGCATACAGGAGTTTTTTCTGAGTGATGGGAGAGATCCCTGTTCTAGATTTTAAAAATGAGTGATTGATCGGTTCACCTTCGGCATTAGCAAGTTCTCCGAGAAACTCTAGAATCTGACGATAGGCTAGCTTTAGAGGATAAACTGTTCGAATATCGCGATCCAGAATTGTGTATATCTGCTCTTCGATGCGTTTTGTTCGGGCTTTTGAGTCGCGCATAAAACAGACGCCGGGCAGACCCCCAGCCTCGAGATATTGATCCACGATCTTGGCTCGATCTCGCTGTTGGTGTGATGTCAGCGTGAGCGATTCGATTCGTCTAAAGTTCTGTGTGCTAGCGAGATCCAGCACAAGCGAAGGAAGGGGCAATCCTGCAAGTTCGGCAACCCCAAAAGGAAAAATTTCGACGTTCATGATTCGACCCGTTAAGGATTCTCGAATCGCACTTCGACTCGTAAAACGGACAGATCCAGACATATAAAATTGGCCTGGCTTTTTATGGGTGCGCACCCATTCCTTTAGGGCGGGAAACAACTCCGGGGCATGTTGGCATTCATCAATGACAACGGCACCCTTTCTAGCATTCTCTGCCACAAACTCCTTAGGCGCTCTTCTGGCCCTTGCAAGAACGTTGGGATCATCAAGAGTAAGATAATGCTTTCCGATTTGCGCAAGAAAAGTAGTCTTTCCGACTTGTCGATGTCCGAGACATCCAACCAGGGGTGAATGGGCTGCGATTTTAGAAAATAGCTCTTGGACATGGCGAGCACGTTCGTGGGGCATCTTGTAATCATTTTACCAGACTCTGTAATAATAGATATATCAAATATCCAAATATGCAGAGTCAGTAAAATCGATCAAAATGGCGGCGGGCAGTTGTTTTGTTGGATAATTATTGCCATACGGCATAAAGCTGCGTATACTTTAGGTTGAGTGATTATGGCCTGTAGGGTCACGTTAACGAACAAGGCAATTAAGCAGGTTTGGGACTTGCCAGCGAATATAAAAGAGGCGGTGCAAGCCCTGATTATCGAAATCGAAGCGGCTGGTCCGGTTCGCGGGAACTGGTCTAACTATTCGAAATTGGGAAAAGGTGAGCATCATTGCCATCTGACTTATCGCTATGTCGCTTGCTGGCTAGAATTTTATCACGGGATTCAACTTGTAGAGGTGTACTATGTCGGGACTCGCGAAAAAGCTCCCTATTGATGGGATAGAAATTTTTATTCAGACGAGCCGAAAACGAAGGCTCTTTGTTGTTTCCAAAGACACCGCTGACGGAATCGCTAAAGTGCTCAAGGAGTACGAGGTCTTGGAAGGCGAGGCGTTGGGCATTCCGGCAGAGGTTGTGTTCCCTGATTTGGCAGATAAAAGTAAACGGCGAGCAGTCGCACTTCGAGGAGCTCGTCACAAAGAAGGGCTTTCGCAAGTCGACCTTGCAAAGAATCTCGATATTAGTCAGGCAGATCTATCAAAGATGGAAAACGGTAAGCGGCCCATCGGGAAGAAAATGGCAAAGCGTTTGGCCGATGCTCTGAATATTGATTATCGAGTGTTTTTGTAATTAGTTCTTCGCAGGAATTCGATCAAGTAGCGGGCTTCGGTGGAGGTGAAGGTTTCTGATTTTGGGAGGGTGTCCCAGGTTGTGGTAAGAGTTTGAGAAGGGTGGGGCGTGTGTTCTTGGGGTAAAATAGGGTAGCCCGCGATTTTCGGTTGAACGACGTGAGATTTGAGTAGTTTTGAATTTGAGTTCAGATGAGTAGAATTGTTTCGGACGGATATTTTCGTTCTTGCGTCTTTGGTTTCATTTGAATTCCAAAGGGTGAAGAATGCGCAAACCGCAAAAAAGCCTCCCAGAAGAATCCGGTTGCGGAACTTATCCGTTACGTAGATTATCCCTATTATGGATAAGTTTACTCGATTCGTAATTCGGCTTAGCTCCAATATCCCCACGGCACGTGACAAATTCCGCCTTTCTTGGGTATGTCGACGAGGTCTCGCGGAGATACCACAATGCCTTGCTCTGCTTTGAGCGTTTTCATCGCTCCTTGCAAAGGCCGCAAGTCCCATCCCGTGACCTTGCTCGAGGACAGGATCAACACCGGAACTCCATTCCAAACCAAATCTACAGGAGAGCCGCTTCGGCTTTTGAAATAGACTGGTGTCACGTTCTCTTGCGCATAATGGGAGTTGGTCAAAATTTCGTTGAGCACAAAAATCCGCGTGAGCGACAAAGTCGCGCCAGGGGCGTTCACATATTTCATCAGAAAGTTTGCGACCCCAGAATCTGTGGGCAAGAAAACGTCGTGCCCGCGCCCGAGTTCATGGCTGCCCATTCGTCGAATAAGGAAAATAGTTTGCATCGCCTCAAAATACTTCTTTAGCGTTCGAGATTGCTGCGTAAACAGCGGTGACGTCGGTAGCTCACCTTGAGCGAGAATTCGGCCCATTTGTGAGAGGAGATCTTGGGCAATGTCGGCATCATATCCTTTGCCATAAGCTCTTCGTAGGTCGCGGCCAAGAGTTGTATCCATCCACGAATCAAAATACTGTTTGTGCCGCTCCAGGGTGCGAACAAAAGCCGGAACGGGGATTCCTCCCTTTGTCATCTGAGCGCTCACGTCTTCGACGGAAAAACGGGGCGTGAGAGCGTGCAGCGGTGAATGTAAAGTTGAGTGCACTCGCTGAGGTTCAAATGGTTTGGCATGCAGCTCTGCCAGGGTTATGGGCCAGAGGTAGCAAGTTCCAATTCTTCCGGTTAACGACTCACGAATTCCCTCAAGGGTGTTGAAGTTGCTTGAGCCGGTCAAAAAAAATTGCCCGGGGATCCGTTTTCGATCCACTTTGCTTTTTACTGCGTCGAAGATTTCTTCGACTTTCTGCGCCTCATCGATAGCCACAGGATATTCGAGTTTTGCCAAGAAGGCTTTGGGAGAAGCGAGAGCGTCTCGTCGAACGTCGTCGTCATCGAAAGTGTGGTAATTTGTAACGTGAGCCTGATTTCTAAGAAACGTAGACTTCCCAACTTGGCGAAGTCCCAAAACGCCAATGACCGGCCAAAAACGTCGTTGGGACTCTAAGAGGTCAATGATGTGTCTTTTTCGCTCATTCGGCATATATTGACTATACCTTAGGGCTATATAATGTCAAATAGTATAGTCAATGGCCCAAGATCTTCGCGCGCTTACGCATTGCCTTGAATATTGGCTCGCTGATTCTTCTTGGAAAATCGCGTGGAAGAATTGAACTGACGGTATCAATGGCATCGTCAGTCTGGAGTCGAACCTCTTCGATGATTTCATCGATTTGCGAAAACTTGCTTTTGGCAGCGGTTTGTTTCCAATGCCTGGGGCGCACTTCTTTGACCTTGTAATGCCGGTTATCGCCAATGGCCATTGCTAGTTTGATTTTTTCGAGGGGCAGAATCTGTGGATTAACGTGAGGATCGGCGGACATAACGTCATAAAGGGGCGTGAGAATGAAACCGCCCGGCCGATTAAAGAGGCTGAAATTCTTGGCATGACCATCAATGGCAGCGATGAGCCAAAAAATGATCTGGGTCTTCATGAAAATTCTTCGGTCTTCATCTCGCTGGTCAGATTCATTCAAGAGCGAGAGGACGGCTCGGATTCCGGGGCCTCCATCAGATTCGTATTTGTTGTCAGGGCCCACGCCTAGGGCTTGGCAAAGGTCTTCTTGAGGGATGCGATAAAGCTTTCTACCTACCCATTGACGATCGAAACGTTTTACGGAGAGAACTCTTAGGTCTTCAAAATCGATGATTTCGGCTTCTGAGACGCACAGGGCCAAAAGCATTCAATAGCTTTAGGCAGAGCCATTCGTTTTCAACGGAGAGCGAAAAATCAGGCCCGCCTGGATGTTTGCCGATTGCAGGTTTGAGGATGTGAGTGGTGGGGGTGGCTCCTTCAGGAATCATCTAGGGCGTAGAAATTCAGCCCGATTCAGGACTGACGCGAACCCCGGGATTTGGTCTTCTTCGTCGTAGCGGGTTTTCGCTTTGCGGCGTTTTTGAGTGCTTCTTTTTCTACGGCCAGATTATCTTTGGCAAACTGCAGAGCCAGATCCACCCATTCGGCGGTGAGGGCTCTGAAGATTTTGTAGTTCTCCAGCTGTTGGCGGACCTTATCCACGGACTGACTGCCGATGAACTGGGTCGTGCTCTTGCCGTTATGAACATAACTGAGCTGGTAATAGGGACCATGCTTTTGTGGATTGTCAGGATCCACGCAGCGACAGCCTGTCTTTCCACACACCGTATATTGCTGATTTAGACTTCCGGGACGCATGTCCCCGATGGTTTGGAGTTCTTCTTTTATCCGCGTGATTCTTTTTTCGATCATGTGCTGTTGCCTCATGATAAATCAATACCATATTATCCTGATAGCTTACATAGGCTTTCAGAATAGGACGGTCCGATGCACCCATGCTCCCGCTTAAGGAAGTCCAGGAACCACTGGAAAGAAAAGGCGGTCGAACGTGGCGGCCTGCTGCGCGATTTACGCAAAAAATTGGGCCGGTTTCGGCGGATC
>JBBCAV010000388.1:0-2477 GCA_051382305.1 Bdellovibrionota bacterium FG-2
CCCTTAGTCTAAAGCGACTGTGGATAGATTGTGGATAACCGTTACGGACAAATCTTAATGCGTTAGCCAGTACGCGAATACGAGGTTGTAAGTCAAAGGTCGAACCTGACTTTCAAAATGATCCATGGAAATTCACGTTGACAGGGGACCGTCTATACGAGGAGAATTAAAACGGTTTTTTTCTCTCCGGCAATCCTAGGGAACCCTGGGGGACGGCCTCTTGGGGGTTATGCGAACCTGGTTTTCACCTGAAATTCGGCCTTACTGAGACTACGCTCAGAAACGCACAGCTCCTAAGTGTGTTTCCTCCTCCGATGGGGCCGCTACCCCTTTAACCTCCCTAGGGTTTTGGAAAGGTTAGGTAGTACCAGGCTATGGCCGCTCACATCACGAAAGACTGATTAAATGGTTCGGACTTGTCCGCAATGGTCCCAAGCGCTGTCCGCCATCCTCCCTCGCGCGCACCAGGATTTCGGCGGAAAATCGGTGTCCAAAAACTAGACACTCTGTCATCACGCCGACGAAATCATCCAACTTGGCGAGACTTCATCAATTTGTACCTATTTTCGCGAATTTTCCGATCTGAAAACGCGCGCACGCAGGAATCGTCGGGCCGTTTTCGCGGCCTAGTCGGCCCTTGCGTGAGAATGGCGCTGGCACAGCCCTTGCGTTCAATGTCCTCAAGGAGTCGAGTCTATATGAGGAAATATTTGAAATTAGTTTCTGGAGTTTTTCTTGCTAGCTTTTTTGTTTCGATCACAGCCTCTGCGGCGGGGCCCCTAAATGGCAGTGAGTTTGGAGGCAGAAAATATCCCGTCCTGATGATGGAAAATATTTCTGCCAAAACTGGCCTTACAAAGGACCAAGCAAAAAAAACATTGGATGCTTTTATTGCTTTGACCACAAAATCCCTCAAGAGTGATAAACCGTTGGCGCTCCTGGGGCTTGGCACTTTCTCGCAGGGTGATAGCGAAATTATTTTCGACCCAGACCAGTCCTTGGTTCAAGCAGCGGCCTATCGCTATTTTCAGAACTTGTGCATCTCGGTAGTTTCTGCTGAAGCCGAATTGATCCGTGAATTCTCGTACACGAATTTTAAGGGCGAAGACTTCTTCTTTGAGGCTTCAAGCTTCTACCTGCAAACCTTGAGTAAGAACCCCGAAGCCGCGAAGGCCGACGCTGCCCACATCGCAGCTCCGTTTGTTCCAGGTGGATCTGTCATTAGTCTCGCAGTCGTGCCCCCTCTCTCTGAGGCCGTTGAAGCTTTTTCGAGAGAAAAGGGCTTTGAGTTTGTTGCTGATAAGGCATGGCTTCTTAAGAGGTCTCAAGCGTTGCTCAAAGCCACAGACCTAGCGCTTAATGTTTTGATCCAAGAGCAGAGTAAGACTTTTATCGACCCTAAAATTAAAAACATCGGCTTGACTCCCAAGCAATTTAACTCGTTGCTGAAGGAAGCGGAACTGAATGAAAATGAATTAGTTCTCTTTTTGCAAGTGCTTACACAGCAACTGGCACAAGCGGTGGTGCAAACGGCGGAGGGCATTACCATCGACGGGTTAGGGTCGTTCTTCGTTCCTAGATCAGCGCTCGACATTTCCCAAGAGTTGGTCGCGGCAGAAATGAAGGTCGCGCCAAGAAAAGTAGTCCATTTCAGACCCGGCGCTGCATTGGCAAGTACGGTCAAGTCTTTCGAAAGCACCGGCGGGAAGGCCAACAAAACGGGTGGAAAATACGTTGGCCAGGTCCAGCATTTCTAAATGGGAATCAATTTTTTCAATACTTAGGGGTAGCAGCCCCATCGGAGAAAAAAACACGGTTAGGAGCTGTGTGTTAACTTGAAATCATAGAGAAAGTCTCACTGGGACTGCCTGAAGATGGCGCAATGCAAAACGGCCCCCGCCAGCTCCTAACCGTGCCCCCGAAAATGGTAGGTTCCGTTTGGAATTATCCGACGAAAAGGAATGGGCGAAATTCGCGCTAAATCCGCAGCCGTCAGCACCTCTTTTGCGTCGGGATGGGTCCGTATCACGCAGTCAATAGCATGAGTATTGGCGACCAAGACCGCATTTGAAAGCAGCGAGAGGCAGCTCGCCTTGTTCATCATCTCCTCGTAATCGCCGTCGCGGAACTCGCCCTGATTGGCGAAGAACATATGCTTTGCGAGCTGGTGGCGGGCTTCGCCTCGGTTGAGTTGTTTTTGGATCTTACGGCGTAAAGGTTCATCGCCAAGGTAGCGGAAAATGAAAATCGTTTTCTCTCAGTAAATCAAAAAGGGTCCGGGAACCGGACATAAGACGGGGGGCGTGGGTATACTTTCGCCTGCGAGGACTATAATTTGAGGGTTAGTCCCGACTCCAAGGCTCCGGCAAGAACAGCCGCGACGCGTAATCGCAGTATGAGATCGGAATATTCAGTTTGCGGGAATAATCCGTCTAGTTTTCTGGATTTCTCGTTTTTTAGCGCGGCTATGAACGTGT
>JBBCAV010000389.1:0-12141 GCA_051382305.1 Bdellovibrionota bacterium FG-2
AAGGGCCTCTCTTCATCTACCAACTCTATTGCCAACTCATCAAGAGCATCCCTCGCGTTGGCAAGGGCATTGATCCAAACCTGTTCTAATTGGAAAGGATCTCCATTAACCGGGCGAAGTCCTTCGTGCAAATCGGTTACGATCTGAATACCGCGCAATTTGAGTTGCGCCCCCATAAGCATAAGCGCCGATTGCATCGTTTCGTTGACGCTAAGGGGGCCGAACTCGAGATTACCTTGCCTAGAAAATTCGCGAACATGCTTTATCACTCGATTACAGCGCTCAATAGATGTCGTTATTTCTTTAAGTGCAGTATCAAGCTCCACCTCGCTCAAAAGCTTTTTTTCGTTAAGTTTCCTGATGAGATCAACCGCCAGAGAAATTCCGGCCAATGGCTGATTCATCTCATGGGCCATCCCCGCGGACATTTCGCCTAAAGTGGACAATTTCGCGGTTTCAAAAAGCTGGGCTTGAGACTGGACAAGGTCCGACGCTTGCCCTTTTATCACCTCTTGATGCAGCTTAACCTGAGTGACCATTATATTGAAAGTCTTCGCAAGGGCCGCCAATTCATCACTTCCCTTAACATTCAAGACGACATCCAGTCGTCCAACACCAATAGCTTCAGTCGCGATTTCCATTTCCTTTAGCCGTTTCACCAAATTTAAGAACAGAAAAGCCGCAATAAAGCCAGAAACAAGGAGGCCTAAAAGAAACAGTCCCACAACCAGCCATTTAATATAAGCAAGTTTGGTCGCAAAAATCTGCGAATCACTTCGACTTCTTGCCTCTAAAAGAGAAATCGCGCGAGTGATTTCGGGAATAAATTTACCTACAAAAAGTTCTCTTCGCGTCGTCAATAGAAGTTGTTTGGCATTTTCAAAATCACGCAACTCAAGAAACCCTCCGACTTGATCCAAAACCTGATCCAAGTCGGCGTAGAGGCTGATCGAAGCTTGAGCAGGGCTCGCCTGCACCTCTCCATACAAGACTCGCAGCCTCTCAATCGATTTATTAATTTCATTTTCAGCAGCCTTGAGTTGCTCGAGAGACCTTGCGCGGTCAAATCCCAATAAAACCTCATAGGTAATCAAAAGGCGATCTCGAACCTTTGCGCGAAAAGTTGTGAGATTAAGCAATTCAAGCTCAGTTCGGGATGCCGCGACCTTAAAAGCCAGAACTTCGGATGTTTGCCAATAAACTATACTTATCGTCAAAAGAAACGGAATAATCGCGCCCAGCAATAGTGTGAGAAGTCTTGTTCGGAGTTTCATTCTCTACTTACAATTGTAATAGACGGGCCAGGTTTAGCAAATACATTTGAAATTGTGGGCAAATATGCTGTATTGCTATCGCCTCGATTTTGACGGTGAATGATCTGCTTTTGAAAAAATCCGGCGCGGTTCGTAGACAGTTTCAATTTCGATCAAGTTCTTTTTTATCCGATAAACAATCCGGTACCCCGCTTCGACTAACTCCCGCAAATCCTCTGAAGCATACTCAGGAACAATGCGCCCTGAGGTGGGAAAATCGGCTAGAATCTTAGTACGTTCAATGAGCCGTTGAATGAATTGCTCCGCATTGGCAGGTGATCCTTGATTGACAATATAGTCCTGAATCTCAAATAGTTTCTCGCGAGCCTCATCCGTCCAAACAATTTTCATTTTCGCGTTTTACGCCTTTTAGCAAGTTGGCGCTCCAACTCCTCAGTACTGACCACCCGGCCCGCATCACCATCCGCAACGCCTTTTGCGACAGACGCCATAAAACGCTCTGAATAAATTCGGTCGTACTCTTCGGGCGACACAATAACGCCTGCGGCTTTGCCGTTCTTAGTAATCACAATCGGATGCCCCGAACTCTGCACACGATCAAGATAAGCTCCCGCGTGGTCCTTAAACTCAGCGACCGTTACAAGATCCGTTGAAAGTTGAATTGCTTTTAAGCCCATTAAAACCTCCTGAAGGGAACCATCAGTATAGCGTGTTTAAACGACCTTTAAAAGGCATAATTATATCCGATAACAGCCGCTGAATTACCTCAAAACATCCATCACTTAGAAGAAACCAACCCATCAAGCACCGTATAGAGAGGGCTCTTATCGATGTAGATATCATCAAACTTGTACCCGGATTCGGCAAGAGAAGCAGACAGCAACTCCCCATTGAAAAGCGCCCCACCACCCGTGATCACAAGCAAGCCCACCCACTTCGAGGCAGTGTTATAATACTCTGTAATAAAATCCGTCGCGATGCGTCGAAAATCTTTGTTGGTATCCCAACGTGCGTTTTCTAAAATCAAAGATACATCGATCTGCTGGGTTGCAATCTCAAGTGACTTACATCCCAACTCGATTTGCTTCATAAGCCAGTAGGGCTCTACGCCTTCGATGTTTTCTTCTTTAAGGGCGCGCAAGATCGCGTCGCTATAGAAACGCGCGCCAAACTCCGTGATTGAAAACTTCTCCACCCCTTGCTGTGCGCTAACGACATACATTTTGGTTGACGCAAAACCGATATCGACAAACAAGGCGGAATCAAATTCAGATTTGATTTTGCCGACATACCCAATGACCCCGTCACTGGCAGGCACCACACTAACTTTCAGTTCAACTATTTTCCTGATTTTCTGCGGCCCGCGATATGCGACGAGCTCAAACTTTCCCGCCATCGCCCCATAAATCGTCTCAAATACCTGCCTTTTTGTTGGCACATCCACGACAATACTTAGCTCGATTTCATCCCCCGAATCCGAATATCAAAAAGTGATTTTCTCAGAACCAGGCACGCGATCAAGTTGTTCCGGCAAATTCCCTCAGCGCTCTCATCGCCACAGTTCCAGCGCTCGTTTGGGCAATCCCCGCCAACCAGATAGCGAATCCCGCCAAACTCATGGCAAATCACGCGATCGGCGCTCTCAGGCGCTTGGGTAGCCGCAGTTGGAAAAAAACTTCTCCCAAACAGTTTGTAATCGCCGCCAGCGTCAGCCCCTTCATCTTGATGAAGGACACAAACTTTCGTGTAAAACGATCCGGCGTCAATGAAGATCTTTTTCTTCACGCAGATGTCTTTAGGCTAAAAAAGCTAAAATACGATTTTCTTCGCAGGTTTGCCCTTCTTGCGAAGCTCCTGATAGCTCTTGCCCTTCTTAGGTTCACCCGACTCTTCAATCGTGATCAATTTTGCGGCATCAGTAGGATTGAATTCGTTTAAGCTGCTCTCGGGACCTCTTGGAGGAGCGTTAGAGGTCCCCGCCCCCTGATTCATATTCAATTTCCGAATCGTATTTTTGATGTCTCTAATTTCTTCAAAAAGAGACGAATTCTCCAGACCGCTCGCTTGATTCTCTTTTGATTCCAACATCGAATCAAGATTATCGATCTTGTCTTTCGTCGAGCGATGCAAGTTTCCCGAAGAAACTCTCTCAACTAGGTCTTGAAGACTCAAAAGGGGGTCACTCCCCCTTTTGCGGCTGCTTTCAGCTAACTTCAAATATGTTTTGAGCACAACCTTCAAAACATATTTGGAGCCTTCAGGATGTTGTTTACCGAAACGATAAAACAGGTTTTCGAGTTCTGAATCAATAACGAGATAAGATGAGTCCATATTGCCTCCTAAAATTCTTGCCTAAAGTTCCTGAACGATATTAGCCACTGAAAAACCCGGCTTAACATCTTCGCCTTTATCCATTGCGATTTGATCGCGAGCCAAAAGCATAAAACCCACACAATTGATATGCCGAGAGTCAACCCCGGTTGCCTTTGCATCCAGAACCCGCTGATCCACAACTTCTTGTGGCCAACCAAAATAATCCCCAATGTTCTTCTTTATTTTATCAAACAGCAGATGAGCCCCGCCTCCAATGATAATAAAATAATCAATCGCCTGACCCTTCTGGGACAAACTGGCCACGTCTGCGGCAACCTTATCCCCGATCTCGCGAGCAAGGATCGTGGTCTGCTGCTCCAAGAGTTTCGAAAAATCAAAGACCCCGGCACCTGGAACTTCAATCTTATAGTCCTTGGAAGGCAGTCGCTCCATTAAGCGCTGCTCGGGGATCTTAAACTTCTGGCCGCTGGATTCGAAAATGACGTTAGCGATGTTTCGGGTAATCGTGAAAATCCCTTCAGTAAAGGACTCAGACAACCCGATCTCCGCCTCATTCTCCACCACCGGGAGCTTAATCCACGTCCCATGTCCAATATCGATGACATAGGTATTCTGAACCGTCATATTATATTTACTGAATAACAGCGCCATGTACGCGCCGTAGGCCTGATACTGCATGACACTGAAGTCCAACTGAATCTCAATCTCGCGGACCTCATTAAGCGCCACGTTCTTAGCTTTGATCAAAAGAAACTTTTTGCCATCCCGCTCTACCAAATGTTCCTTAATATAGGCGAAAAACTTCTCGATGACATTCTCCCCGTGCCGAACCGTGATCCCAAAACCAAGGCCGATACGATCAAGCTTTTGGCCCTTTTTCTCCATTTCTAAAGACAAAAGAAAAAGCCCCGCCTTGATCGCCACAAATGCGTCATCATAGTTCGTGAGCAACCCCTTATGGGTGAACCAATCGGTCTTCTCAGACCGTCTCGTCATGGCGCCCACATACCTCCACGAGTTCCGATTATCGTCAAACACGGCCACATTGCGAATCCAGCGCGAATCCGCTGAGCGATTCATGTGCCGCCAGCTATTTTCCATCGCTTCGGTCAGAGCATCCCCCACGACCGAGGAAAACAAAACGACCGTATCATCGCAGCAAAACTTGCTCGCGGATGTCCCTAACTCCCCACCTACTGCAAATGTTTCATCAGCCATTATCTAGATCCTTTAACTTCGCTCAGCTCCGCTTCGAGAGCTGCACGTGATTGAACAATGAGTTCGTATTCACCCTTCATGGATTCATACTCCTTAACCACTAAATCGCGCTCGTGCTTTGTTTTGGCCGTTTCTTTTTCAATTTCGGCGAAAGTTCGTTTCACCGTCTTGATTTCGTCGTCTTTTTCCCTGTTTGCACGGGTCGCTTGCGCAATTTGCGCCGTGAGTTCCTTCTCTTTTTTTGCAGCTTCTTCTTTTGCCCGATCAAGGTCTCGAGTCACTGTCTTCTTGAGCTCTTCGATCTCCGCTAGCGCCGCCGCTTTCTTCACTTCCAATTCTTTTCGAATTTCTTCTTCTATCCTCGCTTTTGCCCCAGCAATATCAGCCTTGATCTTCTCGATCTCAGCTTCACCTCGCTTCTTTTCTTCAGCAAGCTGGCGCTCAACTTCAGCTTTTTCGGCTTCCATCTGTTTTCTCAACTGGACGAGATGAGCCTCAACCTTTTCTTTATCTTCTTTGAACTTCTGCTCCATGGCCAAAAGTTCGTCTTTATACTTTAACCGCTCGGCTTCGATCACCTTCGAGGCGTCCTCTAACTTCTTGGCGATCTCGGCGTCAACCCGAACCTTCTCTTCAGTCATTTCGGCCCGCATGGTGTCGCGCTCTTTTGCAACTGAATCTAAGAGCTCCGCTTTTTCATCCCTCGCTTGAGCTAACTCCTGGGTCAACCGCTCCACGTTTGCCTGGACACTCGCCTGCTCGTCTTGAAACTTCTTCGAATTATACTGGAGACTCTCCACCTGGGCAACCAGGTCCTTGATCCGATCAACAACGAAAGCCTTTTTCTCTTTTACCAAGCTTTTTTGAGAAACGGCCTCATCGCTCTTGTCAATATTCTCTCTGATCGCCTTGCCTAGTTCAGCGATGTTGAATGGCTTGGCATAATACTGCTGAATGGCCCCTTCATTCATGGCTTTAATCGCCGCGTCCATTTCACCAAATCCCGTCAAAAGAAAAATCGGCAGATCGGGCTGCAATTTGCGAATCTCATAGGACAACTCGATCCCAGTCTTCTTGGGCATCCGGCAATCCGTAACCACTAAAGCAACCTCGGGATGTTGCTTAAGCATTGCAAGCGCCGCATCGGCTTGTTCTGCAACGATAATGGTGTATTTGCTCTTAAAAACGTCGGAAAACATGCGCCGCATGTCTTCTTCGTCATCCACAAACAAGACACAATCTTTGCCGTCGATCTTTTTACGAGTGCTTTTCGCTGTTAAATCGGAACCCACTTGGATGGTAGCGCCCTTCGTTGAATCGATCTGAATCTCGATCTCTTTGAGGGCGTCTTGGGCCTTCGTTTTTTCCTTATTCAAAAGATTTTTCTGGGCTTCCAACTGCCCAGATTTATCCTTGAGACTTACCGTCTCTTTTTCCAAATCGCCTATCCTTGTCTTAAAATGCGCGATGTCTCTAACGACACCTTGAACCCGGGCCAGACTTTGCTCTTCAAGCTGCCGAGCCTTTTCAAGTTGGACCTGAGCTTGTCTCTGTAGTTTTTCCGCATCGCTCACGCGATCAAAAATAGTGTGAACCTTTTCGTAGACCGCTTTTACGTCAGCTTTGTCTATTGAACTACCGGCGTCCTGCCCTGAACGCAGCACCGAGAGCTTCTCAATCACACTTTTGAGTTCATGATAATTCAAGGGTTTAACAAAGCAGGTATCCGCCTGCTTGGATTCAATGGCCGCAAAAATATGTTCGTCTGTTGGAAGTCCCGCGGTTGTTACGATCTTAATCGCGTCACTACTCGCTCGTTCAAGCACCTCTGTAAAGGGTGCGCCAACAAGCGCCTCCGTCACAATGACGACTTGAGGCCGAAACCTTTCGATCAGTGCGTGGGCCGACTTGCCGTCAGTGCAAACCTCGACTTCATGGTAATGCTCCAGCTCTCCTTTGATCTCAGTCAAAAACAGGCTATCCGCATCCACGACAAGAATTCTTTTTCTGCTGTTACTCAAAGAACCCCCCTCCCCACATTAGAAATCTAAATCCGTTTAAATTCCGTCAACACACTCTCAGACGTAACCGAATCCTTGCCCGCAAAAGACACGGACGCACAAACACTATCAAGCAGCTTGATTGCTTTACCTGGAAAATACTGATTAGGCAGCGTGCCTGAAACCTCCACACATTTGGCAACCGCATCGCTGGAAATCCTCACCCGATGGTGCGCCTCGTAAACATTCTTGATCCCCATCAGAATATGAACCGTTTGGGTTGCATTGGGCTCCGAAATATCCACAACCTGAAACCGCCTGACCAACGCCCGATCTGGCTCGATATGCCGTTTATATTCGTCATAGGTTGTTGCACCAATGCAAGGAAACTCCCCGCGCGCCAGATAGGGCTTCAAAATGTTTTCAGCGCCCGCCGAACCTTCCGTGCTTCCCATCCCAAGCAGGGTATGAATCTCATCAATAAAAACAATAATGCTGTCAGCGTTAGACATCACTTCTTCAAGCAATCCCTCGAGCCGCTTCTCAAACTCTCCTCGATATTTTGTCCCCGACAGCAGCGAATTCAAATTAAGAGCAAACAAGCGCTTGTTTCTAAACGCTTCGGGCACTTCGTTCTTCACGATTTTGGTGGCCAAACCTTCAACAATTGCCGTCTTACCTACTCCGGCCTTACCTACCAAAAGAGGGTTGTTCCCTTCAAGTCGTGACAAAATTTTCAGACACTCCTGAATCTCGCTATCGCGCCCCACGACGGGCTTAATCTTGTTTTCCAGAACTAATTTTGTAAGATCACGGCCATAGCGCTCAAGCAGAACCGTCCCTTTTAACCCTGAATCGCCTTTAATTGAGCCGAAAATAGGCGCTATCTCTGGGGGCAAATCTAAACTGGGAGCCAAAATCACAAGAAAACTCCCCGCGTGCTCAAGCGGCTCCGGCAGGGATTTGATCATCGAGATCATTTCGGCAAACTCCTGGCCCGAGAGATTCTCGCGGGTCAGGTAATAATGAAAATCTTCTAGCAAATAGAGGGTATTTTTTCGAAAGCCGCTTTGGCATCCGCTTCGAATCGCACCGAGCATATCCAAAGGAGAGAGTCGTTTTTGCGCGAGCATTCGGTCGTCATAAACGTACGCCGATCCTTTGGGAGACCCCAGACCTTCTGAATAGTTCCATTGCACGGGGGTAAGCCCCAAGGTGTCTGACACCTTTATGAATTCGCCAATCAGTTTCTTTGAATCGGTGTAAGAGGCGATCATGAGATTCTTGGCGTTTTCGGCCGTGAAGGGTGCAAGCATCGGACTGGCAGAATTTATGGAGACCCTAGGCTCCGATTCAATTTCGGCTTTTTTTGCCTGGTGCGCTTCACTTTTTACCGTCGGAGCCAATGGGACAGCTTCAGGTCGGATCTCAGAACCATCCGCGTCTCTCGCCTCAAAACTCTCCCCAAAACTAGAAAGATCAAACCAGCCAAACTGGAAATCCTTAAGCCTATGTTGCTGCTCTTTCGAATTTAGAGCCAAGAAGGTTTTCTTAAAATAGACAAACACGTCAAACTCATAAGCTTCGGGCAGCCGCCATTTCGCTAAATCATCAGACGCGCGGCCGTTATCCGCAACCCGGTTAAAAAGCGCGATTCGATATTTCTTTTCTAGAAAAATATCAGTGGGGTCAATGGGATTGTAAAAGGCGAGTTTGACCTCTTCAGCGATATCATTCTGAAGCAACCACTCCAGATCACGCCCCAAGGTTTCAGGCATTCCTTCACCCTCGTCGCCCTCAATGATGTCGTAGGCGCGATTCAAGGCCACAATGTCGGTCTTGAGTTGCCTCGAGAGCGCATCTTTTCTGGCTTGAACTGTTTTAAGGATTATTGGACACCCCATTCTTTTTTAATCTCGCTCGTCTGAAAAACTCTTCACCCGCAGCTTTGTATCTTCAAGATACTCGCGCACGTCACTCAAGGCATCGTGATAGTCAAAAAGCCGCTTTTCAATCACCTTGTTCTTATCTGTACCCGAATGGCGCATCTCTTCTGATTTTTTGAAACGCTCGACCATCTTCGTTTTCTTCTTCATGACCTTTGGAAGGTCGTTTTCAAGTTTCTCAAGGCCAGATCGAATTGTTGCACTCTTATGCTTGATGTCTTTTGCCACCCCAAAAAGCTCGGCGTTTTGTTCCCAAAGCGCTTCTGCCCTCGATTGCAAAGAGCCTAAGTTCCCACTGAGTTCCCTGTACGACTCCTCAAGCTCCGGCAATTTGGTCTTGAAACTCTCAGTCTCGTTCAATTTCAGCCGTACCTGCTTATTGAGATAGAGGCTCTCGCCTTTCAAACGCTCGCGCTCGGAGCGTAAAAAACTCACGTTACGCTCTAGCTCAAGGGCATGATGTTTGAGATGCGCCAGCCGCTCGGCATCATCAAGAAACCGAATCGCTCCTAGGTTCAAGAGATCCGCAAAAATCAAATGAGCTTCACTGGAACTGAGCGTAAAAAACTGTTGAATTTCTTCTGCTGTTTTCAAGCCATCAATACAGCTCAAAAAATCAACCTTCACGGCATCCCCCGAGACGGCCTCCGGAGCAATCACGGTCGGATATTTTTCCTTGATCTGATCCCAGCTATCTAAAAGCTTCTTCTTTAGCTCTGAGGAATTATCCATGGACCGATTCCTTCTGCTCAAACTTATCCATCAGAACGACAACCTCTTTATAGGCATCATCTCGCTCTTCTTCAGCTTTTTTCAAAGCCTTTGAGAACTCCTCGTTTTGAGCAGCAAGTGCCCTGGTCTTTTCTTTTTCCTGATCTAACTGCGCCTTGTGTTCGTCAACCCTTTCAAGGGCCATCTCAAGCCGTCGGTCAACTTCCCCTAACATCGGATTTTGTTTTTCAAGCTCCTTGAGCTTGTATTGCAAATCCTGATTTTCACGCTTAAGGTTGAAAATCTCAGAATCCCGAGTCTTTGCCTCGATTCTCATCGCGACATTCACTTCCATCGTATCTTTAAGCTGCGCTTCAAGCACGCGAATGGCAGACAACATATCCTCGATATTGCCATGCAGAACTTCGTTTGAAACTTTTGCGAGATCCTCGACCTTGATTTGAGCGAGGTCCCTCAAGCCGTCTTTAATTTTGGAAATACTAAACCGCGAAGGTTCTGCGGATGTGTCGCCTTTTTTTATTTCATCAGCCTTCATTTTGCAGCCCCGCCTTCCAATTGCGAATAGAATTGAATTTTGCCCTTTTTAATAACCGTCCGTAACTCCTCAGTCAGCGTCTCCAAAGACTTCTCAGACTCTGCTGTCTTATCTAGGAGCACCTTCTTATCCTTGCGAGTTCTGCCCAATAAGGTGTCCAACTGGCCCAACAAATCCTCGTAAACTCCCGCTTCATCTTTGGCGAGCGCGTATCCTCGTTGAAGATCTTTGTAGCGCTTGGCCATACTCACCAAACTCTCATAATCCCCATCGAGGTTCTGCAGTACACCCGCTCGCTCGCTGCTTAGAAACTGAATCTCCAACAAAAGTCGATTGCATTCAATTTGGGCCGTGGCTACTTTGTTCTGTAATACGCGAAACAATTCTTTTGCTTCGTCATATACTTGAACCACTTCAACGTATTGTCCTTGAAGGACCCGATTCTGCTCAAACAACGCCTGATTCTCGAGTTTGATCTTCTCACTTTCGTGGGCCAAGAAATTAGCCCGATCCTGAAGCTCTTGCAGCCTAGCCGAGATGGGATTAGCGCCCGAAACCTGCTCGTCTTCTACCATTGCATGTTCGCTTGCGCTCGCCGCGTGCAACGCCTGAGATTTAGTTTCCACCACAGGTTCAATCGCCAATGGCTTTGGCCTGTCCATGCTCTCTGCGAGATGAGAGAGGTGGCTTACGATCCGAGCAATCTCCAGCCGTAGCTGCTCTTTTTTATCAGAAACCCCTCCCGCACTCCTCAGGGTCGATTGGACGTTGCGAATTCGAGCCTGAAGGCGAACATCCTTCTCTGCTTCTGCAAGGGGCAAAAGTTGAAGAACCACGCGTTCATAGTCCTCACGAACTTCACTCAAGGATGCATTTGAATCGGCTTTCGCCACAACTTTTGCGAGCGCCTCAATACAAAGTTCGATGACTTCAGTCTTCTTTTTAAGCCTAAATGGGAGCTTGCTTGTGAGAGCGTGCATCCCTTTCATCTTCATCATTCTGCACCCCCTGTGCCCGCACCCCCAGGCTCCACTGTCTTAATACGTTTGCGTGGAGCCGGCTTTGATGCAGCTTCTCGATGCTGCTGCTCAGAGGCAGCTAATTCCGGTGAAGGGGCCGCAAGGGCGCCCTCATGCATCTTGGAAATCCACCACGTCTTAAGCTCTTCGACATCCCCTTTAAAAGGAACGGAGCCCCCGGTGATTCTCTCAAGCGCAGAGATAATCGTTTTGCGCAATTCTTCATCACTTTCAGTTAAAAGCCTGATCAGCGGCAATACAGAAGCTTCATCACGCAGATTGGAAAGCGAAAGAATCGCGCTTTTCTTTACGCGCCTGTCCTGATCGGCAGCGGCTTGCAACAAAGCAGGAACTGCAGTTGGAGCATCACACCAGCCCAAGAACATTGCACTTGAATTGCGAACTTCAACATTTTCGTCTTTCAATCCTTCGATCAAATAAGGAACTGAATCATTGCGCCCCGCCTTATACAAACCGCGAATACAGGCCGCGCGGATCGCTGCATAGTCGTGCTTCACAAAATCCTTGCTGATTGCAAACGTGTCCTTATCTTCTAAGCGCACTAATGAATTGATGAGTTCGGCTTGAAGCTGGGGATCACCGTACTGCAACGCTTCTTTGAGGGCTGCGCCCGCATATTTATTTCCCAGTTTCCCTAATTCACTGGCGGCAAGCCTCTTGATTTCGGTCTCGTCATCTAAAAGATCATAGAGCGCTTTACGAAAAATAATGGCGTCGGACTGCAAATGGAATTTCGCTTTTCTTAGGGCATCCTCAATCGCATGCTTGATTCGCTTATGAGTCTTATCGCCGGCTGCACCCATTCCCGTGGTGTCTTCGAATGACACTGACTCGCCCGAAACATTCTTTTTCTCAGCGTCGTTTAACTTTGCTTCGTACTTTTTCAGCGCGTTGAGCTGATTTTCATAGGCCTGAATCTTCTCGACGATTTCGCGAATTTCGGGGACTTCAAAGAGCTGGTCTTTATTGTCCACGCCCGAGCCAATTTTCCCGACTTGGAGATAGCCTTCGCGAATCTGGTTTTCGAGGGTTGCAATCCGGGCTTTGATTTCTGTATAGTTA
>JBBCAV010000390.1:0-8824 GCA_051382305.1 Bdellovibrionota bacterium FG-2
ATTTGTAGGAAGAAAATAGGAAAATCCCGAAATCTCGCGACTGATCGGGAAATACCGAGGCTACTCCTGAATCGTAACTGCTTGAATCCTAAGTAGTTGATATTAAAAAGCCTCCCATAAATTTCTTTACGAGAGGCTTTCTGAAATGGCTCAATCGACGCACTCACAATCATTCCGCCTACTTGCGGCTCGTTCTGTCCTATTGTAGGCGGGGCGCTTTGGATGTTCAAGAGCGAAAGCAAAGGCTGCAAAATATTTCTCGCGAAAGCCCGGGAAATGCAGGGAAATGTCGTTGTTTTCATTTTCAGGCACCTCCACCTTGAAATAGGTCCGTCATGTCTTTGATGAACTGATCTAGGTACAAATCATAGGTGGCGTGATTGCGGCGGTACGCTTCGTTTTCTTGAATGCGCAGAAGTCCGATCGCATTGAAGAACGAAAAGCAGTCCTTTTGAATTTGGATTGCGCGCTGGAGATAGTCGTTACCTGCTTGTGTTTTGAGGTGCGCGGTCGCGTTGCTCCAATCGTCCTCGTTCATTCGCGTGACAGTAGCAAAAATGTCGTAGGCATGGTGGCGCCCTTCGTCGCTCTTTGGGTCCTTTTTTGATTTACGATCATCGAAAGCATGAAGCTTGAGGATGAGATAGTTGAAGGCTGAAGGGATTGTGATTGCGGCCTCCGAAGAGCCGCCGGCTGGAACGTTTACATGGAGAAGTCCGATATCAATGCCTCCAGCACTTGCCGTGAGATAAGCATGAATGTTGTCGACCCCCACAGGCTTGATTCGAAATCCTTTGACGTCGACCTTGCTCATTTGCGCCTCAGTAGGCGGAGCAGCTAGCAGTTCAATGCGCACCTGGTGGCGGCTGCCGTAGATTTCTACTTCTTTTACAAATTGGAAATTCTTGGCATTCGAATCAACGGTGTAGCTAAGTCTTGTAATGATTTCCCGTAATTTTTCGACTTTCTCCGCATCGACAATTAGCGCTGAAGCCAAGAAAAGATCGAGGTCGTTGGTTGAGCGCGTTTCGATCGCAAACGGATACCGAGCCGAGACTTCGGCTCGAAGATATTGCATTCTCACGTACAAACTCATGCCGCCGCCCAAGATGAGCGGAATTTTTTCTTTCTCTAGCTCACGCTGGAACTCGACGAGATGGGCAAGGAGTTGGTCATTTGGATTGCGTGTCATTTGAACTCCTTGAGAATGTCTTTGCGGATCAACTCCGCGAGTTCACGCTCGCGTTTATCCAGGCGTGCGAGCTCCAAATAGGTTTGAAGTCGTGAGGCCCAGCATCGCTTATTTTTGGGCGATGTTTGTCGATCGAAGTAAATATAGGGTTCCGTCGTAGATTCGAGAATGACGTTGAAGAATCGATTATCTTCGAATTGACGGTACCCCGAAAGATCACCTGCTTGAAAGGCGTAAGCCCGAAGAATCGAAGGTGCCGTGGTCATCGTATACTGGCTTGCTGAGCTTTCCCCGCTAATCATCCAGATATTTCCACTCAGTTCCGTAGCCAGCTTTTCGATGACCTGCTCAGAACTTCCGGGTATCTTTAGTTTTAGAGTTACGATTGATTTTGGCGGAACATAGCCAGATTGAAGGCGGTCGAGAAGTTTTTCGGGCTGAATAAGCGCGATGCGATTAGCGGATTTTTCAATGATGAGTTCTTCTTCTAGGCTGCTTAAGACCTTGGAAATTGTAGAGAGAGATAAGGGCGTACCGGCGCTCTTGATAGCCTCGAAGACTTCATTGACGGATGAAAAAATCCGATTTTTACACAGTAAGAGGCGCCCCACCTGTGAGCTATTGCCAGAAAAGACTTTCTTAATCGGAGCGGAATCGGGGTGCCGATTTTTCCGATCAAGCCGTATTGCAAGAAACTTGGGGCTCCTGATGATGTAGTTTCCATTTACGTCGAGACAGCTGACGCCTTCGAACTCGGTCATCTCTTGAATACGCGGCGTGATGTAGGGCACAACGAGCAGAAAGGTGTTCCGCAGTGTGAGTGGTAGGGTTTTGAGTTTCCACAGAGCCTCTTGCACAGTTTTCGGCGCTGTTCGGGCTTTTATCGCGATTTGAAATTCCACTTCGCGGCCCTGCCAAGCGATGCGAATCGTTCCATCAAGATTGTTACGATTCGCAGGACTCCGTTTGGCGCCGCGGATTTCGAGGGGAGAGTAGAGGTCCTTCTCTCGTTCGAAGATGTCGAAAACGAGCCTCTCGAAGCTTCGTGCATCTAGTGTTGTTGGGCGTTCGGTGGTCAGCATTTCACTTTCTCATTTTACATGGTTTTCCTACATAGGAAACTATACATTAATGGGAAAATTGTTCAATCCCATTTCTCAAGGGGTTGATATTATGCGGCTAATTTTAATGTTCCCGTTCCAGATTCACCTTCAACTCAACCACAATCGGAGGATTCACCGCTCTGTATTGCTCGTCACAGTTCGACGCGTTGATCACTTTCACCGAAAGCCTCTGGATTTCATGCGAGCCATAGCCGCTGTGAATATGGCCACAGACATGGATTTTGGGCCTGACTCGCTCGATGGCTCTCAAGAGGTCTGCACATCCCACATTGGAGCCATCCTCCACCTTGTCTGCGACTCCAAACGGAGGCCCATGGGTAACCAAAATGTCGATGCCTTCGGGAATCATATCCCACTTGCGCCTAATCTCTTCGCCACGCGCAAGATTAAACGCCCAGTTGAAAAAAGCAGGCTGCCATGGACTGCCGTAAATACGAAGACCCATAACGGTGACTTCGCTGTCTTGCAGATAGGTCGCGTTAGTCAGAAGGGCTCGGGCAGCAGGGTCGCGTTCAAAGGGCCAGTCGTGGGTGCCTGCGATCACGATTTTATGCAGATGGGGTAAAGTTCCAAGCCAAGCGTCAAACCGGATGACTTCAGACGGGCTCCCATGGCCACAGAAGTCTCCAGCGTGAATCAAGATGTCCCCGTGGGGAATCTTAAGCTTCTCGTGCAGGGAATGGGTGTCAGCTAGGCAAATAATCCTAATAGTGGTTTCACCAAACTTCATCCTGTTTTTCCTCCTTTTGTTCCTTCGTGAATAAGACTTTCAATCGTTGAAATCGGGACCGGGTAAAAATCCCAAACGTCCACGCCCACATTTATCATTCGATCCTTCACCTTCCATTTTTCGTGGACGTGGCCATGCAGAAGCCAAAGACCTTGATCTCTGGGGCGCAAGTCCTGGTGCTTGACCACATAACCCGCAGCGGGTTCAGCTGCGAAATACGGAAAGTGATTGAGAAGAACCTCCTGGCCGGCGATCCGAATTCTCAGTTCCACATCGAAGGACGTGAACCCGGCCTCGCGGTAGATCGCCTGAACCAATGCGCTGTTTTGTTTTCGTGAGTGGCAGCGGTCGTGGTTTCCGATAATAAGGCGCTTTTCACCGTTGAGCTTTCGGCCAAAGTGCTCAATGGGCCGTTTGGCCATGCTAAAATCACCGAGATAGTAAACGGTGTCCTCGGGCTTCACGACCAAATTCCATCGGCGCACCATCTCTTCGTTCATCTCGTTCACGCCCGCAAACGGGCGCGCGCAATATTTAATGATGTTCTGGTGATCAAAATGATGATCCGCAGTGAAGAAAATCATTTCTTAATCCCACCAGTTCCAAATGTTCTTTTCCATCAGCCGAAACGCCTTCTTCAAATCTTGGCGTCGCAGATGATCCTCTTCTTTGCTAAGTTGCAGTGATTCGCGAATGCGTTGTTTTCGATTCCGTGGCGTTTCTTTGGGGTACTTGATTATCATAGGAATTAGGCTGCGCGCATCGGGTTTTCCGCTAATCATCTTGGGTTTTCCGTACTTCTTGAAAAACGGCCGGTGCAGCTCCTCAAAATATCGATCATCTTCAATCCTTTTGAGCAGATTGACGACTTCGCGAATCTCTTTGCCGACTTTGGGTGCATCTCCAATGATGTTGTTGTCGAGGATGCACTTCCGTGTTCGTTCGAGCTTAAAGCGGAGCAGTCGGATGATATATTGCCAATCCCAGTCTGCATCATGTTTCAAGAAATCACGATAGTCCCGGAGCTTGCGTTCAAACGCGAGCGTCTTGGTGGGCTTCTTGCTGTTCGGTTTTGATTTCACTTTGTGCCTCCTTTTTTCGTCGCTCTGGCTGGTGACCTTTTCGTTTTGGCTGGAAAAAGACCGCTCTCGTGGATTATGGATACTATATCCTCAAACAGTTTTTGAGATTCCTTATTCGTCGCTAGGGTTGACTGTAGCTTGCTGCTTTTTGCTCTCTTCACTTTCGCCTTTTTCATAATCCTAATCCTTTCTCCGATGATCGTACATGCTGACCACTTTTTCCATTACAGCTTCTTCGGTCGGAATGAACCGTAGTCCCTCCGTCGCACCGGCCTCGTCAATCCCAGCGAAGCGGATGTAACGCTGCATGGTTTTCATGTCCTTCCATCCACAGATTTTCATTACGACTGCGGGCGGGATTCCCGTTGAGATGAGTTGTGTAGCGAAACATGCTCTAAGCGCGTGAAACTTAATTGATGGCAGGCCATTCCCTACGCAGAACAAGCGAAGCACTCGGGCCTGACAACCTTTGTCCCACTCCCAGGAGCGTGGCAAAAGAAGGTCATCTGTCTTCTTCGTTTCAATGTGTAGGTCATGAACAAGGAACCAATAGAACTCACTTGAAACCGGAATGTTTCGCCAGTAGCCGGCTTTTGTGGGCCCGGTTTGTTTGACGCGGACGTTCCAGCTTCGTCGGACTCGCAAAAAGCCATACCGACGTTTATCGAAGGGCTTCCTGTCCTCTTCAATTGCCTGCTCTCTAGAAATAATCTCAAGATCACTTCGGCGTAGCTGATGTAACTCGCCGCTACGGCACCCGGTAAGAACTGCACTCACCCATATTGGATACCATTCATGCTTTTGCTCGCTGGCTTTTCGCAGCAGAGTGCTGATTTCCTCACGAGTCAGAATGTCTGGGCGTTTTTTTTCGCGCTCTTTCTCGATTTCTAAACCATAAACTGGGCTTTGCGAGACGCCAGTGATGTGACGTTCTTCAATTCCCCATCTGTAGACGAGGTTAATAGTGCACTTGAGTTTATGAATCAGGCTCGTGCTTTTGTCGGCCTCGGTAGCCCTTCGCAAAACATCGCGTCCGTCACCTCGGTTCAGTTCGGAGGCAACTTGATTAAGCCAGGGTGCGGTCCATTTTCGAAGGCAGGCTTCGTGATCCTGAAGGGTGGAGACAGCATAGCGTTTTGTAGGGTAGAGTTCCTGTTGGCGAACCCACCGCTCAATCACTTCTTCCCAGGTGAGTCCTTGGGATTCGAGGCGTGCTACCTCTTCGGTTAGCTCTCTCAGAAGTCGTTTCTCTTCGGTCAGGGCTTCGCGCTCTGTAAGAATGCCGTTGATTCGCTTCTGGGCGCGCGCTCGTCGATTCCGCCTTCCGCGGATGTCGATATAGACCCGCCAAAAAATCTGTCCGTCTTTTTCGTATTTTGAAACAGCCATAAATCCTCCCTTTTAATAAGCCGAGGATTCAAGCATTCGATCAAGGTCGAGCCTTCGGAAATAGAGTCGGCGTCTGAATTTTCGTGGTCGGAGATAACCCCGGCACGCCATGATTCTTAACGCGTTTGCTGTTTTCCTAAGGTACTTCGCAGCTTCTTTTGAGTCGAGCCACGTGAGGCTATTGAGCTCCTCGTTTCCCAACTCCCGGTCTGTCGCATCTCTTAGTGTAGCCATAGTTCCTCCTGATTTCCATCCCGACTCCGCGTGATTTGCATTATTCACTTACTTTTCCTTCCTCTTGTGCCTCGTGTGCGAGCTGCGCAGGTGCAGCAGGCGATTGTAACTCATTCCATTTGTTTGTGCGGGCTTTGGTCACGGCTAAGCCGCGCACGCGATTATGCCTGAGAACCGATATGGCGAAACGCTGGCGTTGATCTGGGATCGTCGGAGCAATTTTCGGAAGAGAAGGATCGAATGGGGAAAGGTGCTCGGGTGGAAGAGAGTGAAGCGAGTTCTATTTTGGGGACTTCTCGCGGTTGCTTTGGCCGTCCTTGCCTATTTTGCGGTCCAACGGAAATGGATTGAGCAATTGATGCATGGAACGCCCGTAAAAAACATCAGATTAAGAAAAGGACTTCGAGGGGCGTGGCACATGCTCCCAAAAATTAGATAAATGGGCCCGAGTTATTTAGAGTTTAGCGTCCCGTCCCGTTGTCGCTCTGCGTAATAGCTATAGTTGAACCCCAAAAACTTGTAGTTGGCTTATAGTTGGAGTCGATTATTTTGTATTTGGTTTGTAGTTGAGGGAAATACAGGGCATCGAAGCCATTGCCAAGAGAGTACGAACCGAGGCAAATTATGGGTGGGGCATGAACCTCGAAAGAGCAGCCGATTAACAATGAACGCTAAAAGACAAATTTTCATCAGCTCTGTGCAGAAAGAATTCGCTGTTGAGCGGCGCACATTGAAAGACTATGTTCACAATGATCCTCTGCTCGGGAGGTTCTTTGAAGTATTTTTATTTGAAGATCTCCCGGCTTCTGGGCGTCGCGCGAATGCCGTTTTTCTCGCTGAGGTTGATCGCTCAACGGTTTACGTAGGCCTCTTCGGTAATGATTACGGATTCGTAGATAAAAAAGGCCTTTCACCCACTGAGCGTGAGTTTGACCGTGCCACCGAGATGAGCAAGGAACAGCTTGTTTTCATCAAGGGAACTAATGATCGTTTACGCGATTTAAAGATGCAATCACTCGTGAAGAAGGCCGGCAATCAATTGATCCGACGTCGCTTCAGCACCATACCAGAATTGACCGCCTCCCTTTATGCGAGCATGGTTGAGCACCTTGAGCGAACAGGTGTGTTGCACACGCTGCCGTTTGATGCTTCAGCATGTCCCAGGGCAAAACTTCAGGATTTATCTGAGGAAAAGCTTTCGGAATTTCTGCAACTTGCACGACGCAATCGCGGCTATGCCCTTGGTCCCGATTCTAGTAAGAAGAAGGCTCTTGCCCATTTGAATCTACTTGATCGAGGTCGGCCTAGTCACGCAGCGGTCCTTCTCTTTGCGAAATCTCCGCAGCGATTTTTGACCGCTTCTGAGGTCAAGTGCATGCATTTCCATGGGACCGAGGTTCGCAAGCCAATCCCCTCCTATCAAATTTACAAAGGAACAGCATTTGAATTGGTGGATCAGGCTGTTGATTTTGTGATGTCAAAAGTGGTTCGTAGAGTTGGCACTCGCTCTTCAGGGTCGCAGGCTCCAGTGGATTATGAACTACCCCGTGAAGCAGTTGCCGAAGCCATCGTCAATGCTATTGCTCATCGAGATTACTGCTCAAACGCATCGGTTCAGGTGATGCTTTTTGCTGATCGGCTGGAGATTTGGAATCCGGGTCGACTTCCACCGGGGTTAAGTCTTGCGTCTCTTCGGGTTCCACACGCTTCGATTCCCAGAAATCCACTTATTGCTGAGCCATTATTTTTGGCACGTTACATTGAAAAGGCGGGAACCGGGACCCTCGACATAATTGCTCTTTGTGGACGGGCGGGATTGCCGACGCCGCAATTTCGGCAGGATGGTGGTCAGTTCGTCCAGACCTTGTGGCGACCACCGACCCAGTCACCGACCCAGTCACCGACCCAGTCACCGACCCAGTCGGAAGATCCAATTGAACGTCTGTTGGCTCTGCTGCTCAATGGCGAGCAATCCTCATCAGTTCTTCGCGATGCTTTGAAAATAAAACACAAGCCAACGTTCCGAGAAAACTACCTTCACCCAGCTTTGAAGGGCGATCTTATTGAATATACAATCTCCGACAAGCCGAATAGTAGGCTTCAAAAATATCGCCTTACGAAGAAGGGCCGCGCGAGAATTGCCGGTAAGAAAGCGAGGTAGGTGTATGGAAGCATCACAAAGCTGCGAAGAAGGGGATAGGGTTGACTCAATGAAAATGGAATTCAATTATCATTCTCTAATAGAAGAGATTCGAAAAGAAGGTTTTCCAACGGAATTCGGGGCCAAACGCAAGAAATTTCTTGAACTCGATAATTGGATGGAGGCTGTTTTCAGTCTTAGTGAGCGCCGAGCCGCTGGATTTGTGGGTCATCACCTGTTTGGTGCTGGGGATACACTCATTGCATTGTATTTTGCTTATGAATTGTTGAAAAGGAATAGAAGCGCTTTTCTGGAGTTTAAAGGTTTGGTTGATAGGGAATTTCAAACTGGTGAACTGGAGGCGCTATATCGCCGTCGCGTCGATGCTAAGGCCGAAGAAACGAAGTTGGCATCGGCGGCGGACAAAGAAGAAAGGGCTCGCAATATCAAGACTTTCACCTATCAAGAATTCTATGATTTGGTTTGGTCAACGCCCGCTCGAACGCTATCCCCTGATCTAGGAATTTCGGACGTGATGATTGCTAAGATTTGCAAAAAACACAATATCCCCAAGCCATATAAGGGATACTGGACAAAGTATTATGCTGGTCAAAAGCCGAAGCAAAGACAGCTCCCTCAAGTAGCGAAAATGAGCGAAGGGAAGATAGTTATTTTGAGGAAGAGCGCGAAGTAGTTTGTTGAGAATTCACATGAGGACGAGCTTTTTGTTCTCCCCCCAGCGCACCCCTTCAAAACACCCTGGGCCGACTCGTAGGTACGCCCATCAGCTCGTACTCCTTTCGCGGATATCTCTTTGAAGGTGCGAGGTAATTGGCCAGCCGTCTAATTTATTTTCATAAAAATAAAAAAAGTGTTGACATGTTTTTGTGTGAATTTTCTGTTTTCAAATGTTCAATCGCAACCACGTTGCAA
>JBBCAV010000391.1:0-5935 GCA_051382305.1 Bdellovibrionota bacterium FG-2
CCGCCCTGCCCGCCCTGAAACTTGCTTCAGAACCTGAAGTGCGCGCTCAGGTGCCCTAAAATCTGGCCACCGAAAAAGCCCATCGGCCAATATCACCACCACCAACGTAACTCCGGGGAAATCATGACCCTTCACGAGCATTTGAGTCCCCATGAGGGTGTTAGCCCGGCCACTCCGAAACTCCGCGAGAATCTGCCCCAGACGGGTCGCACTTGTAACCTTGTCTCGATCCAAACGTAATGCGCGCATCGACTCAACGAGAGTGGGGAGTTCCTCTTCGAGACTCTCAGTGCCGGCTCCAATATTTCTAAACTTCGTGCCTTGACACTTCGGGCATAGCGATGGACCGATTTCAAAATGGCCACACACGTGACATCGCAAACGGGTCCCTTTCGAATGCACCGTCAGCGAAATAGAACAATTCGGACACTCTGAAACCTCACCGCAATCCTCGCACTGCAAGAACGAAGCAAAACCCCGACGATTTAAGAAAACCATCGCCTGCTCCCCCGCCGCAGTCACTTCCCGCAATACATCCAAAGTTCGCTGAGCTAAAGGCGCTTGAATTCCCGAAACGCGCTCACATTCCGAAAGATCTACGAGTTCAATCTCAGGCGCACGCGCCACCGCGCCTCGCGTGGGCAAACGGGCAATTCCATAGCGGCCCTCACGTACACGTTCACGTGATTCTAGACTCGGAGTCGCAGAACCCAAAAGAACAAACGCCTTAGAAATTCGTCCCCGCACAACCGCAAGATCCCGCGCATGATAGCGCACACGATCCTCTTGTTTGTAGCTAGGGTCATGCTCTTCGTCGACCACGATTAGTCCTAGGTTTTTAATCGGCGCGAAAACGGCAGAACGCGCGCCCACCACGACGGTGATTTCACCTTTTCTCAAAGCCACGGCTTGATCGCGACGAACCCCATCCGCCACCGCCGAATGCCACATCGCAACCGCAACACCCAAGCCTCTCTCAAAGCGCTCGTGAAGTTGTGGGGTCAGCGCAATTTCAGGAAGAAGCAACAATACGCCTCGACCCTTTGAGAGTTCTTGGCGCGCAAGTTCCAGGTAAACTTCGGTTTTCCCACTCCCCGTGACCCCATCCAAAAGCGCCACGCCTGCACTCCCCCGTGCCTCTTCTTTGACTCTAAATGCACAAAGCTCTTCAAATGCCGCCCGCTGTTCCGGCCACAACTCGCGAGCTGAGGCCGCGCCCACATTCAGTTGCCAATCTTTGCTTCGCGCTTGTTGTTTGACGTTGCGAAGGCCCAAAGCTGCGGGCGGAACGGCAGCATGAAGCACTTCCCCCAGGGGTGAGAGCGTATAATCATGAGTCCACTTACAAAGCGCCAAGACATCAGGAGGCACTACAACTCCCCCCGCACCGACTTCGATAATCTCTTTAAGCGCGTCGCGGGGAACGTGCGCGGGGAGCTCGTCCAGCGTTTTGGGTGCCTCCACCACAAACGCATGCGTCGTTTTTCGGCCAAACGGTACCCGCACCCAACCGCCAACCTGAATATCCGAAACAAGCGCTTCAGAAAGCAGGTAGGTATAAAGCCCATCCAAGGGTCTAGGGATTGCAACTGATAAAATGTATTGAGTCACTAACGTACGATCTTGTAATACGTTTCGATCATTTCGCGAACTTCGGCCGAAGCAGCGCGCCCTTGCTCCGTCCATCCATGTCCGGGCGATGCCTTAAGTTCGGGCAGTGTGGAAGCGGGATTGATCGAAATATCACTTAGTTCTTCCTTTATAATTTTTGAGCTCCCGGTAGGCACCGCGGGGGTCAAGACAAGAAGTCTCGCAAACGGAATATCCTTATAATAGCGATAATTTTCAAATCGGACATCGTACGCCTCGCCCGCTTTGCTCACCATGAGACGAAGAGGCAAAAAAGTGTCCTTTTCAACCCACAGTTGGGCCCCCGCCTTTTTCGCCCCCATCACCCAAGCGACTCTACCTTGCCATCGGGACAAAAATTCAACTTCAGAAGAATGGCGTTCCTGCTCATCTTTCATCAAAGCGAGTTCTTCTTCTGTGCGAATGGGAATTCCATACTCCTTAAGTGTTCCTGTCACTTCTTTGTGAAGTGGCGAAAGCTGCAGCGAAGAAACGGGTCCCCATTCGGCTATTTTGCGCTCAATCGAATACAGGAGGAGCCCTTCGGAATTCGTAAGCAAGCTACGCAATACCCCCCGCTGCACATCCAAGGCGAGAATGTGATTTACGGAGATACCCTCGAGGGCTTTCTCGCCCTCCCAAGCCGTTATCTTTGAATGTGTTTCGACAACTTTGAGAGACTTTCGTTTTGAAACAATCGTATTCACAATAAATTTGGAGGGCGGAATGTAGGCGTGACTTACGACCGGGACCAAAAAGGAGAGCGCAAGTAATAATCGAAATTTCATTTAGCCACTCCCAAATGTTTCTTCATCAAACTCAATACTCCTTCACGCAATTCCGGGCGCCTAAGCGAAAAGGCCAGGGTTGCGTCGATGAACCCCAAACGATCCCCCGTATCGTAGCGAACGCCGTCATATTGATAGGCCAGGAGTCGCTCACGGCGAGCTAAAAGCTGAAGACCGTCGGTGAGTTGAATTTCACCACCCGCGCCTGGTTTTACTTCGCGCAGGCAATCAAATATCGCAGGAGTTAGCACATAACGCCCCGGTATCGCCCATCGCGAAGGCGCAACAGCAGGCGCGGGTTTTTCAACCAGTCGATCGACTTCCATCAAACGTGGATTGAGCATTTTACCGCCCACGATGCCGTACTTATTCACCTCGGACTGAGAGACTTCCATCACGCCCACAACCGAAGTTTTTTCCTTCTCAAAAATATCAATCAACTGCTTCGTGCAGGGCACGGACGAATCAATCAAGTCATCGCCCAAAACCACGGCAAAAGGCTCATTACCAATCACGGGGGCTGCACACAAAACAGCGTGACCCAGCCCCATAGGCATCTTTTGTCTGACCGCAATGAGGTTGCACATTTTTCCTAGGGACTTGGAAACGGTGGCGAGCGCTTCTTTTTCTTTTTTCTCAAGCGTGTCTTCGAGTTCGTAATTGAAATCAAAATGATCTTCGATCGAGTGTTTGTGACGAGCGGTGATCAGCACGATGTCAGTGATTCCGGAGCGCACGATCTCCTCAACGATGTGTTGAATCATCGGCACATCCACTATCGGGATCATCTCTTTGGGGATCGCCTTCGTCGCCGGCAAAAAACGTGTGCCCAATCCGGCGGCGGGGATAACAGCTTTTCGAATCTTTGAAAAATTTTGAGAAAAGGTCTGGGTGGTCATGGCTTAGGTCCTTTATGAAAAAGACCCGGCCAAACTAAGGAGCCGGATCTTAGGAATTTCGTCCCGGAAATCTCTGCTTCTCGGACTCTAACTCGGCCTGGCAATCGATGCAAAGAGTAGTGAAGGGAGCTGCATCGAGTCGTGCATCAGAAATTAACTCACTGCACTGGACGCATTCCCCAAAGGTACCCGCATCAATTTTGCCGAGCGCAGCGTTAATCTGCTCAAGCGTCTGCCGATCCCGATTATTTTTTCCTAACGCGAGCGATTTCTCTGTTTCAGCTGAGGCCATATCGACCGCATCTGTAAACTGCTGTTCATCATTCATCAACGCTTCAGTATCGCGCTTAACCTCTGCTAGGAGAGTCTCTTTGCGCGTGAGAAGCTGGCTTTTCCATTTCTTGAGTAGTTCATCTCTTTGGCGTATGGTCATAAGGATCGGAAGGATTATACGCATTTAACGCACTTGTAAAGCAGAAAGACCCGCTCATGCGCATTACGTCATTATTGGTAATTCTCTTAAGCCTCACCCCAGGATTGGGTCCAAAACTGGGTCTGGCTTCGGATTACCATTCTCCCAGGACCGCCGCCATTGGGGGCGCGGGCCATGCCGGCCCCCTCCTAAATGACGCAATCTATTTGAACCCTTCGTTTGGCTCTTTCATGCCGGCTTACAGCCTCAGCGCGAATTACTTGTTCTTTAAAAGTCCCCGGCCTTCGGGGCAAGACTTCGATGCCCATCACGGCCACACGGCAAATGTCTCGGTTCAAGATGGGCGATCAGAGCTTTTTCAAGCGGGCGTGGGATTCACTCAAACCGATGCCTCTCGAATCGTGAATATCGGGGCCTCTAAAGCCTTCTTGCAACGCTATGGCGTAGGGATCGGGGCTAAACTTCTGCTGCCTTTTCAAGAAAACCGCACGATGATTCAAGATGGGTTAGCTTCTGTTTCACTCATTGCCTCTGACTGGTGTCAAGTCGTGGGCGTCGTGGATAACGTGCTTGAGACGTCAGACGGTAAAGCTCGCGGCCTTTATCGCGAGTACATTGCCGGGACGAAGCTCAACATTCAATCCATGATCTTACTCTATTTTGATCCCCATCTCGCGCCTTCGGTTTCGCAATTGGGTCAACCCAGTTTTGGTTTTGAATCCGGGATCGAGTTTACCGCGATGTCGGATCTTTTATTGCGCGGTGGGATTTTTCGAGACGCGCACGTACCATTCGTCAATACGCGCGGCAGCGGCTACGGGTTAGGATTCGGCTGGCTGGCTCCACGGGTTTCGTTTGACTTCGCCATGTCGCGCATCTCGGTGCCCTTCATCGCAACAGCGTATACAGCCGGGATGACGGTGTATTTCTAGAGAAAAACTAACAAAATGAACACCTGCGATGACAAGCCCTATTTTCCTTTTTCTCTGCCCGACATTTTGGGTGAGCTCATCGGAACCCTTCTTCTTGTGTTTTTTGGTTGCGGATCTATCGCCGCGACCGTTTTGTTTTCGGCGCACGTAGGCCTTTTTCAGGTCGCAGCGATCTGGGGAATCGGCGCTAGCCTCGCCATTTATTGCACCCGGCATCTCTCCTGCGCCCACCTCAATCCGGCGGTCAGTCTTGCGATGGTAGTCGTTGGCCGCATGTCTTGGCGAAAAATTCCCTCTTATTGGTTGGCACAGTTATGCGGCGCCGTCCTGGCTGCCTTCATTCTCTATGGGCTGTTTCAGCGGATCAATTGGTACTTTTGAACTTTCCCATCAAATTGTCCGGGGCGCTCCTGCATCGATTCAGACAGCCATGATGTTTGGAGAATATTTTCCGAACCCCTCAATAACGATTGCGCCTGAGGCCGTAAGCACGGGAGCGGCTTTTCTGGCTGAAGCCCTCGGGACCTTTTTGCTCGTAATGCTGATCTTTTTCGTGACCGATACTTGCAACGCTGGCCGGCCCGATGACGGAATTACTCCGCTACTTATCGGCGCGGCACTTACCGCTCTCTTCAGTTTACTTGCGCCACTAAGTCAGGCGGGGTTCAACCCAGCTCGAGATTTTGGACCCAGAATTGTCGCCTACCTATTTGGGTGGGGTGAGATTGCGATTCCAGTCCCGCGTGGTGGCTTCTTCGTGGTTTACATCTTAGGTCCACTCGTAGGAGGCACCGCAGAGGCGCTACTTTTTCGTTATGTTTTTGCGCCACTGATGAAAAAGCAAAGTTCGGAAAGCTGTGGGTGCTGATCGCAATTGCTCCCATTTATATCAGAACAGCGTAACTGCCTGAAATTGCAGTGTTTTATTCAAAATATATTACTAATTTCTTGAAATTTACTCCAAAATATGCCATATTGCTCGTATATTTCTGGAAGCGGCGTATACCATAGCAGAATTAAGCTCTGAAATCATCGACTCAAGAGTGGATTCCTTCCTCAAGATCATCAAATTCATTAGAGCTGCCGACGACGAATTATCGAAAGGCACCAAGCCGCTCACTCTGAGCTGACGACACGTTCACAACATTTCACCTGTTAGCGCCCACCCTTCTTGACATTCCTTTGCTCACGTTCGCTGTCATTGCCTGAGCAAAAAAAACGGGGCTGGCATTATTGCGCGAGCCCCGTTTCGTA
>JBBCAV010000392.1:0-16810 GCA_051382305.1 Bdellovibrionota bacterium FG-2
GACCATTGCATTCTTCCGTCTCTTCGTGTCTATTCTCATCTGTGGCTCCTTGTTTTTTAATTGGTACCGTGGAGTATTCCACGGGGGAGCCACTCAATCAAATTTCAACGGACTTCAGCATAATCTCATGCCCCGCAGCTTGGTAGCACTTCTTTCTGAGTCAATACGAATCCTACTCATCATGCCGATCCAAGCTCTTCAGCCTGACATCACATTTCCCTGTAAAAGCATGATTCTCGGCACGTGCTGAGGGCACCTGATCAAACATCCGGCGCATGCCCGGAACATTCACTTTGATCATCTGCTGGACATCCAAGTTACCTGGAGAATGCGAATAGCCTAGCTCAAAAAGAATCGACCACACGCCGTGTTTCCAAAACGCATAATCCTCAAAGGTACCATCGGCCGCATAAAGCACCGCAGTCGAATTCCCAACCGTGTAGTGACTCTCAACCGTGGCGTCCGCTACGAGCTGCTTGAAGAGCGGATCGTACGGTGTCGCAAGATCATGAGTCGAAATTCCCCAGGGATATAAAACCGCAGGTGAATAAGTGTGCAAAGTCGCCGAGCCCACAATGCCCTGCTCATCAATAAATTTCGCAAGCGCCGCAGTGGATTTTAATTTAAACGGACCTTCGGTCCCACACGGCCCCGGATAATCGCGGTTAGGGTCATGATTCGTCCCGCCTCCAGTTTCCCAACGAATTCCACTGTTGTACCCTTTGATATTCAAAACCGGGATTACAAAAAGCGTCTGCCCTACAAGCGGCGTTTCAGCCACCGAGCGAGCAAAGGCTTTGGCAACTTCGGTCGATCCATATTCATTGCCGTGATGAGTGCCCACTACGAGATTCTTGATCGCGCCATTGCCAATTTGCAATCCCTCTATCTGCTCACCGCTATCGGAGAGGCCAATCGAAATCAATTTCGCGTTTTGCGGAAACTGAGCTTCAACCCCACGCAGGAACTTCTTAACTTCGTCATATTTGGTGGCAGCCACACCAGGAGGCGGAGGGGGCGGCGCGGGATTCGCGCTGGCCTGGGATGCCATTCCCACGGCCCAACTCACAGCAAGCAACAACACGACACCGCGCATTCCGTATTTCATAAGATCCCTCCTTGGTCTCTGAAAAAACTTCGTTGTGGAATGATGATACAAGCCAGGGGCCAATTCCCCAAAAGAAAAAGTATTGCGCAGGGCTGTAAGCCGGGTTCTGTCTTCGCCCCAGGCCCTTTTGGAGCCCGTGGCGGAGGCGATCATTCCTCTGGGATTTGCGTTACCGCAAACCTCAAGCGGCGTTACCCGGGGGCATCGGTCGAGTAGACCTTAGCGCCCCCCTATTTGGCCTTGCTCCAGGTAGGGTTTTCCGTGCCATCCGTGTCACCACGAACGCGGTGGGCTCTTACCCCACCATTTCACCCTTACCCCGAATCCCGAAGGAAACGAGGCGGTATACTTTCTGTTGCACTTTCCGTCGCCCCCTCATCACAAAGAGACGCCTGGCCGTTAACCAGTACCTTACTTTTTGGAGCCCGGACTTTCCTCCAGCATCACGTTTTCACGCGGCACCAGCGATCGCCCGCCCTGCGCAAATTTTATGAACCCGATATAGCTGTCTCAGCCGGCGTGCTGACTGGGACAAAAAGGATGCGAAGGCAGCTCGGACAAGAGTGCATCGCAAGACCCTTTTGAATTTCATTGAAAAGTTGAGGCGGCAGCATAATGTTACAAGCCTTACACCGACCACCAATCGCAGGAGAGATCCCAATGCCCGCGCGTCCGGTGCGAATGCGCTCATATTGCGACAAAAGCGGTCGTTCTACTTTACTCACATGCTGCGCTCGCTCGGTCATCAATTCAGCAATTTGAGATTCCAACTGGGTCGCCTGGCCAGTAACAACCGCCGCCTGGGCATCACGCTCTTGCTTGATTTTCTCAAACTGCGCTGTCAGGTTCGCCACGTCTTTTTCAACAACAGCCATCTCAGCCTGAGTCTTCGTCGTCTGCTCGCCTAAAGTCGTCTCAAGCTTCTTGAGTTGCTCGATTTCCTTATTCACCGCTTGATACTCAGTTGAATTGGCCACCGCCTCAAGCTTAGTGTTAGACCGAATCACGCGCTCACGATTCATATCCAAAGCGCCTTGAGTCTGTCTTTGAGTTTTTTCAAGCTCACCTAAAACAGCCTTTTTTACAGTCAAAGACGTCTGAACTTTCGCAAGCGAATCATCCAATGACTTGAGCACCCCAGGCAGCGCACCTCGATCTTTCTTTATGCGATCAATCCGAATATCCAATTCTTGAAGACTCTCTAAGGCTTTCAACTGCTCTCTGAGTGCTAAGGGATTCGCCACTTCTTTCCTCCTGACCAGATTCTCTGCGTCGACAAATTTAACTGCGTACTGTTAAGCCCCAATTCCTTTAACCACTTCGCTGTAGTCTTCAGAAAAAAGAGTTCACTTTCTCGATGACCCATCTCCAATACCGAGATCCCTTGTCGGGCACCCGCCAACACTCCGTGATACCCCACCTCCCCTGTAATGAAGAGATCGCATCCCACGGCTTTGGCAGCATCCACAAAAGAAGCTCCCTTCCCTGCAACAAATGCGACTCGCCGGAATTCCGAGCGAGCCAAAACCGGTGCAAGGGGTAGATCCGTCATCCAAAAACCATCTAACTTGAATAGACTTGTAACATCTTTGAGGATTTCTGAAAAGGGCTTAGGCTTCGGAAAATCACCCCAAAATCCATAACCCAGCCCCGAAACCAATCCCTTGGCAGAAGGACCCTGCTCGACCGAATAGAGGTCATAGGCGACCTCTTCATAGGGATGAGACTCAAAAAGAGCAGCCATTACTCTGCGCTGGAACCCACGAGGAAAAACGGTCTCTAAACGAATTTCATTAACCTTTTCAAGGACTCCAGGCCTTCCCACGAACGGATCAGTACCAGCGCCCCCTCGAAACGTCCCCTCTCCTCTTGCTCCAAAAGTGCACTGATCATAGCGGCCGATGTGGCCGGCACCGACCGCCCCAAGGGCGCTTCGGACTTTCTCGGCATGGGTCTCAGGAACAAAAACGACGAGTTTCGCCAAAGTCCCGGAGGCGTGATCATGCAAACGACCTTGGGGAGTGACGCCCAGCCCCTTTGATACCGCCTCAACAACTTCGAGGGCACACTGATCAAAATTCGTGTGAGCACAAACAACAGCAATTCCAGCCCGAAGGGCAGCAAAAACTAAGGCCTCTGCGGAGCCCGGCTGATTCAAAGTCACACGCGACAGAGGATGGGCCGTCGGAAAAATGCAAGGGTGATGCGTAAGAATCAGATTATAGCCGGCCTGCTTTGCAATCGCGATGGCTTCGGCGGTGAGATCAATCGAAATCACCGCCCCCTTTGTGCGCCAGTCCCCGTCACCAACCAAAAGCCCGACATTATCCCAGCGTTCCGCAGTTTTTGCAGGAGCGCGCGCTTCAATAAGGTTTACAACTGCGCCCACCGTTACAGTGTCTGCGATTACTTTCTGATTGAATATCCGGCCTGTACCCACGCCTTGATTCCTCCTTCGACATTCACGACATCGCGCAAGCCAACCCTTGAAAGCGTCTGTGCAGCGCTCCGACTGCGCACACCGGAGCGACAACTCAAATACACGCGCTCATAAAGTTTAAGCTCCTCTAAATGAAAGCCTAACGCCGAAACCGGAACGTTCCGCAATCCCACGATCGCCCCTTGCGCAATTTCCTCGGGTTCACGCACATCAATGAACGCGTGCTTTGGGTCTGCTTTTTTGAGCTTTAACGCAAATTTCTCCGCAGAAATCTGCCCCACCGGCTCGGGCACAAGCTCTGAAAACATGCAGTGCACGTTTTTCCCTGGATCTGTCCTCACATCTTCCCGCGGTTCACGGCTTTCGTTGAAAAACAGCTTCGGCTCAGCATCCTCATAAGGAGCGAGCGCGGATTCTTTGAGCTTAAGCGCGCAGAACTGCTTCTCGTCATTTACCCGCAGATGGGGGTTCTTTAATTTTTCAATACCCAGAGTTGAAAAAAGATAACCTCGAGAATCATGCGCTGGAAAAACAAGGGCATCGCCCATTGAAACAATCGTCTGAAGACTCTTGAACAACACTCCCGCATCCGCCCCCCGCGCGGTGGTTCGGCCACTCCCACCGATCAATAAGGTATCTCCGGAAAACAAAACCCCCTCGCCCCTCAAACATAAAGCATCCACCGAATGCCCTGGGGTAACGAGCACCTCAAACACCTTCGATCCAACCCGAAGCTTCTCCCCCTGAGAAAGTTTGCTCGTAGCCCGAGCACTTTGGGTCAAATGAGACATCGCAATCTCGATCCCAAACTCGCGCGCCAACCAATGAGAGGATGAAAAATGATCCGTGTGAGTATGCGTCTCAACGACCCTGACAGGCTTGAGCCGCCGCTCAGCCAAGAATGATCGATAATCACCCACTAATTCCAAATGAGGATCAACAAGAAGCGCCGCGCCTTGATCATAGACACAATAAGACAGACAAGTGCCTGCGCGAAACTGTTTTAACCCGCCCGAAGCCCACAACCCGCATGATGTTGAATGCGGGGTATGCGGCTCAGGGGTCATGCGACGCCAATAGACGAATCAAGATAGACGTCTTGAATCGCATTGATCAAAGCAATGCCGTCTTTCCAGGGCTTCTGAAACGCTTTCCGGCCCGCAATCAAACCCATTCCCCCGGCTCGCTTATTGATAATAGCTGTCCTCACTGCGTCTTTAAAATCCGACTCGCCCTTGCTCTCTCCGCCCGAGTTAATCAGGCCGATACGCCCCATGTAGCAGTTTGCTACTTGATAACGGCACAAATCAATCGGGTGATCAGTCGTAAGTTTTGAATAGACTAAAGGAGAAGTCTTCCCATGTTTGGTCGCATTATAGCCGCCATTATTTACGGGCAATTTTTGCTTGATAATATCGGCCTGCATCGTGACGCCTAAATGATTCGCCTGTGAGGTGAAATCCGCCGCATTGTGATAATCGACCCCATCCACCTTAAAGGCGTTGTTACGAGTGTAGCACCACAAAATCGTGGCGAGTCCGAGTTCGTGAGCATGCGCAAAAGCGTCGCTTACCTCATGGATCTGACGAGCACTCTCCGCGGAACCAAAATAAACGGTGGCACCCACGGCAACCGCACCCATGTCAGAAGCCTGCTTCACGCTGGCAAACATCGTTTGATCGTATTTGTTTGGATAACTCAAAAATTCGTTGTGATTGAGTTTTAGAACAAAAGGAATTTTGTGGGCGTATTTACGGGCAGCAATCCCGAGCACACCCAGAGTTGAAGCAACCCCACTGCTTCCGGATTCGATGGCAAACTTCACAATATTTTCGGGATCAAAAAAATCAGGATTCGGAGCAAACGACGCGCCTGCCGAATGCTCAATCCCTTGATCGACGGGGAAAATCGATACATAGCCGGTGCCCTTGAGGCGCCCCGTATCGACGAGTGATTGAAGACTCCGCAAGACGCGCGGCGAACGATCTGAATCTTTTAGAAAATCCGTCACCCACTCGGAATGGGGGAGATGAAGTTTCTCACGGGGAATCCCCGTTGAACGGTGTTCTAACAATGAACGTGCTTCAGGCCCCAAAATCGCTTCAAGATCTAGTTTCATTTTTCAATCTCCCCGGCTCAGTATTAGTAATAAGTGTTACTCTATTTTGTAAGGCATATTCAAACGCTTGGCAATCACGAAGCTCCCACGCTCCGCACGCGTACAGCGGTCACCTTGTACTCAGGCGTCCCCGTCACGGGATCACGCCCCGTTCCAATCGCGTAATTCACAAACGCATTCCAGTTATGAAAGGTCGTAAAAAGCTCGCCGCGTCGAACCTTAGATGTCACCCAAACCGTCGAGACAAATTCCCCGAAGGCACTTTCGACATGAACCTTCTCTCCATCCTGGAAATTTAATGACGCCGCATCATCAGGATGAATCTCTAATAGATCATCAGCGACTAACTCTCTGTTGCGAGTTCGCCCAGTCATGGTCGCGACATTAAAGTGATGGAGCGACCGCCCGGTGACGAGAGTCATCGGAAAATCTGAAGAGGTTTTCTGCTCGGTGGGACGATAGGGAATTTTACGCAGCTTCGCCTTCTTAAAGCCCGAAAAACTCTCCGTATGCAAAACCTCTACCCCGTCAGACTCGAGACTGGGACACGGCCACTGAAGTCCTCTCTTCTCAAGACGCCCATAGGTGATCCCAAAGACTGCAGGCCAAAGCATTCGGATCTCCTCCCAGACCTGGGAGGCATCTGCAAAATCAAACCCCTTCCCTGCTCCAAAACGAAGAGCAAGCGCAGAAACAATTTGAGAATCATTTTTCGCCTCTCCAAACGGCGCAAGAGCCTGGCGCACACGCTGAATGCGTCGCTCCCCGTTCATGAACGTCCCCTCTTTTTCAAAGGAGGTCACAGCTGGAAGAACCACCGTCGCAAAAGCCTCGGCCGTTTTTGTGAGAAAAGGATCCACGACAATCAATGAGTCCACCCTCTTCATCGCCTCTTTGGTCCAATGCGCATTTGGATTGGAAAAGTAGACGTCGTAACCGATCATCAACAATGACTTCATGCGCCCCGCATGAGCCTCATCCAACATTTCCATGAGCGTAAATCCAGGCACCGTGGGCAGGGTGACCCCCCATATTTTTTCATGTGTCTCGCGAGCTAACTCAAACTTCTGACTCCCCGTCAAAGAGGCGGGTTCACAGCCCATGACCGCTGCGCCTTGAACGTTGTTTTGTCCACGCAGGGGATTCACTCCTGCCCCTCGTTTTCCGACGTTACCGGTGAGGAGCGATAGATTGGCAAGAGCCACCACGCTATCAGTACCTTGAATGTGCTCGGTCATCCCAAGCCCATGCAAAGACATAGCGGGTTTTGTGGTGGCATAAAGGCGTGCCGCTTTTCGAATCAACTCCCCTGGAACACCCGTTAAATCCGAAACTCTCTTCAGATCCCACTCCCTTAAACCCTGAACATATTCGTCCCATCCTTCAGTGCGGTTACGAATAAATTCCTGGTCCGCAAGACCCTCGTCACTGATCACCCGGGCAAGCCCGTTAAAGAGGGGAATATTCGTCCCAGGCCGCAGTTGCAGATGAATACTTGCGTAAGCAGCAAGTTCCGTTCGACGAGGATCAATCACAATAGAAGGAATCCCCTGAAGCTGTCGCTGTTTAATGCGCGCGCCTACGACCGGATGATTTTCAGTCGCATTCGTACCACAAAGCAAAAACAAGTGAGTCAGCTCAATATCATCGAAACTATTCGTCGCAGCGCCCGTTCCAAACGCAATCTTTGCCCCGGCCGCACTTGGAGCATGGCAAACACGAGCGCAACAATCCACGTTGTTCGTTCCTAGAACACTGCGAGCAAATTTGTGAGTCAAATACGCTTCTTCATTCGTGCCCCGTGCCGATCCCAACACCCCTACGGCTTGAGGCCCATGATCATCACGCGCGTTGCGCAACTGCTTGGCAGCTTCATCCAAAGCCTCATCCCAACTCACTTCTTTCAATGAGCCATTTTTTTGTCGAACTAACGGCAGCGAGAGCCGATCGGGCGCCCCCACGTACGCCGTTGAATAGCGCCCTTTCACACAAAGATGACCTTTGCTCGAGGGAGAATCTAAAACAGGCCGCACACTAACAAGGGTGCCTCCTCGCGTTCCAACATTAAGCTCACACCCTACCCCACAATAAGGACAAGTTGTCTTCGTCCACGCCTCAGGCGCCCCCAGCTCGATGACACGCGCATCCGCAAGAGCGCCGCTCGGACACGTGTCCACGCACGCACCACAAGAAACACATGAGCTTTCTTTAAGGGTCGTTCCCGAATCAGGAAGCACCGTAAGCGCTGAACCTCTGCTTTGGGTTTTCCACACAAACTGTCCTTGTAAATCATTGCAAATATGAACACAGCGATAACAATGAACACAGCGGGACATGTCCACATGAATGTAAGGATGAGTCGAATCCCGAATGGGCTCCCAGGTCGGATCCTCAGCCCCTGGCTCGACTCCGTATTGCTCCAAATAACCTTCAAAAACCCCTGTGGGGCGCCCAGATGGATTTGCCAAATCAGGGCGCGGAAAATGCCTGGCCAAGAAACCAAGGGCCGTTTTTCTGAACATCTCTAATTCGGGAGTATGGGTCTTGATTTTCATCCCCGCCACTACCGGGGTGGCGCATGAGCAAACGGGACGCGCGCAACCTTCCACCTCCACTTCGCAAAGCCGACAAGAGGACGAAGGAGCAAACCGAGGATCACTGCAAAGATGCGGCACCTCAATGCCTATTTTTTTTAAGACCGAAAGTAGCTTTTCATCTTCGCTGCCCTTCGGAACCTGGCAGGTAGAACCATTAACAAAGATTTCCATATCCCCGATTATAACTGATCTAGATGACCAATAACAGGCAGCAATCCGAAGTTTTCAGCCTTTTTCCCAACTTTGAATTCCTGAATGCGAGAGTCCAGGACATCTTTTGCGTAGAGATTGAGATACCAGTAGTAGTTTCGCTCAATTGACGCCACGTACTCCCGCGTCTCACGAAACGGAATAAGATCCAAAAACAAGAGTCGGCTCGAACCCGGATAGCGTTTCTTCCACGCGTCCACCCGATCGGGTCCTGCATTGTAACCGGCTAGCGCAAGTTCTACATCCCCGTTAAACTGTTTGAGGAGCTGACCAAAATACTTGGCGCCAAGGCGAACGTTGATTTCGGGATTAAACAATTGCTTGCGAGAAACTCGACGCTCCATCTTCCTTGCCGTTTTGGGCATGAGCTGCATGAGTCCCATCGCGCCCGCGGTACTTTTCGCTCTGATGTTGAAAGCGCTTTCTTGTCTCATCAAAGAGAGCAGGAGATAGGGATCCAAACCAGAATTCGAGGTCGCGCCCACCTTCTTCACAAGTTCCATGCGATTGATCGGATAGAGCATTTCGAGGGTGCCCTTCGAAATATACTCAGGGCTCTCCCGAAACAAAGAAGCCAAGACTTGAAACTTGCGAATCACCTCACCGGAACGCATGAGCATCACCGCAAAATAAAGCTGGAAAGCGGACTCTGTCCCTTTCAACCGATCCCGCATGGCCTCCAAAACATCTAAAGCCTCATCCTCTTCGCCAAGGAGATTCAAAGCCTCAGCGGCTCGCATCCATGAATTCACTTCGGGACGTGCAAGCGAACGAAACCAAATTTCTGGGTCATGAATTCCAACGGAAGGCGAAGCCGTCGCGGTCGCTCCCGCCAACATTCCGTGCAAGGAGAGCGGAAACTCCTTGATCAAAGTAACGCGAGAGTTCTCTTCAAGCTCTAGATTCTTGGTTTGCTTTGCTGCAACCATCCGCCAATATAACGCGCGCGAGCGATAATCTTGCGCCTCAGGACGTGACACAAGGTCCGTCAAAACCGCAAGCGCATCGCCCCAACGCGATTCCCAGATATGAATCATCGCAAGCCGATAGGCCGCCCGAGTAGAAGCAGAATCTTTTCCAGCAACCCGCGCGCGATCATAGAGTACAACCGCAAGGGCACGGGCGGAGGTGTCCGGAAATTCACCCTCTGCGCGGGCCCCAAGGGCCATGGTCAAAGCGGGGGACATTGAATCTTTCGCAGCCAAAACCTGCTCAGCAAGAACTTTAATCTTGGCAAAATCCGAAACCTCACCCATCGCTTTTAGCAAAAGCGTATCCGGCACCGATTGAAGGGCCTCGATTTTTCGCTGCAGAATCATTTTCTTCACGCGCTGCAGATTGCGCTTTTTGACCCACTTCGACTCATAAGACCTCGCATGCCGAGTCGACGAAGCCGAAGCAAGCTGCGCAAACACATCACAAAAAGGATTCTCAATCTTTGAACTCACACACGAAGGCAGAGCCGCTTTGGCTTTTTTACCCCGTGAAGAGTGCGCAGAGCGTCCAAAAACTAAATACTCTTTAGCCCACAGCTTGAGCTGTTCCTGTTTCGCGGTATCCTCAAGACCTAGCCCCGTCAACTGATGCTCTAGTGTTTTCGAAAGAGAGATCGCCTCAGCCTTTAACGGCGAGGGCGAAGCGAGAGACGCGAGCACCTCAGGCGGTTTAGCTTTCGAAGCTGAAAAAGCGGGCGAAATAAGCCCAAACAACCCAGGAAACACCAACGAAACAACTACAAGACGAGAATTTTTCACAGCAACCCATCCCCCAGTGAATGATTATGAGATGAATCCCGAAAAACTTGTATCCAAAGTTTATATTTTTTGTGACACTACCAGCCACGCAAATGACGGAACGCCAACCCTGGAGAATTCCGCTTTAGCGTGTTAAGAAGGGTTCACTATAGAGAGGGCCCCGCAAATGAAAACCGCCATAAGACCGGCAAAGCGAACTGAGAACGTCAAATACGCCGTGCGAGATATCTTGCTGGTGGCCGAAAAGGCGAAGGCCAGCGGCAAAAAACTTCTTTATCTCAATATCGGAGACCCCATCCTCTTTGATCTTAAGACTCCGGATTTCGTCATCAAAAATATCATAAAAGCCCTTGAGGAGGGCAAAACAGGCTACGCGCCGTCCTCTGGAACAGCCGAGGCGATCGCCGCTATCAAAAAAGATGCTGAAGCCAACGGAATCAAAAGCATTCAAGAAGTTTTTATTACCAACGGCGGCAGTGAAGCAATCGAGCTTGCATTGACCGCGCTCTTGGACACAGACGACAACGTCTTACTCCCCACTCCAGGCTATCCTTTATACACCGCCGTTTTATCCAAGCTTGAGGCCGAAGCCAATCCCTACTACCTTGACGAAGAAAACGGCTGGCAACCTGACCCCGAGGATATCAAAAATAAAATCAATTCCCGCACACGCGCGATTGTGCTGATCAACCCCAACAACCCAACGGGTTCGGTCTGCTCTCGCGAAGTGGCGCAAAAAATTGCGGATCTCGCCGCCGAACACAATCTCGTGCTATTCGTCGATGAGATCTACGACAAACTTATATTTGATGGCGAAAAACACGTGACCACTGCCGCATTGAACCCTGACGTCGCGGCTATTACTTTCAATGGTCTCTCGAAAGTTTATGTCGGCCCCGGCCTGAGAATGGGGTGGGGAATTGTCTCCGGCCCTGCTGAAAAAGTTACGGATTACGTGCAAGCGATTCAAAAACTCACGCGCGCGCGTCTTTGCGCCTCTCACCCCGTAATGGCGGCGATTGCGCCTTCTCTTCAGAGTGGCAATCCCCACTTGCCCCTGATGATGGAGAAGCTCAAACGCCGACGGGACATGACTTTTGAGATGCTGAACGCGATTCCTGGAATTTCCTGCGTGAAACCCAAGGGAGCATTTTATGCGTTTCCTAAACTCACGAACCTCTCCATCACGGACGATCAGTGGTGCGCGAAGCTCATTCAAGAAACAGGCGTCGTCACCGTTCCGGGGAGCGGATTTGGGCAAAAACCTGGGACCAAGCACTTTAGAATCGTGTTCTTGCCTGAGGAAAACGTTCTTAAGGAGGCGTATACTGCGATTGGCGAATTCATGAAGTCGACCTAAATAGCCTTATGCGGCCTTCTTCTTCGCCAGTATTTCCAACCTTCGAACCACGCAATGCTTAGGAGTCCGCCGCCAAAGCAGATCGCCAAATCCGTTAAATGAAGAAATGAAAAGCGGAAAACATCTCGCACATAAGGGACATACAGGACCAAAGCGAGAAACAACACTGAGCCCGAAAGTACCCACCAGAGCGCGCGATTGGGAGCGCTAAGGCCTTCAAGAATGGTCCGCGACCAGGATCGATTCACGAGAATTAAGCCAAGGTTCGAAAAAAGAAGCATCGTAAACGTCAGGGCCCGTGCCTCATTCTCATGTTGCCCTCGATGCAGCGCAATCAAAAAAACACCCAAGACAATTCCAAAGACGACAAGGCCCTGAATCAGACTGGGAAAAAGTAGATCTTTAGAAAAAAGTGCCGCGCTTGCCGGCCTAGGGCTTCTCCGCATCGTATTGGCGGCCGCTTCTTCGGCTTCAAAAACGACGGAGCAAGCCGGTTCGATAATCAAGTGCAGAAAAGCGATGTGTACCGGAAGAAGGACGAGCGGAAGCTTCAAAATAACTGGCAGGATCGATATCCCTGCAATGGGCACGTGAATTGCCAAAAGATAGGCCATCGCTCCGCGCAAGTTATCGAAAATCCTGCGCCCCGTGCGGATGGCCGCAACAATTGAGGTGAAATCATCATCCAGCAACACCAATGCAGCCGACTCGCGGGCGACGTCTGTCCCTCGCCCCCCCATTGCAATGCCAATTTGTGCAGTTTTTAGAGCAGGCGCATCGTTCACCCCATCACCCGTCATTGCCACGACCTCACCGTTTTTTTGCAACGCTTGCACGAGTCGAAGTTTTTGCTCTGGAATCATGCGCGCAAAACAATTCACGGTCTTGAGTCGAAGCGCAAGACCCCCCTCATCCATCTCTGCAAGCTCAGGCCCGGTAATGATATCGTCTGCGTTTTTGATGCCGATTTCCCGCGCGATACTACTCGCCGTATGAGCGTGATCGCCAGTAATCATGATAACCCGAACTCCCGCCAGGTAACATTCTTCGATCGCCTCGGGGACATTGGGGCGCACGGGATCAGAAAGCCCCAGAAGTCCCAAGAACTCAAAATTGTAGTCATGTTGAACTCCAGGCAGTTTCTCCGAAGAATGGTTCGCCCTCGCGACCCCCAAGACACGCAGTCCACGCCTGGCAAACTGTTCGACCCTTGCTGAAATCTCTGCGACCTTGTTCGGTGCTAGATGACACAAGTCCATGATCGCCTCTGGGGCTCCCTTTGCACCCACGAGATAGCCGATTTGCTTATCCATTTTCCAGACGTGACTCACCGCGAGCGTCGCGGAAGAGAGAGGGTACTCTCTCGCCAGTTTCCAGTCAGGATGCAGATGCTCGGTTTTGGCAAGGTACTCCCCACCGATTTGATGAACTGCTTTTTCCATAGGGTCAAAGGGGGAAGGACTTGAGGCTAGAATTCCGAATTCGACCAATTCGTGAAACTCTTCAGGAAGCTCTTTGTGCTCTCTCGCCCGAAGTTCAACCGTCGCGCCGCCTACAGCGTTCGTAAAAAGCGTCTGCACCGTCATCTGATTCATCGTGAGCGTGCCCGTTTTATCCACACAGAGCACAGTTGCCGATCCCAGATTTTCGACGGCAGGCATTCTCCGTGTCAATACATGGCGCAGCGAAATTCGCCAGGCCCCCAGCGCCAAAAAAATCATCAACACTGCCGGAAGCTCATTAGGAAGAATGGCCATCGCAAGAGTGAGCCCCGACAAAAATCCCCCCAACCAATCTTGTCGCGTGATCCCGTAGACCGCCACCACGAGTACGCAAAGCGCGGCTGCAACGAGCGCGAGAATTCTTACAACTCTTCGGGTTTCCGTTTGCAACCGGGTTGTTCCGGGCTGCGCCGTCTCCAATACTCTTCCAATTTTTCCGATTTCCGTCTTTACTCCAGTGGCAAACACTTGGGCACTCGCCTGTCCGCACACGACCGTGGTTCCGGCAAAAACAGAAGCATGAGCCTCTTTTTGCACCGGCACAGATTCCCCAGTTAAAAGAGACTCATCTACCACGAGATTTGATACATTTAGGATTTTTGCGTCCGCAGGAACTCGATCCCCCTCGCTCAAAAGTAAAAGATCCTCTCGAACCACCTCAATGCCAGGAATTCTCTTCTTCTGCCCGTCGCGAATCACGAGCGCCCGCGGGCTTGACAGGTTTCTCAACGCTTCAAGTGCCGCTTCGGTTTTTCGCGCCTGATAGAGGGTGATAAAAATGATGATCCCCAGAAACCCAAGAAGCATGGCCGCCTCTTGCTGATCGCCAAGGAGTACGTAAATCACACCACAGCCCAGCAACAGCGTGACCATGGGCTCGAAGAGCACTTCTTTTATAAGCACCAGAAAATGGCGCGGCTTCGTTGTTGGAAGCTCATTAGGGCCCTCTAACTCTAGCCGCTGACGCGCTACATGCTCGGAAAGCCCAGATAGTTGCATAGTACCCCGAAGGTACTCATGCACTTAGTGTGCGCGCCGCGGATAGCTAAGAGAACAATTCCAAAGTCAGGTGCAACTCCCCTTCAAAAGAGCTTTGCGAATGCGCGCCCGAATTCCTTCTAAGATGTCCGACATCTTCTGGACTCCACCCACGTTCGTCTGACCATGAAAATGAACCATCTCATTTGAAATCTCTGCGAGCAACCTTTGAAACTCAGGTCTACCACCCAAGGCCTTCGCATCATCAGAGAGAAGCTGTAACTCCTTCAACTCTCTGATTGCCCATCTACGCCACTCCTCGCGATCTGCTGACTTTACGGCGGCAGGAGCGCGCCCCTTCTTGTCCAACCAAGGAGCGAGATCTGCAATTGATTGCGAAGTACGCCCATCTAATGTGCTAAAATATGCCCGACATTGATCATTACTCATTGGATGAGGGCCCGAACCGAACCCTGAAAACCCCAGAAGCGAACAAATTGAAACGATGGTAATATTTTTTTTCATACAAAAACTCATCGGAATTCTGCGAAAAAATGTTTGGAAAAAATTCTGACAATTTCAAATTCCCCTGGAAAACCACACGTTTTTAAAATTAAACAATTTCAGTCAGACTTAAGTCCGACATTTTCAGTACGGTATAAGTATTTGAAAACATTAAAAAAAAACTTAAGTCGGCAAGAATTTCACCGATGAGTGAGTTGTAAGCAGGCAGGGATTGCCGGCCTAACGGAAACAAAACTTCAAGGAGGACCAATTATGAAACCATGAGGAGGATTACATGGGACTACGTATCGCAACTAATATTCAAGCTCTGGCCAGCCAGCGCTTCTTGAGTCAAAACAACGCAAATCAAGCGAAGTCTTTAGAGCGCTTGTCTTCTGGTCAACGGATCAATCGCGCAGGCGATGACGCCGCCGGATTAGCCATCAGCGAAAAGTTGAAAGCTAATATCAGAAGTATGAAGCAAGCCAACCGGAACGCCAACGACGGGATCAGCATGATCCAAGTGGCTGAAGGTTCGATGAACGAAGTCAGTAACATCTTAATTCGTATGAGAGAGCTATCGATTCAAGCCTCTTCTGATACGGTCGGTGCTCCTGAGCGGACTTTCATCGACAAAGAAGTTCAGCACCTCAAATCAGAAATTTCGCGAATCTCGAATTCCACCGAATTCAACGGAATGAAGCTCCTCAACGGAACTTCTGGAAAACTCGACTTCCAAATCGGGGTGAACAACAACCCCGATCTCGATCGCCTCACCTATGACTCTGCTCAAGGCATGACCACTCTCGCTTCTTTAGGAATCGACGGTGTGTCCACCTTAGGAAAAGAGCATGCGCAAGGTAACATGGAAATGTTGGACACCGCGCTCCAACGCCTCAATGAAAACCGCGCAGGTCTTGGCGCTCTCCAAAACAGATTACAATCGACCATCAATAACTTGATGAACTACCGAGAGAACTTAGAAGGCGCCAACAGCCGAATCCGAGATACGGATATGGCTGAAGAGACCAGTGAACTTGTGAAGGGCAACATCCTTACACAAGCCAACATCGCGGTCTTGGCCCAGTCCAATCAGAATCCTCAAGCAGCCTTGAAACTGCTGAGCTAGTCTGAGTCCTAAGTACTGTTCTTAAGTTAGATTATTGCGATACGATTTACAAAGGGGAGGTTTCTCATGATGGGAGCCTCCCCTTTGATTATCAAAAACTACTGAAGCGCCACACTTGAAACTGGCGCCAAACTATCGATCAGTGAATTATTTCCCAACTGCCCGAACCCGTTTCTTCCCCAGCACTTCACCAAAGCTCCAACAAGCGCACAACTCTGAAACTCCCCTGCCGAAACAGCCGACACATCAATTGAGAGAAATCCCACTCCCAACGGCCCGACCACCAAAACTGCAGTTCCTTTATTCACGGTTGAGCCATCTCCGACTTGTCCAAAATGATTATAGCCCCAACATTTAGCGGCGCCATTGACCACCGCGCAGGAATGCGCTCCTCCGAGGGCCATCGCCTGCGCACCCGCAGCTGCGCCTGTAACCGCCACAGGAATCGAAGAATTCGTGAACAAACCATTCCCCAACTGCCCCATCGAATTATCTCCAAAACAAAATGCGGCGCCGTTTGAAACCACACAACTATGAGAACCCCTCACACTCAAAGCACCGACAGAGGCGAGACTGGCGCTATTGGCAACATTGCGTACCGTGACCGGCGTAAGGCTGTCGGTTGTGGTCGCATTGCCAAGCTGTCCCTGAGAATTTGCGCCCCAACATTGCGCCGCGCCATGTACAAGGGCGCACGTGTGATTTTCACCGGCGGTAAGCGCTTGAACTCCCGACGTAAGACCCGTGACTTGAACCGGGGTTTGCGAATTCGCCAGTAATCCGTTTCCTAACTGACCACTGGAATTTTGCCCCCAGCACTTCACACCTCCACTGACGAGCGCACAACTATGTGAAGCGCCCGCGCCTCCGCCCAACACTCCCGCGTTCACGAAAGAGACAGAGACAGCAGTTACACTTGGGGTTGTGGTACCATCCCCAAGTGTAACTGGTCAGCCATTTTTTTTAAAACTTGAAAAATTATGTTGACACACTTTTTGTGCAGAAATGATTGTACGAAATATTTTTCTAAATCCACTCGTGAAGCGTTGTTGAGCGCGCGATATCGTCCTTGTGACGAGCTAATCTGATGCCGTTGTGCTCAACCCAAG
>JBBCAV010000393.1:0-34351 GCA_051382305.1 Bdellovibrionota bacterium FG-2
TCGTAAAGATGAAAAACAATTTTTGGAGGGATACCCTTGGAGCTTTCGCTTTTTCCGGAAGCCTCAGGGGTTTCGGAGAGCCAAGCTAAAAAGGCCAGTGATGCAGTAGCTGGGCCGGACCCAAGGTCCGCCACTCTGAGAACATTAGTTTCGCGCCCGTGCGCAAGTGCCGCTCGCAGCGCTTCGGGGTGTTGACAAAAAAGTGAAATAAATTTCGAAGCCTGAAGAGGCAGAAAATAGAGCAGATACGCAGATCTAAATCGCGCTTGTTGAAAATAGGCGCCGGGCGATCGGCCCAATTGGCGGGTGAAAAGATCGGAAAGATTACGGATACTCGGGATGAAGAACTTAACGTCCTCCATCGAAAAAGGCTTGTCCTTCCACCTTGGATTTGGGCTGTAGCGATTCTTGACCCATCCCGGAAGGGTATCGTCAATAAATCGACACCAAACCTCGGGGAAATCGATGTCAGGTGAGGGAGAAATGCGAAATTCGGGAAGGCGGAGCTTGGAGCGCATCGTGATTTCTATTATGCTAGATCTTAGAGTGACGGAGGTCAAATGAAGAAGGTAAGTTCAAAGGATTTGAACGAAATCGATATCGAAACTCTCTGGAAACCGAGATATTCGAATCTGTGGAAGTTCTATTGCCCGGTGTGCAAGTCCGATCGCAGGGTGCCTTATCGGTCAAAGCCGGGTGGTTTTAAGCAAATTTCACAGGTATTTTTGAGTACGGCCTTCATTACCCTGGTGACGTGGCCCTGGTTTGAATGGAAAGGCATTGTTGCCATTGTTCCGATTTGGACCGTGTTTGAGATCTATTACCGATTAAGAGTTCGCTCCGCGCTGGTTTGCCCGCATTGTGCGTTTGACCCCTATTTGTATATGGTCGACGTTCAAAAGGCGCGGTCAGAGATGGATGTGTTTTGGCGTAAGAAATTTGAGGAGAAGGGGATTCCTTTTCCAAATAAAAACGCTTTGAATACAAAGACTTCAAAATTTGCCCCCGTTGTTGTGGCGACGGCAGCCCCAAGCGCGCAGCAGCCGGGAAAACCCTCTCGTTAAAGTTGGCAGAGGGCGCTTGACATGGATTGATATTGGGCGCTAGGTTACCGCCCATGTCAGTAAATAAAGTTATTTTGGTGGGGCGATTGGGGCAAAATCCTGAAGTCCGTTACACGCCTTCTGGGGCAGCAGTAGCGAATTTCAGTGTGGCGACCAATGAATCGTGGGTTGATAAATCGGGCCAAAAACAGGACAAAACCGAATGGCACAAGGTTGTGGTGTGGGGCAAGCTCGCTGAGCTTTGCAACCAGTATCTCGCCAAGGGTCGTCAGGTTTACCTTGAAGGCCGCCTTCAGACTCGTCAGTGGCAGGATAAAGATGGCCAGACGAAATATACGACTGAAGTTCAGGCGCAAACTGTTCAGTTCTTAGGGGCTGGAGCGGGCGATCGTCCGACAGCTGGGAACGGCAATTATGCTGAGTCCAACACTGCGCCTCAATATGCTGCTCAGGGTTCCATGACAGCGCCTATGGCCGCTGGGGGCGCCGCTTCAGGACCTTCAGGGTATAGTGCTCCCGACTTGGGTGCGCCTTCGTTTACTGAAGACGACATTCCATTTTAAGCCCATTTTAAGCAGGGTAAAGTGCGTACACTGATCGTTATTCCCACGTATAATGAGATCGAGAATCTCAAGGCGCTTGTTCAAGCGGTAATCGCGGTAACCCCAGCGGAAGTCGAGATTTTGGTTGCCGATGACAATTCGCCGGATGGAACGGGAAAGCTTGCGGATGAGTTGGCCCAGACCTCGTCTCGCGTGCATGTTTTGCACCGCGAACGTAAGATGGGTTTGGGACCGGCTTATATCTCTGGGTTTCGCTGGGGGTTTGAGAGAGGCTTTGAAGCATTCATTGAAATGGATGCTGACTTCTCTCACAATCCCAAGCACCTGTCTCAAATGTTAGAACTCTTGAAAACTCACGATGTGGTTATTGGGTCGCGTTATGTGCCCGGTGGCGGAACCGTGAATTGGGGTTTGGGCCGTAAGATTTTGAGTCGCGGTGGTAGTATCTATGCTCGAACGATCTTGGGTGCGCCGATTCGGGATTTCACAGGCGGTTTTAACGGCTGGCATAAGAAGGTCTTGGAAAAGACCGATCTCGGGTCGCTCAAGTCGGACGGTTACTCCTTTCAAATCGAGCTCAAGTATCGTGCCTTTCGAAACGGCTTTAAGGTAACCGAGTTTCCTATCGTGTTCGAGGATCGCAAGGTAGGACATTCTAAGATGAATAAACGGATCATTTTTGAGGCGCTTGGTCGTGTTTGGAGCTTTCGTTTCGGGGATCGTCCTTGACATAGTTTGCGGTTATTACTTAAGATTTCCTGGTGCCAAAAAATGTATCCAAGAATCACTTTGTAACGTTTCTTTTTTTCATTTCAATTTTCGCTTTTTCGCCGCAAAAAGCTGCGTTTCCAGCTGAATCGTTGTCATCTGCTGCTATTTTGGTCGATAAGAAAACCAATACCCTCTATTTGGCTCAATATGTGGATGGCGTCTATCAAACCGTCAAGACTTATCATGCGACTTTGGGGCAGGTAAAAGGAGACAAAGAGGACGAGGGTGATCTCAAGACGCCAGAGGGGATCTATACGATTAGGGCGCGGTTGACTCCTCCGAAGCTGCCAAAGAAATTTGGCGTGATGGCTTTTGATGTCAATTATCCCAACACCTACGATCAACTTGCAGGCCGAAAAGGTTCGTCGATTATGCTTCATGCGACTAATGAACCGGATCGGCTGAATAAGAACTACGATAGCTTGGGGTGTGTGGTTGTAAAAAACGAAGAGATCAAAGAGATTCAGCCTTATGTTCGTTTGGGGCTTACACCGGTTTTGATTTTCGCCGAGCTAACGGATGAATATATGAAGCCCGCAGTCGGGGGGGCTTTGAAAGACTTTTTTGAAAGTTGGATCAAGGCCTGGGAGAACAAAGATATTGATTCCTATGTTGATCATTACCACTCCGATTTTTCGGCCCAGGGGATGAGTAAGAAAGCTTGGCGTGGGTATAAGAGAAATCTGAACTCGGTTTATGGCACGATCAAGGTCGGGCCCGAGAGCGTTCATTATTATCGGCATCCGAAGTATTCGATGATAACGTTTACGCAAAACTATCACTCTACGCTCAAAGGTGGAGGCGTGGGGCATCGTTCTCGCGGTACGAAGATCCTCTACGTCGCAGAAGAAGCGGGTAAGCCCAAAATTATTGCTGAAACGTATACCACGCTGATGTGGTAGGCTCTATAGTCCGCCGTGTTTTTGGATCAGAAACGGCACCGGAATCGCTACGTTGAAGCGATGGATCTTCGTAGGCTTGCCGTCAATCACCACATCGACATCGGTGCCATAGTTTGGGATTCCGCGGAAGTGGATTCCGATCACTTTCCCCTGCATGGAGAGTACGGGTGCTCCGGAATTTCCGCCCTCAGTGTCAATGAGATGGATAAAGTGGGGGAGTTCCGCATGCTCAGGAAAATAGGCGACCAGCGGCCCATCGGTGATTTTCTTAACGCCTTTTTCAAAACTCGCAGCGTGAGGATGTCCGGCGATGATCGCGTGCATTCCGACGCTCAGGGCGCCGGGGTCACGCTCGGGTTCTGCAAACGGGAGCGGGCCGCCATCGGGGCGAGAAATCTCGAGTAGTGCGTAATCAGTGGAGAAGTCATTGATCAAAATGCGCTCACATTTAAGCGGAATCGCCTTCTGTAAAATGCCGTTCACCTCTTCGTGATGGAAGAAAAGCGGGATTTTTTCGCAATTCGAAGTAGGCATATCATAGATGTCCGCGATGACGTGACGGGCGGTCATCATCAAGCCCTTCGGTGAAACAATGACGCCGCTGCCGCGGCCGCCAACAAGAACGACCGCTTCGAGAGCTTTTTTGATTTCATCGGAGTATGCGTGCGCTGGGTGCGACGCGTCGAGATTGATTTTTTCAAGAAATTCATCGGGATTTAGGAATTTGGGGTTACCAAAAACTACGGCAAAGGCCGGATGGGTATGGAATAGAGTTTGGAATAATGTAAAAATAATCAAAATGGCTTTTCGCATGGACAAGACTTCTAGCGGAGCGCCGATAAATTGGCAAGGTGAGGTTCATGATTGAGTTGAGTGAAGGCACGTTTCCCAGGACCTGGGAAGCAATGCGAAAAGCTGTAGCAGACGGTGTAACGCCAGGAATGGTTGCAGGATTTTGGCGATTAAAAGAGCCCGATGTTTTTAGGGCTTCAGCTGTCGGCAGTCGCAGTCTGGTTCCCCATATGTTGCCTATGGAAGTGGATACAGTTTTTGATTTGGCCAGTGTTACAAAAGTTTTTGCGACGGCAGCGTTAGCTACTCTTCTCGTGGATCGGCGATGGATTCGCTGGGATACACCGATACAATCGATTCTGCCGGCGTTTAGATATCCCCAAGTGGAGCTCCGCCATCTGCTTACCCATACGGCAGGGTTTCCGGCCTGGAAGCCTTTTTGGGAAGAGTTGTGCAGGAAGTTTTCGCCCATGGCGATTCAGGACGTGGAAGTGAGTGTGCGCCAATCGGAAATGCGCAAACTTGTTTTTGCTGCCGACCTTGAGGGTGCTCCGGGCGAGCGCACGTTGTATTCAGATATTTCACATCTGCTTTTGGGTTTTGTCCTTGAGGAAGTCACGGGATTTGATTTTGACGAAGCGGTGAGGCGCTATGTGTGGAAGCCTATGAATATTGAAAGCGCTTTTTTTAGGCGGGTTACGCGCATGAGTGCTAGCCAACCGCTCAAGAGCGCAGCCGCGACTGAGAATAGTGGATGGCGGGGGGCCATTTTGCAGGGCCTAGTTCATGATGAAAACTGTTGGGCTATGGGGGGCTACAGTGGTCACGCCGGTGCGTTTGGACGCGCGGAGGATTTATTACGCTTCGCACGGGGTTGGTTTTCGGGGTTTGTTTCTCGTCGCACACGAAATGAAGTCTGGAGTCGTGAGGGGAGTGGTCTTAATACGGAGCGAACTTTAGGGTGGGAGACGCCGAGTAGAGATGGCACGGCCTCCGCCAGTGAGTTATTCTCTCCCCTTTCGGTAGGCCATTTAGGTTTTACAGGAACTTCGCTTTGGATTGATCCCGTGGCTGAGCTGGCCGTTGTACTTTTAACCAATCGCGTGCATCCGACTCGCGAGAATATCGCGATCCGCGCTTTTCGCCCCATTTTTCACCGATCCTTAAGGCAGGATCTCAAGGAGATAAGATGAATTCTAAGAAACCCTTGCCCCAATTAGCATCGCTTAAGCGAGTTCATATCATCGGAGTTTGTGGGACACTCATGGGGGCTTTTGCTGCGTTCCTAAAGCGCCAAGGGGTGCACGTGACGGGCAGTGATCAAAATGTTTACCCCCCGATGAGCGACGTATTGAAGGATGCAGGCGTTGAACTTTTTCAGGGGTATCGTGCGGAAAACCTGACGGATCTCGCGCAGCCGCCTGATTTGGTGGTGATTGGAAATGTGATTTCACGCTCAAATCCTGAGAGTCAAAAAGCCATTGAAGGTGGGTTTGCCTACGCGTCTTTGCCAGAAGCCATGGAGGCTTTGTTTTTGCAGAAAACGAGAAATCTGGTTGTTGCGGGGACGCATGGAAAAACGACGACCTCAAGCCTTCTGTCTTATGTGTTGGTGAGTTGCGGGAAGGATCCAAGTTATTTTATGGGGGGCGTGTCGGCGGATTTGCCGTTTAGTTTTAATGTCGCTTCAATTGAGGCGGGCCGATACTTCGTTCTTGAGGGCGATGAGTACGATACGGCTTTTTGGGACAAGGTTCCCAAATTTAATCACTACTTGCCGGACGACGTTATTTTGACTTCGGTTGAGTATGATCATGCGGATATTTACCCCGATTTTGCATCCGTGATTCGAGCCTTTGAAGGTTTGCTGGTACGCATGCGGGATACGAAAGGAAGACTCATTGCCTGTTGGGACTATGAAGTAGTGCAAAAACTGTGTGCGCAGGCACGCTGTGAAGTGCTCTCCTATGGAAGTGATGAAAAAACGGGGGCGCGATTTTTTGCGCAGAACATTCGGGAGGAGAATGGGCAGACGAAATTTGAAATTACGGATCGCAAGAAAGATGGGGCAAGAGTGGCCCAGGTGGCGCTTCAAATTCCAGGGCGGCATAACATTTTAAATGCGATGGCGGTGTGGATTGAGTGCCAGGGTTTGGGGATGGATTCCGATCAGGTCCTTGGTGCCTTGGCGTCATTTCGGGGGGTAAAGCGGAGGCAAGAGCTTCGGGGGGAGGTGCGGGGTGTGATGGTGATCGATGACTTTGCGCATCATCCAACCGCAGTGCGGGAAACGCTACGTGCCTTGAAGGCTCGTTATCCGGAGAGACGGCTCGTTGCGGTTTTTGAGCCCCGCAGTGCCACGTCGCGTCGAAAGATTTTTCAGAAAGACTATGTCGAGGCTTTTGGAAGTGCGGATCAAGTTTTTATCTCCTCGCCCTATGATCAGACTAAAATATCGGAATCCGATCAGTTTTCGAGCGCGGAACTTGTGGACGATCTTCGGGCTAAACGAGTTGCAGCCGAACTTATGGCTACAGTCGAAGAAGGAGTTTTCGCTGTATCGCGTCAAGGTAGGCCTGGTGATTTGATTGCGGTCTTGTCTAATGGGGGGTTCGGGGGCTTTATTCCGAAGTTACTCGGTGCGTTAAGGGGTGGGTGTTAGCCCTATAGTTTTATCGCCATCGTGCCGATACTTAAATACGAGGTTGGGTCCCCATGGCGGATGTATTAAAGAAGTTTGGCCGATATTTTCTCCTAGATCAGCTTGCCCAGGGGGGCATGGCTGAAATCTTTCGTGCGCGGCTTGCGACGATTGATGGTGCGGGCCGACTCATTGTGATCAAGCGAATTCAGGCGGGACAAGGGGAGAATAGTGAGTTTCTCCAAATGTTTCGCTCCGAGATTAAGGTCACGATGGGATTTAATCATCCCAACATTGTTCAACTCTATGACTTTGGTGAAGAAGAACAGCAGCCTTATATCGCGATGGAGTATCTTGATGGCAAAAATGTGCGTCAGTTTCTCTCGCGTTTCAATGAACTCAAACAATCGTTTCCGGTCGAGCTGGCCACTTATGTGATCGAGCAATCCGCATCGGGTCTGCACTATGCCCATGCGTTTAAAGATAAGTTTTCCGGGCAGCCCCTAAACATTGTTCACCGAGATATTAGTCCTCAGAATATTTTGATTTCGTATGAAGGCAACGTCAAGGTTATCGATTTTGGGATCGCCAAAGCGACAACGAATCTCGAATCCACGCGTGCGGGTGTCATTAAGGGGAAGCCGAGTTATCTTTCTCCTGAACAGATCAGTGGCGAGTCTCTTGATGGACGTTGTGATTTGTTTGCCTTGGGTGCAGTGCTTTGGGAACTTTTGACGGGAAAGAAGCTTTTCGCGGGAGAAAGCGATCTCGCGGTTTTGAAACTCATTGAGAGTTGTCAGACCTATGTTAAGCCTCCTTCGACGTTGAACCCCAAGGTTCCCAAAGAGTTGGACTACATCGTCTTGAAGTGCTTGGCTAAGAATCGTGATAAGCGCTACCAGACGGCGGAAGAATTGCAACGCGCGCTTCACAAATTTTTGTATAGTTACATGGCGGAGTTTAATCCGTCGGATCTTGCCTATTATGCGAAGGATCTATTTAAGAACGATATTGTAGAAGATCGCAAACGCATCCAAAAACTTAACGATAAAGCTGAAGCACTTTTGTGTAACGAAGTTGCTGAAGGCGCCACAAAAGTGCTGGGCGAAAGCCCGCCTCGACGGGAAGAAACTAGGACGGTTCTGGAGTCCAAGCGAACCGCGCAAGTCGTGCCAGACTTGGCGACTCCGGGGAGGGGACCGAGAGTCGAGATGGAGGCCAGCCGCGCGGGCGCTTCCCAAGTCCGAGGGACTTCTGGTGTATCGAATACGCGTACTGGACTCAGTCCGATGAGCCCCCCTCGCGCTCAGGGATCGGGAACGTTCCCGAGTGCTCGGATGGGGTCTGCCAAGCGAGTGAGTTCCTCGCGCGGGCCTTCTGTGTTTTGGTCTCAGCTTTGGGCTGGGTCTCGCAAAATAGCACTTCTGGCAGCAGTCGGGGCTGTAGGCGTCGTCCTTTTTGGCCCTCAGTATGGAATTCGTGTGCCCGTGGTTTCAGATTTAGTGGATTCAATGGTTCCATCAAAGAGCGGGGTAAAACATGCGACTTCGGCGCCTGTCACTGAGCCGGTCGGTGAGCCAGAACGTTCAACCGCGTCTGTTTCAAAGTCGGCGGTGCCTGTGGGGGCCCCTGCGGGTGCGCAGGAGGCTTTGATTCCAGGAAAAAGTCTCTTGTTGAGACTTAATGTCGTTCCAGGCGCGGAGGGAACGCAGATAATGTTGGGAGGGGTGGTAATTGATAATAAGAATCCCTCGAGGATTGTCTCGCTTGATTCTCCACTGGAGCTTGTTGTGGACCGGCCCGGGTTTAAGCCTTTGAAAAGAGAGTTTGTTCTCGAGTCAAGGCAGTATGGGGGTTTGCAGGAGTGGTCGATGGATGTCGCGCTTGAGCCCCAGAGGGTGGGTTTCTTAACTATTCACACTACGCCGAGTGCCGAAGCGAATATCTCGTTGGAAGGGAAACTTTTGTTTGTGAAGAAGACGCCTTTTGAGCAGGAAAAAATGCCTGCGGGTGCTTTGAGTATCCGGCTTGTAAATTCTGTTTTAGGAATGGAAAAGACGGTTCAGGTCGTCGTAGAAGAAGGCAAGATTACGAATCTCGATGAGCGGCTTGAAGTGAAGAACTAGCGCTCTCGTTATTTTTCGTATTTGTATCCCACACCATAAATCGAGATGACGTGCTTGGTAAGAAGTGGAATTTTTCTTCTTAGCGCCCGAATATGGACGTCGATTGTTCGATCATTCGTTTTGTGGGATTCGTCTTTCCAAACGTCTTTTAAAATATCCTCTCGCGAAACGACTGATCCCGCTTTGGCTGCTAAGCATCGGAGGATGTCGAACTCCGTGAGAGTGAGTAGCGCCTTTTTTCCAGCAAACGTGACTTCGCGGTTTGAGGGATCGATGCGAAGTTCACCCACTTGAATAGGCTGAACCGTTGCCTCGGCATTTTTTCGCAGACGGGAGTGAATACGCGCAAGGAGTTCTTTGTAGTCAAAGGGCTTGGGAATGTAGTCATCTGCGCCGCTGGATAGCCCCTGCGTAATATCCATTACACTGGATTTTGCCGATAGAAAAATTACAGGAATGTGCTTGGTCTTTTCGTCTTTTTTGAGAAGGCTACAGGCATCGTAGCCGCTCAGGATTGGAAGTACAATGTCCAGCAGAATGAGATCGGGTGCTTTGTTACGGGCAAATTCGATTCCGATCACACCATTTTCAGCAGTAATAACATCGAACTCCTTGCTGAGCATGGCTTCTAAGAAACGACGAGTGTCCGGGTTGTCTTCAATGATTAGTACGCGATATTTTTCCATATAGATTGGTCCACATTTGCTTTTTTGCAATATTGCAGGGTTGCTTGTCGTAAAATTTCTGTTCTCAAGTCATCTTCTGCCGGAGCGCTGGGGGATTGTGATTCGAGGGTCAACGCATAGAGCGCTTTTTGAAGGTTTCCCACTCGCGCAATGAGTTTCTCATTTTCCTGTTTAACTTTGGTGGCAGTCGCCGGGTTGCGATTCGCAATTTTTCCCGTTAGGGTTTTCACTTCTCTTTGAAGCGTTTGAACTTGGGCCTTTAGCTCTTGGATCTTGTTGGGAGCGGTTTCGGCGACCGGAGTGGGTGCAGGCGAGCTAGCAGAGGGAGCTTTTGGGTTGGCCATGTTATGCACGCACCTTGAGAACCCCTTCTTGCTCTAGTACGGTCACGGCAGTTTTCTCGACGGCGCGCATTTTTGCGGCGGCATTAGGAGAAAGCCCTGGCTTAGTGCGATGTTTGAGCAGCTTAACGACCTGCTCTTCGAGGCTTCGAACGAGCTTGCGAGCGACGGTATTTTCTTTGAGGAGGGTTGTGATGTCTAAAGTGTCTTTAGAGGTCGTAAGATCGTTATACTTTTTACCCAAGGCGGCTTTTTTAGCTTCAAGGGCGCGCACCTGGCTTTGAAGCGCCATTTCAGCCAAAATGCTGCGCATGTTAGGCGAATTGAGGGCTGTGATCCCTTCTTGGAGTGAAGGGAACTGCGCGATTTCGTTGATGGGGGAGGTGACTACGACGGCGGCGTTTTGATCGTACGCCCAAGCGGCAAGCGAGTTGATTTCAGACATGACGTCGAGGCTGGCAAAGTCAGTGGGCGTTGAGCCGGTCATGTTCAGTAGAATATTTTGTTTTCCCGCTTTGATTAGTTTTTGAAGGCCCGCTTTGAGGGCGGTCACATGCTCGCGCCCGATCGCTTCTGTGATCGTTAGAATCGTAATACTGCCTTTTCCCTGGACAATTATCTTCATAACTATGTTAATAAAATTCTACCATGCTTTGTGTAGAGGGTGTTAATCTTCTCTTATGGCGGAAAAAGTTGTTCCCAATAAATCCGTGACGCAGGGCGCAAAGGCTGCCCAGCCGGTAGTAAAAGCTGGTCGGCTGGTGGAGGATCTTGTCCTGGCTGTGCCAGCCTTTAAGGCCTTGGAAGTGCCTCAACCCCTTCAGGACTTTTACTGGAAACTCGTTCCCAGAATTAGTTTAGATGAAACGAGTTGGAGGCTACTGGATGCGTTCTCGGCCCCGGATGTGAATGCGGAGCGAGTCGCCGAGATTATTAAGGGTAACCCCTATTATGAGAGCTTTGTCGCACAGGCAATTAAAGCCCTAGGGGCTAAAGAAGCCCCTTCTCTGGAGGCTGGCGTCGTATTGATGGGGATGCAAAATACGCGAGCTCTCGTTGTCGGTCTGCAATTGTTTCGCACAATCAAAGGTCAACATCCTCCTGTGGGAAAAGATGGGAAGGTGGGGTTTTCTCCGAAGGATTTTCTGAAATACGCCGTGAAGACGGATGATGCTTTGACGGCGCGAAAGTCTCATGAGGGAGATATCGCTTTTGCAGCGGGTGTTATTTTTGACATGCTCATGATGATTGCGAATGAGTACTCCGAGGATAAAGCTAAGATCGTGGGGCTCATTGAGCAGGTGTGGGGGCACGGATTTCGTACGGCTCAGATTGCCATCGAGCTTGCGCAGGATCTTCCCGACTTTGGCTATCGTCGCTTTTTGATTCCTGCTTGCATGCTGCATGATGTGGGCAAAGTGTTAATGGCTTTTTTGGTCCCAGGCTACATGGGGTTTGTCGAGGATTGTCAAAAAAGCGGAGTAACCCGCTCTGTCCGGGTTTTCGCGGAGACGACTCGTTTTGGCTTAAATCACATTACGTTAGGGGGGCTTGCTTTCCAGTGTTTTAAGATGTTTCGGCCTGTTCGCAAGGCGATTCTTTTTCATCATGAACCCTTCATTCTCAAGTCGAGAAACAAGGATTTGTATCAGTTAGCGAATCTCGTTTGCCTAGGCACTAATATCGCGAATCACTTCAAGAAGACCGAGAATATTGATGATCCAATCATTGCGCATTGGAAGGGGCTTGAGCTTTCGGGCCTAGATTACGACAAAGCAGCGATGATGGCCGCCGTCTCGCGCGTTCAACTTTAGTCTTGGGTGCAAAGTCGCAAACCTAGGCGGCTCGTCGAAAGCGGGCAGCGACAAAATCATCAGAAATGCTTTCTTCATAGGAAATCCACTCGGGGTGGGCCCCGAGAAATATTTTCACGAGATGGGAATCGAACTGGCGGCCTGAGAACTGCTTGAGTTCTTTGTAGGCAGTTTCGGTAGCTAGGCCTTTTCGGTAGGGTCGATTAGTGGTCATTGCGTCAAAAGTATCCGCAATGAGAATGATTCGTGCAGTAAGGGGGATGTTTTCTCCCTTGATGCGATCAGGATACCCCTCCCCATCCATGCGTTCGTGATGGTGACGAATTCCGGGGAGAGTGGAGCGAAAAAATGGGACATGAGAAAGTGGGGCGAGAATTTCCGCGCTTTTACGGGGGTGCTCGTGCATGAGGGCTTCTTCATGCGCAGAAAGTCGTGCGGGCTTTAAAAGGATGCTATCGGGGATTCCAAGCTTTCCTAGATCGTGAAACATGCTCGACATCGCAACAATTCGTTGCTCAAACTCGTTAAGTCCCGCAGCTTTGGATAGAAGGCTTGCATGATGGGCGACTCGAAGTGAGTGGCCAAAAGTATAGGGATCTCGCTCCTTCAGGGCTTGAAGCAGGGTTTGAGCGACGGAATCAGCCCAAACGGGTACTTCATCCCAGGTGGCAACGGGCGATATTGGCGAATTGAGTTTTGGTGCACCCATCAAGTAGCGTTTCGGAACAAAGGGTTGAAAAATTGAGGCGGAATTAAGTTTTTCAGGAATTAAGTTTTTTTTGAGTTTTATCCGAAGAGTAGCTTGTGAGAAGGCTCTTCAACCGTGAAATGACGGGAATGGTAATAAGTCTGATCTTAGGCGTATCGATCACGCTCAATGCGTTTGGGCGTCAAGATATTGTCCCAGGCTCCCGTTACACATCTGGTCGTGCCGCAGCCGTAGGGGATGCCTATTTGCCATTGGGTGAGGATGGGGCTTCGGGGCTATTTTCAAATCCAGCGGGCTTGGCAAAAATTCGAGGCGCTCATTTTGATCCTATGAATTTGTCTTTGTTTGGCAATGGGTCTTTGCTTCAAACCTTTAGCGCCGATTCCTATAAACTTTACAGTCTCAGTCAGTATGCACCCGAGCTTGCGAAAAGTCCGGGAACCTATGTTTCCTCAGGGGCCGCGCTGCTACCGGCCTTTTCGTCTCGCTATTTGACAGTGGGAATGCTCGCGCAAACAGAGTTTGGTGCGAGCTCCGATGGGACTACGATTCATTATAAGTCGCGTTATCAGTTGATTCCTGCCGCCGGAACTTCGGCGAGACTCGCATCGGGCATCGTGAGAGTGGGGTATAGTTTGCAGTGGGTGAATCAGGCCTCAGGGGACGTGTTCACATCTGCGGATTCAGCACCGCTTGGATATAATGTGGGCCTTTTGCAAGGAAGTGCGCTTTCGCATAATGCGGCAATCGCGATTAATTTGCCCTATTCTTATCTTCCCTCCCTGAATTTCGTGGGAAGAAACTTGGGGGGGGCCAAATATTCGGCGACAACGATTTATAAAATTGCCACGCAGTCCAGTGGCGTCCCCTTGACGGAGCCGACGACGTTTGATGTGTCGGTCAGTGTTCGGCCCAAAGCGACGGCGACTTCGTTTTTCAATCTCGTACTCGAATATCGGGATATGACAAACCAATCGAAAGTTACGCCCTTGGGACGAGCCGCTTTTGGGGTAGAGTATTCGATTCGAAATTTTCTGTTTTTGCGCGGCGGCTATGGGAGCGGGTATCCTTCTGCTGGCATTGGTGTAGGCCAAAAGAGTGGTGAATTTTCGCTGACGTATTATAGCGAAGATATCGGCACGACTTATCACGAGCAGCAAGATACCCGCTACTTGTTTCAATATCGGATTGCGGCATTTTAGCATTCTAGAATCAGTGGGAGATGGTCATCATGGGATTACAACTTAGCGTTTTAGCTAAAAATGCGATGGAAGAAATGCGCCTTGCTCACGATCTTAATTTAGCATTGGAAGGATGGGCCGAGTTTCGTGTTCAGCCGGCCACGACGCAAAAATCCTACGGGCAGATCCTCTTTGTGGATGGCAATGTTCAAAACCTTCATTCGGTATTGGATGGAATTGATCGGCGTGGGCGCGCTGTCTTTTTGCTCGTTCACGAAGCAAGCAATCCCGGCACTCAAGCAACCGAAGTTCTTTTTGAGGGGAAGGTTGATGATTTGCTTGTATATCCCTTTCGGGCCCTTGAGGTTGTAGGGAAAATTCATCGCTATCGACAGATTTTGATGTGGGATGAAGTGACTACTCTGAACACCTCTTTTTCGCAACTGATGGAATCGCTTCACGAAGACCTGAAGCTTACGGAGCGTCTTCAGAAAGCAAAACTCCCCACTCGGTTCCCTGATTTTAAAGGTTTCAAAGTTCAGAGTCGTTACCTCGCGGGGATGCGCTCCGGCGGGGACTTCTTTGATTTGGCAGAATCAAAAGATGGAAATGTTCTTTCGCTAGTTCTTACTGATTCGTCGAGTTATGGACTATCGACTGCGGTAATGTCCGTTCTCATGCGAGTGGTGGTGCGCCTAAGTCTCGATAGTGCGCGTTCGGCCGCTGAGACGATGCAAAAGATTCTACAGGAACTGAAACTGACGATGGGTGAGAAGGATCATCTCTCGCTATTCTACGGAGTTTTGACTAAAAAAGACCTAAAATTGCGTTATGTCAATTTTGGGGCGGCGTGTGCGTTCTACTCTTCGTCGCTTTCGAGAGATTTTGTGCCGCTTTCCGCGCAGGGGGGCGTGATTACGCAGGCCTCTTCTGGCGTTGAAGTCAGTGAGGGCGTTTTAGATCTTCATCCAGAGAGCCGGCTCGTATTGGTCTCGGATGGATTTATCGATTCGACACAAGGCGTGGAGGGAATGCTATCACTTCTGAAACAAGGGCGCGCAAAGGAGACAAAGGATTCCCTCAACGAAATGGTCTATCGGGTGAAGTCTAAATATACCGATCCCGACGATGCGCCGGCGCAGGATTGTTCAGCGTTGGTGCTCGATGTGGACGCGCGTGTGTTGCGTCTGGCACCTTAACGATGGGCAAATACTCTACCTTTATCGCATTCTTTTTCATGATGGTCACAGGCTCTCTGTCCTATTCTGCCCAAGAGAAGGAAGTCCAAGACCTTCCCGAGGAGATGAAACGGCTAGGTTTTCAGCTTGAGCGAGTGAACAGTGGGACTTATTTGATCGTTCCGTCCGGGGCGTTATGGAATTTGTCTCCAGATTTGAAGTCCGCCTCGGGCCTTCTAAAAAAGGGGAGATTTACGGACCTCAGATATCAACGCGCTGGAGATCGGGTCAATCTTGAGCTCAAGGCCAATAACAAGAAGCGGGTCAGTGTCGAATTAAGTTTGAGTGATTTGAGCGTCAGGCTGCGCGAATATCAAGACAAAATAATGATTGGTCAAACTGTTGAACAGGCTGATCCAAAACTCGTTGAGACTTACAAAATCTGGCGCATGGGAGCGAGTCCTGAACAATTGGATTACGTTTTGGCCGAATACGATTCAAAGACGAAAACTCTTAAAATTGTCGAACGCACTTCTGGAAAGCTGATTCGCTCCGTCGCGCTGCAGGTGCCGCAAGGAGTGCGGATCAACATCATTGATGGACGTTTTCTATTGGCGACTCAAATCGCCGGAAATAAGTTTTCCGTCAAAGATAAATTCGTAGGAAGTGGTGAAGGTTCACAGATGCTTTTTGATTTAACAAATCATCTTCAACGCAATAGTTCGGATATTGAATTCTGTTCGTGGGGTGTGTTCGAACCGGATTTCGTGCAATCAGCCACCATGTCTTCGATCCAAGACGTGCTCGATCGTTTCATATCCAGCGGGGACCGCGACGAAACCCTTCAAGCTACTCACCCGAAACACTGATGGCTTATCCCAGCGCTTGCTTAAGATCCGCAAGCAGATCCGAGACGTCTTCAATCCCCGTACTGATTCGAATCAGGTTGTCATGAATTCCTAGCTGTTTGCGTGTTTCCACGGGAATACTCGCATGAGTCATGATCGCCGGATGCTCGATTAGGGATTCGACCCCGCCCAAGCTCTCAGCGAGTGTGAAAATCTGAACCTTCTCCAAAAACGCACGAGCTTCGCTCAAGCCACCTCGAATAAAGAATGTGATCATCCCACCGAAGCCACTCATTTGTTTTCGAGCAAGCGCGTGCTGAGGGTGTGACTCAAGTCCAGGGTAAATCACGCGCTCGACACGGGGATGAGCCTCTAAATAGCGGGCTATTTGCATCGCATTCTTCGCATGCTGTTCCATGCGGACATGGAGGGTTTTAAGGCCGCGTAGCACCAAGAAACAATCCATTGGAGCCGGGACTCCTCCGCAGGCATTTTGATAGAATTTTAGCTCTTCATAGAGCGCGGTATTGGAAGTCGCAAGAACTCCGCCGACCACATCGCTATGGCCGTTAATGTATTTGGTGACGCTATGAAGAGCGATGTCGGCACCTAAGTCCAAAGGCTTCTGAAAGTATGGACTTAGGAATGTATTATCGACCACCGAAACCGCGCCACACGCCCGCGCGATTTGGGAGAGAGCAGCGATATCTAGAACCTTGAGCATCGGGTTGGTGGGGCTCTCCATCCACAAGAGCTTGGTCTTTGGTGTGAATGCAGCCTTCGCTTTGCTCAAATCTGAAAGATCCACACTCGTAAATTCAATACCAAGCTTACGATAGACTTTATCAAAAAGTCGAAAAGTCCCGCCGTAAACATCATCACAGGCCACGACATGATCACCGGGCCTCAGTGTGTGGAGAATACAATCCATTGCGGCAAGGCCGGAGGAAAAGGCCAACCCATGTTTCGCGTTCTCCAGAGCCGCCACACAGGCTTGATAGGCGGTCCGTGTGGGATTGTCGGTCCGGGAGTATTCGTACCCCTGGTGAACGCCCGGGGACTTCTGAGCGTAAGTACTGGTTTGATAAATAGGGGTCATGACTGCGCCGGTAGCGGAGTCGGGTTCCTGGCCAGCGTGAATTGCGAGTGTTCCAAATTTCATGTGCGTTTTCCTAAGTAGGCAAGTAAGTCAATTTTGGTGATAATTCCCAGCATTTCACCGGATTTTTCTGGATTGTTCACCAGAACTGTTTTTCCTGAAGTGACAAGGCGTGAGACTTTTTCGATCGGATCTTCGGGAGTGACAAATTCAACCGAAGCATCAACTAGAGATTCGATGTTGTCCGATGGCTTCATCTTGCCGCTGTATAGTGCCGAGAGAAGTGCTCCTTCGGTTACGATCCCTTTGATCCAACCGGCTTTGTCGATTACGGGCACTTGACTGATGTTTTTCTCGTGAAGCGTTTCAATCACAGTCGAAAGATTTTGGGATTGTTGAACCATGATCACGTTTCCGTGACGACCCGGTGAAAAGTGGAGGAGATCTGAAACTGTTCCCATGGACTCATCATCCAAGAAACCAGTTTCGCGCATCCAATCGTCATTAAAGACTTTGGATAAATATCGATTGCCACTGTCCGGAAAAATAACGAGCACTTTCTTGCCGCGAAGTTTCTCGGAGTTTGCCTTGATGTATTTAATCGCTCCGACCATGGCTCCTGCGGCCGAGCATCCGGTGTAGATTCCTTCTTTAGTGAGAAGCTCGCGGGTGGCGATAAAGGATTCTTTATCTTCAATTTGAACCATGTCGTCGATGACGGAAAAATCAAAGTTTTTTGGGATAAAGTCTTCACCAATGCCTTCAATTTTGTAACTTTTGGCGATCGTCTCCATTTTTCCCGTCTTGAAATAATCGTAAATGATGGAGCCTACCGGATCGGCGGCTACGATTTTAGCAGAGGGGCGATGTTCTTTGAGATACTTACCCACTCCGCACAGCGTGCCGCCAGTACCCATGCCTCCGACGAGGACATCGATGTCAGGCATTTGTTTGAGAATTTCGGGGCCAGTCGTCTTGTAATGCGCTTCTCGGTTCGAAAGGTTATCGTATTGATTGAGGTGTACTGAGTTTGGTGTTTCTCGTGCGATTCGGCGAGCAACGGAGTAGCAACTCTTCGGGTCATCGGGTGCAACCGCCGTTGGAGTAACCACGACCTTTGCGCCAAACGCGCGCAGGTTTTGGATTTTTTCAGAGGACATTTTATCAGGGAGTACAAATATGCATTTGTACCCTTTAACCGCAGCGGCGATCGCAAGTCCCATTCCGGTGTTGCCGCTCGTGCATTCGACGACAGTGCCGCCCGTTTTGATTAGGCCTTTTTTCTCAGCGTCTGCAATCATCCACCATCCGATGCGATCTTTGATGGAGCCGCCGGGATTTGTGAATTCAAGCTTTGCATAAAGCTCGGCGGTGATGCCTTGCGCGACTTTATTGAGCCGTACGATAGGGGTGTTGCCAATAATCTGAAGTACGTTATCAAAAATCATAAATCCTCCAAAATGAGAGTTTGCCCTACCCATACGCCTATCGACTCCGACATGCAAGGTGTCAGGGAAGTGGGGCGGAAAGCTTTTGGGGAACAAAGACCACAGTTGCGTAGTTGCGATCTTTAAGGGCCTGAAGAAAACCATCCATCACCAGGACGTCTTGTTCGTGAATATCGTGAAAGAGAATCGTTCCTGGTTTGTTTTGGTCAAGAATTGTAACGAGATTCTTTAGAAGCTCGGCTGGGTCTCTTAGCTTCCAATCCATCGAATCCATGTTCCAAAAGAAACTGACGAGGCCCTGTTCGGCCACATATTTTGACAAAACCTCGTTTGTCGCTCCATAGGGGAACCTAAAGAATGGAAAAGTTTCGCCGATTGCCACCTCAACGGCGCGGCGGCCCCGATCAATTTGGGAAAACGCCCCGGGGAGGTCTGTTTCGGCGAGTTTGGGCAAATTGGGGTGGTCCCAAGTATGTGATCCGATGGAGTGGCCTTGGGCAAGTACGGCTTGGGAAACTTTCGGGCGAGCGTGAGCTTGAAACCCGAGTTCAAAAAAGGTGGCGCGAACGCCCCAGCTTTTGAGGATTGCGAGAATGCGGCGCGTGCGAGTGGGGTGGGGGCCGTCGTCGAGGGTAATGGCTATTTCGCCCCGCTTAAGTCCCCCCGTTGTTGTTCTCGAGCCCGTCGTAGATGGATCGATTTGTTTTTCGAGACTCGGAAGGCGATGGGCGTCCGGGTCTGGGGGAAGTGAGGGCTGTGTATCAAGAGTTTGGATCTTATTTCGGGTATTTTTGTGGGTATTCTTCCAATGACTCTTGAGTTTTTCTAGCAGGTTTTCCGAGCAGGGCCATCGTTCTTGGTTCAGCGGAGATTCAAGCTCTGCTTCAAAAAGGGCAAGATCCTGTGAAGAAAGCGTGAGCAGGGCGTCGCATAGCTCGGACGAGGCCCCTGCTTGCGCCCGAAAACGCGCGAAGAGATCGCGAGGAGTGAGGCCGCTGGATTCCCATTCAAACAGGCTTTGCGCGCTTGCGTTTGCGGCGAGACTTTCGTTCAAGGCATGCGTGTAGATGTTCTCAGCTGCAAGCGAACTTGCGTCCGTGACGTTTACAACAAAAACCAGTGAGCAAAAAAGTAGATTGAGTCGCAAGATGGCGGCTTTATATTTCAAGCTGTTCTAATTGGGTAATGAAAAAAACCGCGAAGTTAAGTTCATAGGAAGATTTAGCGGTTCGCAAGGAGTGGGATTGGGCTCAGGGCTGAGTTCCGCCGAGCTATCCCAGTCAAAACCAAAAGCTTTGCCGAAATACTGGGCTGCGTCTTTGCTTTCCAGGAGAAGCGCGATTTCTCGATTATTAACCACGGAGTTTCGCGTGCCATTGATGGAGCTCACAAGGGCCTTATTGCGATCGATCAAATATCCCTTGTTATGAATGTAGGAGATTTGAGTGTTTTGTGTGTTCACGATTCGGGCTGCAAGGGGTAGCTTCTCACAGCGCGCTGCTTGAAGAAGGAGTCTCGCAGTTATTTCGTTGGGCTTCTTCGTCGCAACCGGCAGAGGTTCGGGCGATGGGCTTTGTGCGCCTAGTAGTAGAAGACGTCCAAATGCGTCTTCGTCATTGAGTAACACGCGAACTGAAACTCCTCGCCGAGCTGCCGCAATCATTTCGGCAACAAGCGGGCTGAGCACGGGAGTGGGGTCCTTCCATTGGCTTGGCAGAGACATCTGCTCCACATCCAGGTGATCCTTGGCGGAGCGCATAAGGGAAACTAGACCCTCCAGAGAGTTGGGCGAGCTCAAGATTTCCATGTGAGTCACATCGCCTTTGCCAATGGGGATGGCTTTTAGGGTACGTTTGCCCGGGGCTGCTACCGCTGATTCTGGGGTTGTTGGGGCGGGGAGCGCAGAGGCTCCGGTCCATTCGATCACGTCTCCGGGGGAAAAATCGGTGTCCTGGTCAAAGATCGCTCTCATTTTCGAGGCAAGAGCGGAACTTTCGATCACCGTTTCCCAACCCCGATTGCCAACATAACCGCCGTTGGGATGTCCTGATCCTGTAAAGTTCTCTGAGGAGACGAGGACATTGACTCCGTCGGCAATGACATATTTCGCGTGGTCAAAGGCAAAGCGTCTCTGCACGGTGGTGTTTTCACTAGGCATGCTCGTCATGAGGAAAAGTCGGCTTGATGGGGAATTTCGATCCATCGCCGTACGAAGTAATTGAAGCGTCTCTTGTCCTTTTGAAGTGATTTTGCCTACGGGCTGACCTTCGATAAGGATCTCGACTTTTACACCTTTTTTGATTTGACTGATCAGTGCTTTTGCCACTGGGGGGGAGTCAAACTGGTAGATGTTAATGATGAGCTCTTTTTTAGCGGAATTAATGACCGATAAAAGGAGTCCCTGTGAATTATCTGGCGAGAGTCCAAATCGCGCCGGATAAGCCTGCGCCATGGAGTCTCCCCAGGTGGCGCCTAAGGTATAGGCGAGACAGAATAAGAAAACACGCGTAAGCCTGTTTCGGAATTTCATCGTTTTCGGTCCCATATTCCCCCCAATGGAATTCGCTTGGATGAACTCGTTTGCTGCCTCACCTTAGCATGAGTTTTTAATTCGACAATGGCGGAATGGCCCCTTGCAGTGTTAATGTCTAGAAAACGAATTAGGGGATGGTGGTTTATGTTGCGTTGCATAAAACAGCTTGTTGCAGTATTGGGTTTTGCCCTTTTCCCGGCGGTAGGCTGGGCTGCGACATTTGGGTTAGATGTTGGAGTTTCATGGGGTTATGGTTCTATTGGAAATTCAAATGGATATTATCCTTCGCGCTCAACCACTTCGCTTACAATTCTTCTTTTTCCCAATTTTAATCGGCGCTTTCCGGTTTCTAAGTACTTTGACACGCCGTTTACCGGGAAGTTGGGTTTGTTGGGGGGGTATCATTTTTTGGGTCAGTTCGCGAACCCCGAGGATTTTGTGACAGCGGATGGGGACGGGGTGAAGAACGCGGACGGTGCTGACCTTCGGGGACGAGGGGGAGCCTTGGGGTTGGGCGTAGGTGTGGATATCAAGTCATTTTCGATTGTGGGATCGCTTGATTTTTTTGGTTGGCACACGAATCCCCCATTTATACCGGCGACGGACATTACTTATGGGGCGTTGCGGGGCGGGCGACTCCTTTTGGGGTATCAGATTAAACCCATGTTCTCGATCAGTCTTAATTTGGAACATGCTAGTTTTGGGAATTTAGCAGTGAGCGGGCAATCAAAGAGTATTCGCGATAACATGCTTGAGATGAATACTATCGGAATCGGGAGCCGAATTTCCTACTAATGTTTAAGGTAACTTTAAAGACACTCTCTGTTCAGATCTGGATCGTGTTCGCCCTGATTGTTTTTGGGGTCCCCGCTCAGGGATTTGCTGATTTGCCTCCCCAGGAGAGTTCCAAAAAAACCGCCGAAAAAGAAGAAGCGCAAATTCCTAAGGTTCCCAAGGCGCCCTTGAATATGCCGAGGCTCAATCCTTCCGGAACGTTTCGTTGTCAGCGAACGTTCCTCTACCAGGGGGCGCAGTTGGGATGTGATTCTGATGTTCGGCAAGATGCTGCAAAACTTCGCCCCATTCTTCAAAAATCTCCTGAGGCCCTCGCTGAGCTCGATATTTATCAAAAGAGCCGTGCGTATAATGCGATGAATGCGTATGTGAGCACGATTGGTGTTTTAGCGACAGTGGCTTCGGTTTTTTTGAGCAATCGGTTTCTCTATGGGGATGGCGCAATGGTGCCGTCTCAAAAAGCCCTGCTTTCGCCCAAAGGTCAACGCATTCGAGATTTGTTATTTTTTGGGGGCGCCTGGGTTGCGGGCAATTCGTTTCTCTTTGGGTTAGGGGCCCTGCACACCAATGAGCTTCGGCTGCAGCACGCGGTGGAAGTTTACAATCGCTCGTATCCTGAAGATCCGGTGGAGTTGCAGATTCAGGTTAGGATTCCGATTCTATAGTGTTTTATGGCTAGCTCTTATTAGCGTCACCCACGCCAGCACTCCGATGATCGCCGTAATCGCGGCGGCCGAAAAAAGCGGCGAGCGCCGACTCACGGAATCGAAAAACCATCCTGCAATCGGAGGCCCGAGCACGCGGGCGAGACTTCCGGCGGATTGAAAAACGCCCATCACAATGCCTTTGTTTGCGCGCGAACTTCCGCGCGAGGCGAGGCTGGAGAGTGTGGGGTGTAAGAGTCCATGTCCTAGGGACATAATCACGAGGGCCGCAACGAGCAGTCTGGGGTCGGGGGCCAGCGCAAAACCCAAGAGGCCCATTGAACAAAGCAGCGCGCCGCCCGTAACAAGTTTGGATTCTCCAAAAAATTTAACGAGCCGACCGATGAGGCCTCCTTGAATGAGGACCATGATGATGCCCGAAAGCGCGAGTAGCATCCCTGCGGTGCGAGCATCGTAGTGAAAAGTGGCGCTCAGGTAGAGGGCGAAAATGGCCTCCATCTGGGTCATCGCAAAGGTGACACCAAAAAATAATAAAATAGCAATCCGTTCCGTGCGTTCTGAGAAAGCGATTTTAAGGGCTGCCACATCGAAACGTCGGTTGCGATTTTGGGTACGGATCTCTTCGGAGATCTTTGGTTCTTCAAGTTTAAAGGCTGCGTAGACGAGATTGATCGAGGCCAGTCCCGCAGCCGCGAACATGGGGACTGAATAGCCCCATTGCGACAAAACGCCCCCGATGGCTGGGCCAAAAATGAAGCCCAGGCCGAAACCTGCGCCGATGATGCCCATTCCTTTGGCGCGATTGGATTCGTCGGTAACGTCGGCGATATAGGCATAGGCTGTCGAGATGCTAGCACCAAAAATTCCGGCTAAGAAGCGTCCGATAAAGAGGAGGAGTAATGTGTGGGCGAAGCCCAAGATCGTCATGGAGATGATAGTCCCCACGAGGCACCCCAATAAGACGGGGCGTCGCCCAAATCGATCGGAGATGCGGCCCCAAAATGGTGCAAAAATAAATTGCATGAGCGAAAAAGACGTCATGAGCCAACCCAGTTCCCACGCGGAGGCGCCAAACGTCTGCGCGTAGTAGGGAAGGATGGGGATGACGATGCCAAATCCCACAAGGTCGATAAAGACGATGAGGAAAATATTTAGGAGAGAATTCCTATTAAGGGACATGGAGAGGGGATAGCGCAAAACCCGGCCCGCTGCAAGCGGTACTAAGCCGCCTTTGGCAGTGTCTTGGGTGCGGCCATCGGTTTAAGGTGTGTGAGGGATTTTCCCGTGGCAACGCCGAGGTACAGAGCCGCGTTGATGAGTGCAATGTGGGAGGCTGCACAGGGGAAATTTCCGCCGATTTTACCGGTCGAAGGGTGAAGTGTTTCCCCAAAAAGCCCGAGCGGAGTGGCGAAGCTACAGAGTTCCGCCAGCCGGTCCCGAGCCTCGCCGGGTTTTCCTTGGAGTGCAATGCACGCCGCAAGCATAAGACTGCTTGGAATATGAAGAGTGCCATTGCCAGAGGAGAGTTCGGCGGCCTCGATTCTGTGAATGAGAACGCCTTGGGATAGTGTATTTTGAATGGCGTCAACGGTTTCGGAGACTCGTGGATCTTCGATGGATAAAAACCCAACGAGCGGAATAAGCAGAACGGAGGAATCAAGCTCCGAACTCCCAAACGATCGGATGAAACTTCGGCGTTTCGGATTGTACCCTTGCTCACAGACGGTACGGTGAATGATTTCGCGTTCTTCGATCCAGCGGCGGGAGGGAAAACGGCTTGTGTTTTTGTAGAGCGAAATCACGCGATCCAGAGCAACCCAGCACATGATTTTGGAGGTGACAAAGTGTTCGGCTCGTCCCACCGCTTCATGGGGACCATGATCCGGCCGTTTCCAAATTTCACAAACCGTGTCGGCGAGTTCGGCAAGCCTCTGCGCAGTCTTTTCCGTGAGCAGCGGCCTTGATTTGAGATGTTCATAAAGCCCCAACATGAGATGGCCGTAGATGTCGAGTTGGAATCGTCGGGCGGACTGGTTGCCTACACGAACGGGGCGAACACCTTGGTAGCCCATCAAATCGGGGAGTTCGTGCTCCGTGAGTTTCCGTCCACCATCCAAAGAATAGACAGGTTGAAGGTCTTCGGCCCCATCGCGAAGCAAAAGGCAATGGAGCCAGTGGCCAAGCGCCTGAGCTTCGTCAAAAAGTCCCAGGGCGTTGAGCGCCTGATAAGTGAGTCCTGAGTCGCGAATTTGCACGTTTCGATCGTCATGTTGTGAGGTGGTGGCTGCCCCAGCGATCGTTCCTGTGTGAGGAGAGAAAAGTGTGCGTAGCACGAGGGTGCTTCGCGCAACCCATTCATGCCAGGGGCCCGCAAAAAAGCAGCTTGGCAGTTGGCAACGGTGTGCAATGGTTCGCCATGCATCAATGGTTGGTCCCGGAAAGCTATGGGGGGCGCGGCGAAAACTACGTCCCCAAACCCATTGAAACTGAGTGCTCTGTTTATTTTCGAGGCTGAAGGTCGCTGACGTGGCGTCACGCAGCGACAGCTGGGTCCGAAGGCGGCCTAATTCATCGGGAGTAGCGCCGCGAAACAAGAATCCATCGGAGAGGGGTTCTGAGATTCCGGGGTGTGATCCATAATTAAAGCGCGGGACGCAGTGAAGCGACCAGGTGATTTTGCCAGTGATCATTTCGATGCGGCGATTAAGCACTGGGTCGTCTCTCTTGGCGAGGCTTGAGAGTTCCCAGGGCATCCAATCTAGGAGGATTGCTTCGCCTGTTGCGGTTTTGAAATGGGTTTCCAAAACTTGAGTTTGGGGGAGGTATCTTTGTTGAGAGTGAAACTCGCCTTCGGGGCAGATTTGAAAGCGCCCGCCTTTGTTTTCGTCTAGGAGTGCACCGAAGTGGCTGGGAGAGTCGAGGTGCGGAAGGCATAACCAGTCGATGGAGCCCCGGCTGCTAATGAGCGCCGTGCTAGCGTGGTTGCCGATGGCAGCATATTCGGACAAGGGGAGGAAGGCCATTTTCGTGGGTGTCCTTGGTTATTTCAGGGGTATCCTGGGGTAAAACTAAGCAAGGGGGGGGCCAATTCGGTCCCGTCATCTAATGATAACGCTTGCGAATGACTCGCTGCATTGTCATGGTGCGTCAATGTTTGTCGGACACAATCTATAAAGAAGATAAAATGTTTAAGAAATCTGCTGTTGTTTTTGGTCTTTGCTTCGCTCTTGCTTGCTGGTGCTACAGTTGCGCCTAAAACCTCGCACGCGATCGTAGGAATTGCTACGGGGCTCCTCCCCCGTGATGATTGTTGGGGGTGCATTGATCGCTACGGGAGGATTGACGTCGGTGCATGCTCCGGTGTTTTCAGATAGCCGAAGCTATGACGGTTTGCTTATCGGAATCATAGGGCTCGGAGTTGCAGCCGTGGGTCTACTCGTTTTAGATCAAGACGGATCAAAAGATGTTCAGTTTCAAGCTTTGAGTTCCGAGAGCGCTCAGCGCTTGGGGCTCTCTGCAAATTCCATCGAAACTTACAATTCTGAACTTGATGAGCTCAACGCGATCAAGAACTCAATTTCTGCGGAACTTTCGCTCACAGAATCGCCCAGTCTTGAAAAGTCTGCTACGCTTTGGAGTGAATATCAAGGCAGACTGAGCGCCGAAACAATGCAGGTTGTGAAGGCCGTCGTTGCGCAGGGGCTTCGGTAGTTTCGGTAACGCCGAGATCCTAAAATTCTGTCTGTAGCGCCTTGGGTGGGGGAACTTGCGTGGTGGCGCTGGAGGCATGATTGAATCCCACGCTCGCAGTAAAAATCATTTTTGATAAAACAGAAGTTGCAAACAGCGGCGATGTAATTCAATCTGCAGTTATTCATGAACACTCTTTTTCCCGAAGAAATCCACAATAAAACAAAAGCTGAATACCTCAGTAAAGAGGATCTAATTCAAAGAAACACTATTCTTGAATTTGCATTGACCCAAGTGATCCGGGAAAACTACAGACTCAGACAATTAAAAATCACCGATGAGCAGCTGCAGTTGCTCATGGAAGAATAACTTGGGTCTTTAAGAAAAGAAGTTTATGGGGCCAGTTCTGAGCGCTATAAAAAGCCTGAGAAAAAGGACTCCCCAAAGCCTCCTGCGAAACCTCGCGTTAAGCAACCCAGTGAGAGATATCCTAATATCCCTGTTAGAGAGCATGTGATCACGATGAGCCCCGCTCCCAATTGTCCCTGCTGTAATGATGTGATGAGCGATTCCGGAATGACGGAGGACTCCGAGCAGCTTACAGTGATCCCGAAGAAGTATGAGATAATCTTGAACAAGAAAGTGAAGTACCGCTGCCAATGCCAGGGCAGCATTGTCACGGCGCCCACTCCCGCTCGAATCATTGAAGGTTCCAGTTATTCTGATGAAATGATCCAAGACGTTGCTCTTTCCAAGTACTGCGATTTGATCCCGATCCAGAGATATGCTGCGATGGCAGCTAGATCTGGGCTCAAAGATCTCCCACCGCAATCGCTCATTGAATTGACTCGGCAGAATGCTAAACTTAGTTGAAATTGCAGCATGACCTCACCGCGGTTAGAGTGGGTTCTACCAGGAATCCAAACCAAACCGAAGGAGGTCACGCATGAGCGTCAAGCTATACAGGGAAGCCCGGAGAATCAATGTTCGTAATCGGAGAGTCGAAGAAATGGTGCAGCATCCCGACTTGGAAAGTGAGAGCAGGCTCTCCATGATCCAAATGTTTATCCCACTTGGACTTCAGGCTGTCGAGGACGTGCTACAAAAGGAGGTGCGCAGGCAAGTCGGAGGTGAGCGCCACGATCGGACCGGATGCGATAACAAGCGTTGGGGGCAGAATCCTGGGTCAGTGTGTTTAGGGGATCAAAAGCTTAGGATAAACGTACCACGAGTGAGAAACATGCGGACGGGCAAGGAAGTTCCTCTTCAGAGCTATCGGCGGCTTCAGGACCCCGGCCATTTGGACGAGCTGGCGTTGGCGCGTGTGATTAACGGCATAAGTCAGGGCAAATACGAGCGTGCTGCCCAGAAAATTCCCGAGACGTTTGGCATCAAAAAGAGTTCGGTATCTCGAAAGTTTATCCGAGCGTCCGCCAAACGTTTGGAAGAGTTTTCGAATCGAGATCTGTCAGGCTATGATATCGTGGCCATATTCATCGACGGCAAGTTTTTTGCCGAAAACGAGATGGTCATTGCGCTGGGCGTGACGATTACGGGCGAAAAAGTGATCTTGGGCTTCGTCGAGACTTCGACCGAAAACTCCAGGGTCGGCAAGGCTTTTTTAAACGGACTGAAGGAGCGCGGGCTCAATCTCGATCAAGAAATTCTATTTATCATCGATGGCGGCAAAGGCATCCACAAGGGTATTTGTGAAGTGATGGGCGACAGTGCTCTGATTGCCCGTTGCCAGTGGCACAAGCGGGAAAACGTACTTGGTTACCTCGCAAAAGAGCGCAGAGATGAATGGAAGCGAAGGCTTCAGGCTGCCTACGAACAGACAAGCTATGAGCAAGCAAAGAAAACCCTCGGCGCCCTCAAACAAGAACTTAAGGATATCAATATCTCGGCAGTAGGAAGTCTCGAAGAAGGCATGGACGAGACGCTGATGTTGCAGCGCCTGGGCATGTTTGAAAAGTTGGGCAGGAGTTTCAAGACGACCAATTGCATTGAAAACGTGAACAAGGGGTTGGAGCTTTATACTGGCCGAGTATGTCGTTGGCAAAATAGTGATCAACGTCAGCGCTGGGTTGCTACGGCCCTCTTGGAGATTGAACCCAGATTACGAGTAGTGATGGGATATGAGCATTTGAAAGAACTTCGAGAAGCGATGAAGAGGTTTGTCGCTGCGAGGAGAAAACAGGAGATCGCGGCATGAGTGTCAGGCCGCAATTTCAACTAAAAAAAGCTTGCGCCAAATGACGCTCACAGTTCTTAGAGAGTCCAATCTAAGATCGACGAAGTCGACTATGGTATTTCGAAGTGATTCAGGCAATTCCATTTATGCCGCTAAGATCAGTTCTGCAAAGTTGGCTTGGGGGGCTGACGCACGCCTTGGTCCGATTTCTTTTAGTTCGATTAATCCGAACTCTTTGAGAAGCTTCACGTCTTGATGAACGTTCTTGAAGTCGCGCTTCACAAGGCGGGCAAGCTCTTGAATGGACTTGGGCTTCTGGTGACGAATCACATTCAGAAGTTCCATACGTGCACCCGTGATGACCCGACCTAATGTTTCAAAGTCCGGGAAGCTGATGATGGTCACATTTGCAAACTTTTTAGAGGGTTTTGATAGTACCCCAAAGGCGCGATCCATCGCCTTCTTCGGGGATTCTACAATCAACATTGCTCGTTTAGTTTTCATAAATAAATCCTTCCTGTCTAATCATGGCTTCAATGTCTTCGCGCAGCTCTCGGAGTCCACGATAGACATAGCCTACTTCTTTGTTCCGAATATGAAGATGCGGACCTTTGGGTTTGTGGTTGTCAAATCCGAAAAGAGTGACTCCACTTTCGGAAAGCCAAGCTCGGTATTTGACGCCATTTGGAAAATGTTTCGTGATTGGAACCTCCCAAATAACAATTTCAAAGATGGCTCTTCGTAACCCGTCCTGATGATTCAGTACTAATTTCTGGAAGAAGATCTTTGTCGCTTTCACTAATGGTCTTTATACCATAGGACGAATCCGAAGTCAAAGTCTGGCACCATCGTGCAGCAGTTCCGCAGATAGGAATTTTCGGGGCGCGGGGAACAGCAAAAACTAGTGTGGTTGCGGCTCGTTGGGCCTGGCTTCGAATTTGGAGCTATTGGGTAGCAGTTTCGCAGGGTATTTTTGACGCAAAAATTGCCCGCATCCTGTGGCAAAGGCAAGCTGCGGCCTGACTCCTGCGGGGAATCTTACCGATCATTCTGCGCATGAGAAAACCAAGTCACGATTACGGGGGTATTGCTGAGGATAGGGGAGATGGCCATGAGAATTTCGCTCCGTCAAAGAGTCCTCTGTAAAGCTGCCTAGCCAGGGCAATGAGAGTGAGTCCGCGACGAAGGACCGGCTTGAGATTTCCAAAGTAAAAACTTTGAGCCAAAACAAAGGCAATAAATAGGGTCAATACAAAATTGAGGATGGCCACTGGATTGTGTTTAAAACAGTGATCCAAACTCCAGTGTGTTCCCAGGGTATTAAATAGATCGTTTTCAATGTCCCAACGATGGTGTGCCCCCGCCCAGAGTTGTGGAGCGGATAGAAGTGATATCGGGAGGGACGTGGCCCACCACCAATTTGTGATTTCCGGCCCCTCAATCCATTGCCCCGCTCGACGACGGCGCCTCTGATTGGTTTCTTCGGTGTGAAGCACTCGAACAGGCTCATTCATTCCCACACAAGATGTCAAGGCATCCGCTTCCCAGTACCGGATCGTCTTTCGCCCTTCCGTTTTCACTTGTGCCGCGACGTTTTGGAACACACCCTCCGCGTCTTTGAGTAGGATTCGGTTTTCATTCTTTACGACCGCTACAACATGTTTTCCGTTTTTTCGGCAGAAGTTGAAAAAGGGGGCATTGAAGTAAGGAGCGTCGCCCGTTACTACATCAAAAAATCGTCCATAGTGCTGAAAAACACGCTCCAGCAAACGCTTTACTGCCGTCAGTTCTCCTTCGCCGGGAAGGATCATTTCAACATCCAGAGGGATCGCCATCTCAAATCCAACAAGGTGACAAACCACCCCACGATGATAGTACTCAATCACTTCTTTTCCGTTAACCTCAATTTTACGTTCAGAACAGTCTTTGCAATTTCGGCAGCGATTAGCAAAAAACTCGTGTCCATCCACGGCCACAAATCTGAGTGGCATGCCAGGATGGGTGCGCATGCATTTGTTGCGCTTTAGATGATGATTGATGGAGCCAAGGAACTCACGCAGCGGCACTGGATCCATCGAGCAAAACACCCGCCCTAAAGTGTCCGCACTCACTTTTTCTTTACCCACAAGCGCCACAAAACGGCGATTTATTCGCAACTCTGTTTCAACAGCATTGAGACTGCCCTGCCGAGTAATGAACATCCAAAAGACCGCACCCCAAACTGCGGACGTCGGCGCGGACTTCCTTTTTCGTCCATCTGTCATCTGATGCGCAAAAGCCTTGAAGTCGAAAACCTTATCAATATACCCGCAAAACCTAGCCATCATGGCAACAGACAATCTACTTTCTGAGTGATGATTGGCTCGTTTCGGGAGGCTCAGATCCAGTTTGATCTTCTTGCTTGGCTTCGAGAAACCGCGTGAGACAAATTTCAGAAACCCGGTCCATCAACTGTTCGGTTTCTTTATAACTCGCGATCCAAGACTTGAGGGTCGCCTCCCAGGCACTCGGCACGTAAATCATTTTTCTTTTTCCCTTCGCTACACGGGTCGCCAAATACAACGACACATGTTTTTCACCTGCAGCACATTTACAATTAGGATTGCCGCAAGTACGAGCCATGGTGACCAAGCTCCCCCTGATTAATGCCCTGCCGTGAAGAAGTTTTAGCAGCTTGGAGCGCAAGCCTCTTTCTTCGGATGATAAATGTCCTCTGTGTCGCACCGTTCTCCCTGTTTTGCTGTAAGTTATTGACTGATATAGTTTCATATATCCGTTTAGACTCAAAAAGCAAAGCATTTCGAGAATGCGAAAATGCTCCGAATCTGGTTTTGAGGTTAAGTGGCCGAATCGATGGAGTTAAGCGCCCCGAAAATTCCTATCTGCGAAACTGCTGACCATCGTGAGGTTCGCGAGTCTCTTTGGGGAGACATTGGGGGGCAGCTGTGTAACTGCTCGATAATAGGAGGAAAGTTTGATAGTTTTAAATGGCGCACCCGGAGCGACTCGTACTCCCGACCAACTGGTTCGAAGCCAGTAAGCGGGGGTACTACATGCTACGACACGTTGCTATAAGTAGCTGAAAAGATGGGAAACAAAGGTGACTGTTTTGCACCACTTAGCATGGATTTCGATGTTTCCTGGTCACTTATTGGTGACTTGAATCTATAAGTCACCAGGTATGACTCACTCACATCGACCTCTGTTCTTCTGTGTTTCGAATTTTGCAAGCACTGCGTGCAAAATTGGCGGCATCCCCACGATATTGACAGTGTACAACAATAGGTGTACAGTTGTATGAAGAAGCGGGATCTGGAAAAGAAGCTTTCTGATCTCGGCTGGTACTTCTTGCGAGCAGGGTCGGATCACGACATCTGGACTAACGGGGCTGATATTGAGCCTGTGGGTCGGCATCGTGAGATCCCTGAAGGGACTGCAAGGAAGATTCTCAGAACAGCAATGCACTACCCTGGCGAAAAGAAGGAGAAGAAGTAAAATGCGAATCGAAGGTCATATGTGGAAAGATGGAAAATTTTGGATCGTAGAAATTCCGGCACTCGATTTGATGACTCAGGGGCTATCGAAAACCGAGGCTTACCGAGTTGCGGGTACAGTAGTCGAGGACGTTGTTGGCAAAGAAGGATTTAAAGTCACGGTGGGAAAAGCGGGTAAGACGGCTGGCAAGGATAGCTTCGTTCTCGAAGCTAATGACTCGTCTGAGATGATCTCTTTAATGTTGAGGCGGCAGCGGGTAAAAAAAGGCATCAGTGTGCGTGAGGCATCCGCGTTGATGGGATCTAGTTCTCCTAACGCTTGGGGAGCTTACGAACAGGGCAAGCGTCTCCCGACATTGGATCAACTTGAAAGAATGATTCAGGCTTTGAATAAGAGGAGTCAGTTAGTGCTGAGGATCGACAGCGAGGAGAGCGCGGCTTAGTTGATAGGTAGCCGTCAATTGTGAACTCAGTGCGTTCACAATTCCGCAGGCAGCGCGTGCGAAATGTTTATGGGTTTAGCGAGGCAGTATGAAACTCACAAAATCGGTAATTGATCGGGCTAAGTATGAGGGCGATGGAGTAGGGCGCTTTGTTCTATGGGACAGCTCGCTAAGTGGTTTTGGACTTCGCATTTATCCTTCAGGGCGTAAGGCGTTTATCTTGAGCTATCGTTTCCAGGGGCGGAAGCGGCTGCTGACCCTAGGTGATTTTGGAGAGCTGACACTTGATCAGGCTCGGGACCGGGCGCTTCGCGCGAACCTGAGTGCGAAAGACGGAGAAGATCCGCTCGCAGATCGTCGTCGGGAGGTAGCGGGAGAAACTGTTGGTGATCTTTGTGATAGCTACCTTGAGCGTCACGCGAAGATTCATAAAAAGAGCTGGAAAGAAGATGAGCGTCGCCTTGATCGTTTTATCCGCCCAGCATGGAAAGCTCATAAGGTCCGTTCGATAAGCGCGGAAGACGTAGCTCATCTTCATCTTCGCATTGGCAAACAAGCTCCTTACGAGGCCAATCGAGTTCTAGAGATCATTTCGAAGATGTTTGAGCTCGCAAGGCGCTGGAGGATGTTTGACGAGGGGGCACCGAATCCCGCTCGCGATATTGACAAGTTTCCCGAGAAGAAGAGAGATCGTTGGCTGACCTCTGAAGAACTCCCTCGGCTGGCAAAAGCCATTGGTGACGAGCAGAGTGTTTATGTTCGTGCCGCGATCTGGCTCTATCTTTTTACGGGGGTTCGAAAATCCGAGCTTCTTAATGCCAAGTGGGAGGATGTGGATCTACAGCGGCGGGAACTCCGGCTCCCTGATACTAAGTCGGGCAGGACTCACTACGTTCCACTATCTGAGCCGGCGTTGGATCTTCTCCGAGCAATCCCTCGCGAATGCGAGAATCCTTATGTGCTTCCAGGTCATGTGAAGGGTAAGGCTCTCGTCAATATCAGCAAGCCTTGGTATCGAATTCGGAAGGCTGCAAAAGTTGAAGACGCGAGACTGCATGATCTTAGGCGAACGGTCGGGAGCATGATGGCCCAAGGGGGGCAGAGCCTTCAGACGATAGGGAAAGTATTGAATCATTCAAGTCTTGCGATAACCCAAGGGGTGTATGCGCATCTTTCGGATACTCAGGCGAGGGCGGCTCTCGATGCTCATGGGCGGGTTATTTCGGATATTGCAAAAGGGAATGTGAGTGCGCCATGAAGGTGGGGGACCTTGTCAAGGCTCTGGTGGATAAAAGTCAGGCGAGCGGTTTCATAAAACTCATTGAAGGTGGGACTGCTTTATTTGGTTGTCCGCGAGGGCAAGAGGTTTCAAGAGATGTTACTTCATCTGTGTTGGCACTTCAGGATCAGCGAGCTTTTCAATTAGCCGTTCTATCGTATGCTCAATGTAGATTGGAGCAGCTCGGGCTAAGTCCGACAATTTGGAAGGGCTTGGTCCCTCATTTGGGGGTTGGTGGCAAAATAAAGTTCACTGTTACGAAGAAGGTGAAGCAAGATTTGGGTCCCCAAATTGACTCCGTCGATGAATACTGGACGGCGTGGAATGCTGCGAAAGTTGCATCAGCGATTAGTGCGGCCATAAGCACGCCTGATATTCGATGCTACAAGCTACCCCCATCTGCCAGTTATACGTGGCTTGGCCCGGCAACCGTACTTGCGGCCTGATGGTAGCCTGATGACAATGGCTGGCTATGATTCAGAAACCACGATGTTCGGCGTGTTTGATGCGCGAGTCTTTTCGATACCGTCAATGCCAACGCGGACTGATGCGGAGGCAGCAATGGCAGAGTTAAAAGATCTCCTCACGGAATTTAGTTTCGCGAGTAATGCGGACTATGCGGCTGCACTAAATGCGATTCTAACTGCCAGTATTCGCCCAAGTCTGCCCGTAGCGCCGATGTTCCATGTAAAAGCGCATATGCTCGGCTCGGGCAAGTCGTTTCTTTGTGAGCTAATAACCGCTTTTGCTACCCCCAAACGGGGCGCGCCAACAGCATTTCCCGGAGATGACGAAGAGTGCCGAAAACTTCTCTTGGCTGAATTATTGCGCTCACCTGCTGTGATAGAATTTGATAATCTTACTGGCGACTTGGTTGCACACAAGAGTTTGTGTACGGCCCTTACTTCAGAGCATATGAGCGGACGAATTCTTGGAATATCGAAAACTGCAACGGTTGGAACGCGAACGGCGTTGTTGCGTAATTCCCCCTGACAAAACGGGGGGATGGGCGCGGGACGGTTATGTCGCGGGATGTGACTTGGGCATACCGATGCAGCTCATTCTATTTAGAATCAGAACTTTAATCTGAGCTTC
>JBBCAV010000394.1:0-5587 GCA_051382305.1 Bdellovibrionota bacterium FG-2
ACCCACTGAACTCATGTGTACATTTGATCGATCAAATCCCGATAGCGACTTTCGATCACGTTACGTTTCATCTTAAGCGTGGGGGTCATCTCACCATCCACAATCGAAAACTCATTCGCCAATACGGCAAATTTCTTAATTTGTTCAAAACTGGCAAGCCCCGAATTGACCTCGTTAAATCGGGTTTGAACTTGACCCACGATAGACGGATCACTGACGACCCGCATACTGTCTTTGAGCGTGCCCTTTTCTTTGAGTTCCTTAACCGTCGTCTCCGAAAGAGTCACAAGCGCCGCAAGGTATTTCCGCCCATCCCCCACAATACACACCTGACTAATCACGGTGGCGACTTTGAGCTGTTCTTCAATCGGAAGCGGCGCAATCATCTTGCCCCCAGAAGTCTTAAGAACCTCTTTTTTACGGCCCCGAATCCGCACCAAGCCTTTTTCATTCAATTCACCCAAATCGCCGGTATGAAGCCATCCCCCTTCAAGGGCCTGTTGAGTCGCTTCATCGTCCTTGAAATAACCCTTAAAAACATGCCGTCCACGAGTCAAGAGTTCGCCATCTTCGGCAATTTTCATCTCCACCCCAGGAATCGCACGCCCCACCGTTCCAGCGCTCTCAACTCCCACCTCGGTCATACAGATCACACCAGTGGTTTCGGTTTGTCCGAAATCTTCGAGAATTTCAAGCTGGAGCGAACGGAACCATCGCGACACATGGGCCGGAAGAGCAGCCGCTCCCGAAGCAATCATTTCTGCCTGACCTAAACCCAGCGCAGACCTCACCTTAGAAAGCACGAGCCTATCGGCGATTTTCAGCTGCAAAAAATCAATGACTTTGGGCCGACGACCTGAGTATTTTGCCTCTGCCACGCGCTTTCCCACATCCAGAGCCCAAAGCGCCAATTTCTTTTTTGGGCCTTTTCCAGTTTCGACCTTGGCCATCACGCCTTCCATCATTTTTTCCCAAAGACGAGGAACGCACAGTAAAAGCGTGGGCTGAACTTCAGGGAGCTCCATCGAAACATTGTCAAATTTGGTGCAAAAACTCACGCAATAACGTTGAGAAAGCCCCACCCCCACATTCTGCAGCCTCTCGGCGATATGGCAGAGGGGCAAAAATGAAAACATCACCCCTCGGGCAAAAGGCATCCCCCAATATTTCACGGCGATATCTACCGTGTACGCAAGATTGTCATGAGAAAGAAGGGCGCCCTTCGGATTGCCCGTAGTGCCTGAAGTATAAATCATAAACGCGGGCGCATTCGGATCGACTTTACTCAGGTACTCAATAAAAGATTTACCCGCTTTGGTTGAGGCGATTTTCCGACCCTCGGCCAAAGCCGCCTCATAAGCCACGGCTTTCGGAGAAATCGAGGTATCACCGTCGAAAACCAGGATCATTTTGAGACGATCAAGCACGGTCGCATCTTTTTTTTCTCGGTCGATCTTATTAAAAAATTCTTTATCTTTTACCGCCAAAAAACGGGTTTCCGTATGATTCAAAATATAGCCGATATCCTTGGAGGTAGAATTCGGATAGAGTCCAGTTGACTTAGCGCCCATCAAAAGCGCTGCTAAATCCGTGTGCACCCATTGCGGATTATTCGGCGAAAGAATACAGCTCACATCTTTTGCCGTCATGCCGTGAGCTTCAAAAAACAAAGCCAAATGGTAAACGCGGTCACGAAACTCTTGAGCCGTAATGGTTTCCCATACGCCATTTCTTTTAAAGCGTTGTGCAGGAGCTTGTGGCGTTGCCTCAGCCCACTGGGAAAGACGATGGAGTACGGTTGGCATCTGAATCCTTTCTGAAACTCAATAAACGATCCAAGTAAGGGTCAAGAATTTTTCGTGCATCTATTTTTACTTTAAGAACTGAAAGAAAAATAAACATTCCACCCATTTTTCGATCCAAAAAAATCACTTCCCGCGGAGGTGCCCGGAGCCGGAACTGGAGAGCCATTTGGGCACCCAGGGTCGCCACTCTTCTAGGAAGATCACTCGAACCCCAATCATAGTTTCCGGCAAAAGGTTCGCCAATCAAAAAACAAAGTTCCGAAAAATGATCAACGAGGGCCTGAGGATCGCCATCGACCAAAAACCCAAGAACTCTGGCACCTTCTTGTAAAACTTTTGGGTCTCGATGAGCGGATCCCACCACCATTTGATAATAAGGTTCCAAAAAGGACATAGGAAACTTACGAACCGCTCCGAAGTCAAAAAGAACCACCCGATCAGGGGCACCGTTCTCCCCCAGTCGAATTCGATAATTTCCCAGATGCGGATCGGTCTGCATCATCTTAAAAATAAAAAGTTCTTTGAAATAAAGATCCAACATCGCTTCGGCAATAGCGTTCCTGCGCTCTTGAGAAAGCCCACTGACCTCAGGGCTATCCACACCCAGCCCTTCTTCAAGACTAGTCGTCAAAACACGCTTCGAGGAGAGCTCTGGAAAGGTCTCAGGAATAATAAACCGGGGATCTCCTTGAAGCGCTTGACGATATTCTTCGGTAAGCGCTAATTCTCGCTGATAATCCACCTCTTGATGAAGCATCTGGCGAATTTCTCTAAATAACTCGTCATAAGCTGGACTTTTTGGAATCAGCTGAGCAATCGAAAAAATCGAGCGCAAGGCCTTGAGATCTCCCTCAATGGCTTGATCCACGCCCGGGTACTGAATTTTCATGGCCAGGCGTTTTCCATCGCTGCAGCGCCGACCAGCGTGAACCTGACCAATGGAAGCACTCGCCATAGGTTCAGGGTCGATTTCCACCAAAGCTCTATTTTCTGGGGTGATTTGCCGTTTCAAAACTTTTTCGATCGCGGCCCACTCCAATGGCGGAGATTGACTTTGCAAAGACTTAAGAACCGCATTGGCCTCCGGTGGCAAGAAATGTTCGCCATACATGGAGATCATTTGGCCCACCTTCATCACACTCCCCTTGAGCTGACCTAGCTCTCGCGTCAATAGATCCACCTGCGACATCAATAGTGCCTTGAGACGCTCGGATTTATCCTTTTCGGGGGAAAAAACCGACCCCATGGCATGAGTGGCGACCTTGGCGCCCGCCGATATAGAAATCTTGGCCAATGCCCAGCTTCGCGATAACGCGCTTTCTCTGATTTTGTGGAGCTTGGGAATTTTTTTGGGGGGATTTGAAACCATCTTTGCCACTTTATCATGATCAGAGGATTCATCTGCAGGGTAAATTCGTGATAAAATTCTTCATGAGGAACTGAATTACCATGATCTATACCATCACACCCAACCCGGCCCTGGACCTTTCAGGCCATGTTCATCATTTGATTCCGAATGAAAAAAATTACGTGTTTGACCCCCGCCGAGATCCCGGAGGAAATGGCATCAACTCGGCTAGAATTGCCCATCGCCTCAAACACCACCCGGTTGTTGCCCTGGGTTTTCTGGGAGGATCTACCGGTCATGAAATTGAAAAACTCCTAAAAAAGGAGGGCGTTCCGACTGATTTTACCCCCATTCAGGGAAATACTCGAATCAACGTCACGGCAAACAATCACGAAGACCATCGGCAAACCCGACTGACTTTTCCAGGACCCAAAATTTTAAGAAGCGAATGCCAAGCCCTTCTTAAGAAGATCGATCACCTCAAGGCGCCGGGGATTTTGATCATTAGCGGCAGCCTTCCCGAAGGCCTTCCCCATGATTTCTACCCGACTCTGGCTCGGCGAGCGCAAAACCAGGGTCTGGGCGTGATTGCTGACGTCCCGGCCCAATGCCTGAACTCGCTCAAGCCGCCGCTTCTCATGATCAAACCGAATCTCGCCGAACTCGAAGAATGGGCGGGCCGCCGCCTCAAGTCCGACGCGCAAATACTTAATGCAGCGAGCCAGCTCCTCAACACGCCGTCAAAACCGGGCATTGCCACCCTGATTTGTGTTTCTCTGGCTGAACGCGGAGCCTTTCTTCTTGCTCCAGGCCGCGTTTGGTTTGCCGCATCGCCTCATGTACAAGCGAGGGGCACCGTAGGCGCCGGCGACTCCCTCGTCGGAGCCATGGCGGCGCGGTTGGCGCAGTACAAAATCACAACACCCGAGGCGGTCTTCAAGGCGCCCGCCTCCGCGCTCGAAGATTCGCTTGCCTGGGGAGTCGCCGCCGGTGCCGCTACAGCGGAGGCTCTGGGTACTTCGCTTGCGAACCCGGCGGAGGTGAGAAAACTGAGGGGGAGGGTGGTCACTCTTCAAAAACAGTTTACACCACGTAGCCAATAGGCTACACTTTCCTTCAGATGAAGGACACTCATCCGAGAAATGTTGAGAACTATGTCACACCGGACGGTAGTGATGTGTTTCATGGTTGGTTAGATGCCTTGGGCGATGATCGGGCGCGAGTGCTGATAGACAAGACCATTGCCAAGATCCGACTAGGGAACCTTGGCGATCATAAATCTGTCGGTGGAGGTGTTCAGGAGGTTAGGCTAGATTACGGCCCCGGGTATCGGATCTATATCGGAGAACATGGTAATACTTTGGTGATTATCCTCTGTGGCAGCACAAAAAAACGTCAGCAAAAGACTATCGATTTGGCAAAGGGCTATTGGAAAGATTGGAAGGAAAGAAAACTACTATGAAATCAAAACAAAAACCGAGCCGGCCTTATGTGGACAGTTTGGATACGCGGCTAAGCGATCCAAAATACGCAATTGAATATCTCAACTCGATCTTAGAGGAAAATAATTCAGACCTCCTGCTTTTAGGTCTTCGCGACGTAGCTCGAGCATATGGCTTTACCTATTTAGCAGAATCTACAGGTCTCAACCGGGAGAGTCTCTACAAGGCATTATCTAAAGGCAAGAATCCTAGAATTGGGACGATCCTGGAGCTTTTTACAGCAATGGGTTGCCGTATTCGGTTGGAACCGACTAAGAAAGATACAGCTAAACGTAGAGTGATTTAGTTGTAGACTAAATCACTTCGAAAACACTTCGCGGTCCGCGTGAAAATTTTTGCTGACCTCCTGAGTTCCCTCGTGTTAAGCACTTAAGTCACATTTCTTTTAAAGACTGAGGAGTTCTGATCATGGCTAAAAGACTGGGCGCTAAAAACAAAAAACGTCGTCAAGACAAAGCAACCGCATACGCCAAGGGAACTGCCCCTGCTGCTCATAAAGTGGCCGTAGAGCGCAGCAATAAAGCTAAGAAAAAGAACTCCTGCCGCTCGATTTAATTCAGATTTTTAGTCCTAGGGCTTTCGGGAGAAATCCCGGTCGAAGGAGATGACTCGCTTCATGGTATTCGGCTTTTTGGGACGACCGAATTGAGTTTTTGAATTTACGACCAACACCGAACCCTCTCAAAAAACTCTGGGCTGCAGATTTCTCCGATCGAAACGCAAAGGGCACATACCCTGTTCATTTTAACATACTCGGTAAAAATGAATAGGACAACTCACCTTTGTCGTTCCATCCATCGATGCCGTGACGACTAACCGCCAATCTTAAATTGTCTCTTATTCTCGCAATCCACCAAAAAAACCACGTGTTGAGCAATCAGATCCACTGAGCTTTTCAGCGTAGCCACGTCCGACTTGAGTGTAGCCACGTC
>JBBCAV010000395.1:0-3706 GCA_051382305.1 Bdellovibrionota bacterium FG-2
TACAATCGGCTAAAGAAAAGTTCGCACTTAACCGAAGAGCAAAAAGAGAGACTCACGAGGCAGATGCTTGTCTTGAATCCTTTCAAGCTCAAGAAGGACCTCGAAGTCAAACTTAAGAATTTTTTTGAAGAGCTTAGGAAATCTAAAATCCGGGAGGCATCATGATTGAGAATTATGTAAAATCAATGCCCCGCAGCTTGGTAGCACTTCTTTCTGAGTCAATACGTGGGTGTTATTTTGCCTGTAAACCTACTTCAAATATCGCCTTTTAGTTGACGTTCAGTTGACCTAGCATACGGTAGATATGAGGTGTGAATGTGAAGCAGGTGATTCCCTATAAAATGATTTTATGGTTTTTTGCTACCCTTGCACTTGAGCTCGTTGGTTTTTTGCTCAAAGGTCCGCCGCGCGATCCTGACGTTCTCTTTGGGTGGGAACAAAACATTGGCACTTTCTGTGTGTTTCTCTTTTGGGCTTCTTGTGTTTTGGCGTGGGGGCGCGGACTTTGTGTACTTTTCCGACTTGAGCATTTGGGGTGGTTTGGTGCTGTATTGATTGGAACGCTGGGCGCTTCTTGGAGTGCAATGGCCTTGGGGCATCTCGGGCTAGTGGGAAGCTCATCGAGCGGTTTGGTTGTTGTTCTCTTGTTGGCTGGTTTTGGATTGATCCTGACGCAAAGAAGGTCTCAAACCGGTCGGACAGCACCCGATCTGAATGATGGGATTTTTCCTGATTTCAAAAGATTGCTTGTCTTTTTATTGGTAGCTCTTTTGTTGGGGTTTCGATTGCTTCACGCATTTTTAGCCCATGGAACGTCTGACCCTGCTCTTTATCATTTGCTCGCGCCACGGCTTTGGTTTGATCGAGGCGAAATATACTTTTCCGAAAATGCTCCAATCCTTTTTCAAGCATCTTTTTGGGAATATCTTTTCCTCTGGGGAAATCTTCTTTTGGGCGGGCCCTCGGGGAAGGGGCTCATTGAAGGACAGCTTTTTGGGCAATGGACCCACGTCCTTTTTGGCGGGGGAGGCGTCATATTGGCCTTGCAATTTTTCCTTAAGAATTTTTTCAAAAGTTCGGTTTCGCTTGGGTTTGTAATATTGTGTGGAATCTCCTCATCTTCGTTGGGCGCCATTGCATCGCTAGCTAAAAACGATTGGGGGGTGATCTTTTGGGCGCTTTCGGGGGGGCTTCTGTTATTGAATGGAGCTGTCTCGGGGAGGGTTCTGCAAAATGTACTAGGGGGGATAGTCCTGGGGGTTGCTTTTGTTTCAAAGGTCACGCTTGGAGTTTGGATTTTCTTTTTCTTGTTTTTTTGGTGCGTGTTTGTTTCAGTTCGACGTCCACGAGTCATGGGTTTGGTTGCGATAGGGTTTGCCCTCGGTTCTTTTCCGATCCTTTTGCGGAATTATTTGGCAACAGATAATCCCGTTTTTCCGACGCTTAATTTTATTTTTCGGAGTCCTTGGGTTTCTCCTAGTTATCAGCTTTCTACGCAAGCTGAACATGGAGGCCTTGTTCTGTTGCCTGGTCTTCTGTGGGTTCGATTGAAATTTTTTGTTCGGGATTCTTATTGGTTTTGGGGCCTTGCCTTTTTGCCTTTTGTTTGGAGGCAGATCTGCTGGGTTAGGTCGCTTAGGGTTTTGGTTTTCACCTCGATCTCAGTGGTGTTATTCTTTTTGTTTTGGGAGTTTCGTTTTGGGTTTTTGCGGTGGGCAGGACCGGGGCTGGTTTTTTTGGGAGTGTTCAGCGGATGGTTTACGGTTCTTTTTATTCAGAGATTCTTTAGGAGTTGGTTTCATCAAGAGGTGAGTTTGATCATTTTGTTGCTTGTGATTGCAGCGAGTGGTTCCAGCTTTTGGATCTTGAATAATCCTATTTTTTCGGATTCGCCAAGTTTGCACATTCGTGATCCATTAGTTCATTTAGGAGGAGATTCAAAGGCGTGGCTTCGGATGAACGCCAAACCTTGGGATTTGATTGTAACGACGGGTGATAATCAACTTTACTATCTTTCAAGTCTTAATGTGGTTGCGATCCGGGATTGTCCGGACTGGGATCGGGTGACCTACCGATTGCGCTTTCCTTGGGAACTGATGCAAGTCTTGGATGGGTGGAGAGTGAGGTATGTCTTGGACTCTCGGCATTGGGAGACGGTCTACTGGGGGAGGGTTTCGTATTTAGTAAATCTTTTGGCATGGCAGTTCCCAGAAACTATCGTGCATGCAGGTGCGAATTCATTCGTCCTAGATTTTTACAAACTGCGCGCGGCCTATTTTCGGGCTTGTGTTAAGAGTGAAATGCAAGAGTTCATTCCCTAACGGACGGAGATGGGCTCTTGCAAAAAACTTCAATCTTACATGAGCGATTACAGACCGGGTTGGGTATTATTAAGTGACTTGTTATGGTCGATTGTCCAGAGGTCAACCACTGTTCCGCTAGTGGGGCTAATATAACCCCCAGCGGTCATAGTAAAACCTGGGGTAGAATTATTCACTCCTCCTCCCGCCAGACACATGCCTCGCGCAAAATTCGTTACTTGGCACGAGGCAGAGGCTCCAGCATTTCTCTGAGCAACAAAGTAGCCATCTTGAGTGGCGCACGAGGAGCTGGCCACTCCGTAATACATTGCGGTGGGGGTTGTGCTGGGATCCGAAGGAAATCCAACCGCATAAAAATTATTAGTGCCATCTGCAGCAATACCGATATTTCTTATGCAAGCGGTGAATTGGTTATATTCTGTTTGAAAGCTCTTTTCGGATGTATAGGCACTTCCTAGTGCAACCTTCGCTTCACTTTGTCTCGCCTTCGCCTGAAACTTTTGATAATTCGGAATCGCCACTGCGGCCAAAATCCCGATGATCGCCACGACAATCATGAGTTCAACAAGTGTAAAACCTTCATTGTTAGAAATGCGTTTCACCAAAATTCTAAAATTCTTCATACGTCCCCCTCGTGAACAAGTTTGCCAAAGTGCGTTAATTTTCGCTGTACCCTATAAATTCTACGCTGTTTTTTTGATTGTGCAAGGGGGTAGCGTCTAATGCGCGATTTTAAAGGGATTTGCTGGACGCTTTCACGCCTCGATGATTTCGCCCTGGTGAAGTTTCTTGAGAAACTCACGCCAGGGCAAAACAACGATAGGCCCGCCTTTGATGCGGTCGTCTCCGCAATAGATTCCAATTGCCTTGTCGATTTTCTTAGCCTCTAGAAGCGTCCGCAGTCCGCCGCCAAATTCACTTTTCCATTTTTTACCCGATTTAAACTCAAATCCTACGGCTCTTTTGCCTCGGGCCCACACCAGGTCGACTTCAGAATCACTCGGTGTGCCCCAATAGCCGAGTTCTCCACGAATTTGTGAATACGAAATAAATGCCCGAATCTCGTTAAGCATGAACGTCTCAAACAGATGCCCGCGCTCAATGGGGTCTCTACCAGGCGGCTGAAACCACTCGAGAATGCGGTTGGGCGTTGGGGCTACGTATTGACTCAGAAAGAAGTGCTACCAAGCTGCGGGGCATTGATTTTACATAATTCTCAATCATGATGCCTCCCGGATTTTAGATTTCCTAAGCTCTTCAAAAAAATTCTTAAGTTTGACTTCGAGGTCCTTCTTGAGCTTGAAAGGATTCAAGACAAGCATCTGCCTCGTGAGTCTCTCTTTTTGCTCTTCGGTTAAGTGCGAACTTTTCTTTAGCCGATTGTA
>JBBCAV010000396.1:0-1296 GCA_051382305.1 Bdellovibrionota bacterium FG-2
CGTATAACGCTGTGCTTGCATAAAAATGGTTCCAGAGTTCAAATCTCGCCATGCGCGATATTGAACTCTATCAACTCCTATTAGGTCTCACCCCTCCTTGGCGCGTCACCGCTGTTGACGTTAATCCAGATTCGAAGCTCAGAGAAATCACTGTACGTGTGGAATATCCCAAGGGCGAGTTATTGCACTGCCCGGAGTGCGAAGCGGTCTGTCCCTGTTATGATCATAAACCTCGTTGTTGGCGACATCTCAATACGATGCAGTACAAGACGCTCATCGAGGTGGATGTTCCGAGAACCGAATGCAAGGAGCACGGAGTTCTGCTGATACGTGTCCCGTGGGCTGAGGATAAGAGTCGATATACAGCACTATTTGAAGCATTTGCGATTGATGTCCTGCAAGCGGTGAGGAGCAAGGTTCAGGCCGAGCAACTGACCGGATTATCTTGGGATCAGGTTGATTTAATTATGGACAAGGCAGTGACCAGAGGCATGGAGCACCGAGAAATTGAGGGACTTCGCTACGTCGGCATCGACGAAAAAAGCTTCGGTAAAGGGCACGATTATGCCTCGATCTTGTATGACTTGGACAAGTCACGCGTTTTAGATGTTGTTCATGAGCGCACGCGGGAAGCCGCCGATCAACTTTGGAAGCGAATACCAGAGGCACAACGAAACAACATCGAGGCTGTGGCAATGGACATGTGGGAAAACTTTATGGAATCGACAAAAAGCCATTGCCCCAACGCTGATATCGTCCACGATAAATTTCATTGCGCAAAATACCTGGGCACGGCTGTGGACAGTGTTCGCAAAAAAGAGCATCGAGAACTTAAGGCCGAAAATCAGGGTGAAAGCGTTTTGAACAAGACAAAGTATCTTTGGTTGATGAACCCGAAAAACTGGGATGATGTTCAGAAGGAACGCTTCAAGGAGATGAAGATCGACATTCTTCAAGTGGGACGAGCGTGGTCGATCGTGCAGGCCTTCGGCGACTTTTGGGAGTACCGCTACCCAGGATCAGCAGAGAAATTCTTCAACCGGTGGTATTTTTGGGCGACTCATTCGCGTCTCAAGCCAATCATCGACGCAGCCAAGCTTCTCAAACGCCACCTCCAAGGCATCCTGGCCTACTGCAAACATCGAATCACCAATGCAGTCGCCGAGGGGATGAACTCAAAGATCCAGATGATCAAATCAAACGCTCGTGGCTTCCGGAACTTTGAAAAATATCGGATAGCGATACTTTTCTATTGCGGTCGGCTAGACCTTTACCCACTCAAATCCCGGTAGAGCC
>JBBCAV010000397.1:0-7170 GCA_051382305.1 Bdellovibrionota bacterium FG-2
ACTATTGAGCCCCAACTCGTTGGTCAGTAGCGCGATTGCATCAAGGAGAGAATGAAAAACTTCTTTCACCACCGGAGTCACCGACTCGTCATGCTCGATTAAAGTTTTTGCCGATGCAACTGCATTTCCGATTTTTAGTCTTTTTCGTGCTACCATTTCTTCTCTCTCTGAGAGATGAGAATAACACGACAATTTTCTACTGCTTTTTTCGCGCTACAATGACCACAGTGCCACGCAAAATAGATCCAAAGGTTTCCCACTAGCGGTCACCTCTCCGAAGGTCACAGCGGTCATGCAGTTAGCTTGAAACCATATTTGCAACGTGGTTGCGATTGAACATTTGAAAACAGAAAATTCACACAAAAACATGTCAACACTTTTTTTATTTTTATGAAAATAAATTAGACGGCTGGCCAATTACATCGGCTTTACGTCGCGTTCCAAGTCGCGGATGCAGGCCGCGCTAAGATTGAAAACTCTGTTACGATTGAGTCCGTCACTGTTGATGAAAATCGAATCAATGACTCCAAATTTTATGGCACCTACGATTATGCAACTCATACGATTCGACTAGCCCCCGCGGAGCTGGGCCCGGACTCCGTCGTGCTTTTTCACGAGTATGTGCACCATCTGCTATCAAGCAAAAGCAAGCGCCTCCCACTTTGGCTTGAAGAAGGCCTGGCGCAAGCAGTGACCTATGAAATCCTAAATCCGCGAAGCATTCCTAGACTTCAAGAAGGGCTAAAGTCCGCACCCGGAATCGTGTTTCATCTTTGGACCCAGTACGAAGGCATTCAAGAAACGCAAATACACGGCCTCTATGCGCAAAGCTACGCCTTCGTGAGTTGGCTTTTCCAGCGGCTATCAATGAAAAAAGTGATCGCGCAGATTTTGAAGGATCAACCACAATCATTTGACGAACTGGAGCAAGGGCTTGCGACATTCCTAGATGGTGAAAGGATTCAAGCCAAATATAGCCTGCGCCTGGACTTCGCTCTAGCTCTCCTTTGGAATTCACCTCTTGCTCAAGACTGGTTTGTCACTCCCTACTATCAGAACCTCACTTTTGCCCCAGAACTCGATGTCATGGCTCCGACTTTTCAGCCCACTGAAATGGACCTATCTTCTCCCGAAGTTCCTTTTTTCACAATCCGATCGCCCGCAAAGGCCCTGTGCGCCAGAAAATCGCAACCCGGCATTGTCGAGGAAGTCGCCGTCAAAGCTGGAAAGTGGAATGGAAAATCGGCGGCGCGAACGCTATGCCCAAGGGGCTCAGATTTTGCGGTGCTGGTGTATTAAAAGCTTTTCTTCAATCTCGGCTATCAATAAGTCAATGGGTTGAGGGTTCATGCGAGAAGATTAGCGCATCGCACCAATCCACCTGATGCCGCTTAGTTTGGACTGAGCAGCTACCACAAAATCATATCCTTTCTCGATTTGGCGCATTCCGAGGAAGAAATCTTTGAAAGAAAAGAGTATCTTAGTATTTTAGTATCTTGGAGAGAGAGAGACAGCAATGGCCGCACCCACCCCCCACAGACGCCGAAAGCGCTTTCGCCAGTTTTTGCTCGGCGCAATTGTCGTTTTCGTCCTAGCGGAAATCATTTTCCTCTCGCCCTCCTCCATTGAAGAGGCCGCCCCCGCCAACTCCGCCATTGATCCCGAACTTCTCACCCGAACGGGCGAAAAAACGCTGGCCACGGGGATTCCGGTGGATCGAATTCCTGAGTATGCGATTGACGATTTTAACTACGTCTCTACTCAAGCCGGCGAAAAACAATGGCAACTTATGGCTGAAAAGGCCTTCATGTATAACATCGATAAACTCTGCCATTCCAAAGAAGTCGAAGCGTTTCTCTTCGATCCCGAAGGCAAGGCCACGCGCGTCACCGGAAAAGAAGCCAAGTATTTTGTGAATCAACGAGATCTCGAAATTTTCGGAGAGGTCAAGACCGTGTTTCCGGACGGCTTTGAGCTGTACAGTGATTATATGCGCTATTTTCCGAACGAAAAGCGCATTGAAATCCCGATCCAATATCACGTCAAAGGGGGCGGCCAACAAGATAACGGCCAATACATGACCTTCGAGAGCGATGGTTTTGATTATCTCATGGCGACCAACAAAATCACCCTCGCCCAAAACGCAAAAGTCTTTATCCAACCTGAAAAACCCGATCCCTCGTCGCATCCTTGGCCCGTGGCTACTGCCGTGGCTACTGCCGTGGCTACTGCCACGCCTTCGGGAAGCCCCACCCCGTCCGCAAGCCCCTCCACAAGCCCGGAGCCCGATTACACGCGTATCGAATCGGATCATTGTGTGATTTATAAAGACAAGCAAATTGCTTATTTTACCATGAATCCCGCTCGACCGGAGAAGGATCGATTCGTCCGCATCTTTAAACCCACCCTGTTTTCACGCTCGCGCCGAGCCGACTTGCGCTACGGAGATTTTTCCACCATACTTCAATACTTGACGGCCTATGAAGATGTTCTCATCAAAGAAACGGGGAAGGACATGGGACTCCGATACGCCACAGGCGGGCGCGCGGATTTTGATCACATCAACAATGTCGTGGTCCTCACAGAATATCCACAGGCTTATCAAGACGACAGTACCGTGACCGGAGATGTGATTATCATGCATCGAGACACCGACATCATCGAAGTGGAGCACAGCAATGCGTTCAACTCAGGGAAATAAAGATCTCAATAAGGACTTAGCCGACATCAAAGTCGATCTCGCGGATGCCGCGGAACCTCATGACCGAAGAGAAGATGAACTCATCATTGACAAAAAGCACACCCTCTGCGCCGTTAACTTAAAAAAAGCCTACAAGGGCCGCAAAGTCGTCAACGGCGTTTCTTTTGAGCTCAATTCAGGCCAAGTCGTTGGACTCTTGGGTCCCAATGGTGCGGGAAAAACCACCTCGTTTTATATGGTGGTAGGACTCATTCAAGCAGAGGGCGGCCAAGTACTCCTGGATGGAAAAGATCTGAGCTCTTGGCCCATGCACATCCGAGCGCAGCATGGCATCGCCTATCTTCCCCAAGAATCTTCAGTTTTTCGACGCATGAGCGTTGAAGATAATATCTTGGCTGTTCTGGAAACCCTGCCCATGAGCCGAACCGAGCGAGAAGACCGCTTGAGATTGCTGCTCGAAGAGTTCAATATCGAACACGTTTGTAAACAAAAAGCCTTTACCCTCTCAGGGGGCGAGCGCAGAAGAGTTGAGGTTGCGCGTGCGTTAGCGCTGAATCCGGTATTCCTTTTGCTAGATGAACCCTTTGCGGGGATTGACCCGATTGCAGTGGCGGACATTCAAAGAATGATCCATGTGCTCAGAAAGAGAAACATCGGAATTCTAATAACCGATCATAACGTACGGGAAACATTGGCGATTTGCGACTTGGGATATTTGTTAAATAATGGTAAGATCATTGAAAAGGGCACCCCGCAGGAAATTGCTGCAAGCCCCATGGCTCGAGAAACTTATTTGGGCGAAGATTTTCACTTTTAAAGACTAGAAAATAAGGCGGAAAATGGCACTCGAGATCAAACAAAGCCTGCGGTTGAGTCAACAACTGGTAATGACACCCCAACTGCAACAAGCGATCAAGCTTCTGCAGTTGACCCGGATGGAACTTGCCGAAGTCGTCACTCAAGAGATGATGGAAAACCCCATCCTTGAGGAATCAATGGAGTCTGCCGAAGGCGAATCCTCGGAACCCCAAGAAGTCGCTGCTGAGGCCAATACCGCCGAAGCCGAGCAGATTCGCGACGAAGAATCTTTTGTCAAACCCACACCGGCTGAAGAGCAGCTCGTCACGCAGAAAGAAGATTTTAACTGGGAATCCTATGTTGAGGAATTCAACTCGAACTCCTCTTCCACCACGCCCTCGATGAAAGAAATCAACGAAGAACTCCCGAGCTTCGAAAACATCCTCACCAAGACCACTACGCTTGAGGAGCATTTGGCTTGGCAGCTCTCGATGATCGCCCTTACGGAAACAGAAAAGAAACTCGGTGAGCTCATCATAGGAAACCTTTCTGACGACGGCTACCTCAATGCTAACCTCGAAGACCTGGCTAAAGAATCAGGAGTCGAACTCGAGGACGCCGAAGAAGTCCTGAAAATCGTCCAAAACTTCGATCCCGTCGGGGTCGGCTCTCGTAACTTAAGAGAGTGTCTACTGCTTCAAGCTCGCTTCTTAGTCCCTCGCCAACCGCTGGTCGAGCAGATTCTTGAGAACCACCTTCCCGATTTAGAGCGCAAGAATTATCAAGCCGTCGCGAAGGCGCTCAACATGCCGCTGGATAAAATTATCACAGCCACCAAAGTGATCATGGAGTTTGAGCCCAAGCCCGGCCGTTCTTTTCACAACAGCGATACCCAATATATTTCGCCGGATATTTACGTTTATAAAGTGGGCGACGACTTTTCAATCGTGCTCAATGAAGATGGGATGCCAAAACTCCGCATCTCCCCCTACTACAAGAACATCTTGGCTTCCGCGAAGGATGGCAACAAAGACACGAAGGAATACGTTCAAGAAAAACTTCGCTCGGCCGTGTGGCTCATTCGCTCCATCCATAACCGCCAAAAGACGATTTACAAAGTCACCGAGGCCATTGTCAAAAGACAACGCGACTTCTTCGAGAAGGGCGTGCAACAACTCAAACCGATGATTTTGAAGGACGTTGCAAATGACATCGGGATGCACGAATCCACGATTTCGCGCGTCACGACCAATAAATTTGTACACACCCCCGTCGGAATTTTCGAGCTAAAATATTTTTTCAACTCCAGCATCAATTCTGCCGATGGATCGGACTCTCTGGCCAGCGAGGCCGTCAAGGAGAAGATTCGCAACATGATTCAGAAAGAAGACCCCAAAAACCCACTTTCCGACCAAAAAATTGTTGAACTCCTTCGCGGAGACAACATCGACATTGCTCGAAGGACGGTCGCAAAATATCGGGATATGTTGGGGATCTTATCTTCTGGAAAACGCAAAAAAGTAATATGAAGAAAGTAATCTAAAGAGAGCTCGGAAAGATTCCGATCCTATTGGATATAGAAAGAGGAGAACAACACTATGAACTTAAACATGAGCTTTCGTCACATGGACTCCAGTGAGGCCATCAAGCGCTACACTACGGAAAAATCCGATAAACTAAAAAAATTCTTTAATGGACAAATCAACGTGACCTGGAACTTCAGCGTCGAAAGACTTGAACACGTCGCGCATTGCCATCTCGTGGGAAACAGCATGGACTATTTCGGGGAGGCCGCCACAGTAGACATGCACTCGTCCATCGATCAAGCCGTCGAAAAAATCGAAAAACAAATTCGTAAACACAAGGAGATCACCAAAGACCATCTCCACAAAAACAGCAACCGCACACCCCTCGTCTAAGTGCGACTCGCGATTCTTTCACGAAACAAAAACCTCCATAGTATCCGGCGGCTCCTCGAAGAGGCCCGCCGGATGCATGTGGAGTGCTCCATCATCGATCCGCTTGAATGTCAGCTCGTCGTAAATGGAAAAAAAAGCGGGATTTACGTGGGCCCAAATCCACTGCCCAGATTTGACGCAATTCTACCGCGCATCGGGACTTCGATTACTGATTACGGCCTCGCGGTTGTGAAACAATTTGAAGCCTTAGGAATGTATACCGTCAATGGCTCCGCCTCGATTGCGCAATCGCGCGACAAAATGCGAAGCCTACAAATTCTGACTCACGCGGGTCTTCGCGTTCCACCCAGTGTGCTCACCCGCACCCCTCGCGGGCTTAAGCAATCGGTCGAACGCGTAGGCGGCCTCCCCGTCGTCATGAAACTTCTTCGAGGCACTCAGGGCGTCGGCGTCATGCTCGTCTCGGTTCCGGTTACCGCCGGATCGGTTTTCGATACCCTTCAAGCCTTGGAACAAGACGTGATCATTCAGCAGTTTATCGCTGAAGGTGCAGGCCGCGATTACCGTGTTTTTGTCATCGGGGAAAAAGTCGTCGGTGCCATGATGCGCACGGCCCCGTCAGGGGAGTTCCGGAGCAACCTGCATCGCGGCGGAGAAGGAAGCATCGTAAAACTCCCGCTGGCCTATGAGCGCGCGGCTATTCGCGCAGCAAAGACGCTGGGAGTGGAAGTCGCGGGCGTAGACATTATCGAGAGCAAATCGGGACCCCTGATTTTAGAAGTCAACAGTTCGCCTGGGTTTGAAGGGATTGAGTCCGCCACGGGCCTCAACATCGCGGGCATGATTGTGAAGTACGCGATGGAACGGGTGCGGCGAAAGAAGAGGCGCCGGGGACGCTAACGGACCGCACTCCCATCGATCCACAGAGTCGATGAGGTCACCTGAACTTTAGGGTCGGAGGAAATCCTATTTAGCAGAGCATTGAACTGAGTTTTGTTCGCGCTCACACTCTGCAGCGGATCATAAGTAAACAAAACCCCATCATCTCCATCATAGCCCAGTAAAATAGTGGGGGGCGGCGTCGCATTTGTAAAATTAACACCCGAAAGATTTGTCAAATCCAAAATTACCGTAGTGAGATCTTTTCCAGGATTACCAGAAAAGTCCGCGCCCGTTAGGTCCATGCCTGAAAGATCCACTCTCATAAATGAGGCGGCTTGCGACAGCACAGTCGCGATATCCCCGGAAACCTCAGCCACTTCAGCGTCATCGAGAGCCGTACTAGAAAACAGAGAAGAACTGATCATAGCTCCGCTCAGATCGCAATGCGAGAGATCCAAGCCCGCAAGTTTTGTGACGTCCAACGTAGTCCCAGACAATTGAATCACCCGGCGCTCGCTTCCGACCTCCCCTAAATTATCACCGACCGTTGCACCTGTAAAATCCGCGTTCGTCAAAGGGTGCACGCCAAATTTTTGACTTTCTGGATAAGCCTTTATTTTTTGGTTCCTTTCTGATAGTAGTATTCCTATCAGAAAGGATATTTATGACTGACCCCATCTCAAAACTTGAATCAGAACGTGAGGCGCTTTTGAAATCTTTGGCTACTACAGGTGACATGCGCAGTGGAACGATCACAGAAGTTTATCGCTCTTGTGGGAAGCCAACCTGTGCCTGTGCAAATTCTGAGAATCGCGGACACGGGCCCTATTACGCGTTTACCAAGAAAATACAGGGCAAGACTAAGACACT
>JBBCAV010000398.1:0-6327 GCA_051382305.1 Bdellovibrionota bacterium FG-2
GATCCCACCGACCCTGCGCCCATTGCGCCGCCGCCTGCTCAATCCTACTTGGAAAAGGGTACCAAAAACCGGCAATCCAAAGCGCTTCACGGCGGGCTGCATTTCTACGCCCTAGTTATACACCAACGCTCCGGTCGCATCCATGATGCTAATAATATCAGGAGAAAGCTCAGCAAGCTTGGAGAAACGTTCCTCAATCTGAGGCTCGTGTCAATTCTGCTTTGATCAATTGCCCCGTGTAGAGTTTGAGCAAGAGGTAGAGAAGCGAAGCGGTCGCCAAAACAAAAAACAAACCCTTCACTGTAGCAATCCGGGTCATCATGACCGGGTCGTGAACAAAAAAACCCAAAACTTCGTCAGTTCCGTAAATCCACAGGGATCCAAATAATGTATAGACCCAAATGATAAACCACGGAAACTTCGTCCCAACGGGACCTACATGTGCGTTTCTCATGTCTTGCTTTTTCTACTAGGATATTATCGAAAAAGCTAGCGGATCACGCGCAATCTGTACTATTAGGTTGAACCAATTATGACGCATACAAATTGTGAACTTTGTTCTTCTTCCTCCAACGTTTCAACCCATGAGGTTTCGCAAACTGCCGAGAGCTCATTTCAAAATACGGCTTTGCTCTGCTCCGGCTGCCTCGGGCAAATTGAAGATCCTACAACGATGAACGCCAACCACTGGCACTGTCTTAATGAAAGCATTTGGTCTGAAAATCCTGCAGTTAAAGTTCTCGCCTGGCGCGTTTTGAAAAAACTTCCCTCCGAAGCCTGGGCTCAAGACTTGCTTGATCAACTTTACATGGAAGACGAGTTGCTCGATTGGGCAAAATCGGGCGAACAAACTGCGGAGTCCTCTGAAGCCTCCGGCGCCGCTACAAAAGACAGCAACGGAACAGCTCTCGTTGATGGAGACTCAGTAACGCTGATCAAAGATCTTGAGGTTAAGGGCGCAGGCTTCACGGCCAAGCGCGGGACCGTGGTCAAAAAAATCACCCTCACGGGAGACCCTGGACTCGTTGAAGGTAAAGTCAACGGAACAACGATCGTACTGAAAACGTGCTTCCTAAAGAAGGTAGTCTAAATACCCCTCAGGTCCCGGGGTATAGAATTTCTCAGGATCTGGCTCCTTAAGTGGGGCCTTTGCCTTGAGTTTCGCGACCAAATCGGGGTTGGAGATAAACAGCCGTCCAAACGCCACGAGATCGCCCAAGTTTTCGACTAGATCGTGCTCCGCTCGATCGGCATCGTAACCGCCAGACAAGATGTAGGCGCCCTTGAAATTTTTCCGAATCCGTCGCTTGACCTCAGGACTCACGGCCGGCGCTCCCATCGAGCTGTGATCGACGACGTGAACATAGAGGAGCTTCAGCGCGGAAAGTCGAGTGGCAAGCTCTGCGTAAAAATCTTCCACACCCGAAAATGCACCCGTATCATTGAACACGCCGTAGGGAGAGACACGAATTCCTGTGCGTTCGCCTCCGATTTTTTTCGTGACCGCCTCTGCGACTTCTAGTGCAAAGCGCATCCGCCCCTCGGGCGTCGCGCCAAACCCATCTGTTCGCTTATTCGGATTTGGATTGAGAAACTGCTCAATAAGATAACCGTTAGCCGCATGAAGCTCGACGCCATCAAATCCGGCTTCAAAGGCAAGCTGGGCGCAGGTTGCGTACTCTTGTATTGTTCTATGAATGTCTGCCTCTGTCATTTCGACCGGAATCGGATAATTCTGCATTCCCTGGGCGTCCGTCCACGTCTGCCCCGAAACAGCGATGGCCGAGGGCGCAAGCACGCGCGCACCGGCGGGCATATTGGCGGTATGTGAGACGCGCCCCGTGTGCATGATTTGGAGAATAATATGGCCACCTTTTTGGTGCACCGCTTGAGTGATCTTTTTCCATCCCGCGACTTGCTCGGCGTTATAAAGTCCCGGAATTCGTGCGTAGCCCAAACCATTGGGGGACGGAGAGGTCCCCTCCGTAATAATCAATCCGGCACTTGCGCGCTGGGTGTAATACTCCACCATCAAATCATTGGGCACATTGCCCGTCGCCCTTGAGCGCGTCAAGGGTGCCATGACGATTCGGTTGCTGAGCTTGAGTTTTCCCAACTGCGTTGATTCAAATAGTTTCATAAAGACCTCCTAGGCCATGATGCAAATCTCGCTCCCAGTAGAGTGTGCGTCGATTCGCTTACTTTTCTAGTATATATGACAGCGCATCAAGGAATTTAACTTGCTGATCGATATACAAAGCGTGAGAGGCGCCCCCAATCATTTGAAACCGATAAGGACTTGGATTACCCAAGAGCGCTGAATTGATTTCACTCAGGACTTCAGGAGTGAACAAGCCGTCTTCATCACCATGAAATACCGAAAATATGAACGGCGTTGTTTTGCAGCCATTGCGTTTGGTCCAATCGCGCATAGTGTTCGTTGAAGACAAAGTTCGGCAAAGGATAGAAACTGTTGGCCGGGCCAGGAAGCACATAGTGCTGCCGGATCTTTTGCCTAATCTCTTCGCGCTCTCAAGTAGGAGACGAAGTTTGATAAACCCAGCAAGCTGCAGCCATGGCTAAGCCAAAAGCTTCACTAATTGCTTTGGCTTCATCAATCCGAAACGTAAACCGTGTCGCTCGTCGGTGCGGTCACATTCAGCGCGAGAGCAACATCAGTCGGAGTTTTCCACGCGACAGGTGCATCGGTCAAAGTCACATCCGCCCCATCAACGGCTGCGATCCGAACCACTCCAACTCCGGCTGCGTCGCGCTCAAAGTTCGCCTGTGAGTCCCCCAATGTATAAAGATACTGAATCAAGTTTCCATCGCCTAGAGTTGTTGTGTATTCCCAGCGGCCCCCCGTCGCGGTGAGATCGATCACACGAGTGGAATCAAACGCCGTTCCCTCAGAAGCGCCAAAAAGTCCCAAACGCTGGCGATCGCCCATCACTCTGAGAATGGCGCCAGAAGGAGTGTCCGCCGGAGCAGCAGCAGAAAATTTTACTTGCCTCATGGTTGCTTTAGTTAACTGAAAATCCTGGGTCGTCGTCGCACTCGTGCTCACGCTGATCGAAGCGGTCTGCGCTCGATAAGCTCCGTCGTCGAGATAAACACTAATCAAAGAAGTGCCTGCCGGGGCGCCCTTGATCCGATAATGGCCACCGTAGCCTGAGTGAGTTTGATACGGCCCGGAGCTCACCACCGCATTGACGATGGGCAGCCCACTCTCAGAATCCGTGATCGTTCCGCTCAAAGTCCCCGTGCGCTCAACCGAAGGCAGAAGATGCTCCCACTCACCGATCGTTTCAGTCACCGTCATTGTTTCATTGGCAACAAGTTCACGGTAATGAAAATATCCTCTGCGATAACGATAGGACTCTTCTTTGTCCCAATCCGAATTTAGAGAATAGCGATAGCGAAGTACGAAACCCTTTGGAAGCGTTAGCTTCAGTATCCAGGTCGAACCCACTTTGGCGAAATTATGCTCTTCTTCAACTGCACCGAAAATCAACCCGGTGCGCATGGCAACGACATCGGCGGCTCCGGTTTCCGCGGGCGCGGTGACATTGAAGGTGACATCAACGGAAGTGTAAGTGCTCGCTGTGGGGTTGGCATCCGGTGCACTTGAACAGCCCCCGCAGCCCGACACAGTTGAAAGAAGCAGGGCAATAGCGGCTAACTTAAATAGACTCATGGGGCGTATTACAGCATGAAGCCAAGCCTTTTTCCAACACTCGAATCGTTGGGATTGAATTGCAAACGCAGTTCGAGTACACTCATCCTTGCCTGAATCAATTTCATGCATTCTATGAACGCATAACACCTTTTTATATCACTCCTTCGCAACTCCATTCACATATATGAACGCGCATTGTACTTTGTGCGCTGCCGTGAGGTTTTATGACAATTATTCTCAAGTCGATTGGCTTTGAATGGCCAAACGGACAATCTGTATTCTCTAAGCTTAGCCTTTGTGTAGAGGCGGACCGAAAATACTGGCTCATCGGGCCCAATGGAATAGGCAAATCAACTCTCGCGAAATTAATCCAAGGCGAACTCGCGCCCACGACGGGAAAAGTTCAAACGAACCTTCAGATCTCCTATTTCCTCCAATTTGAAGCCCCGCCTAACACTTCGGTAATAGAATATCTCGCTCACTTTTGGCTTCATTCGCCAACGGAAACGACCAACCTCCTCCTAAGGGGTATCAACTTCGAATCTCCATGCCCGTGCCTCAGCGGTGGCGAGTGGACACGAACAAGGCTCCTCAAGCAGCTTGCAATTGGCGCCGACATTATTGTCTTAGACGAACCCACAAACAATTTAGATCAAGAATCGAAACAAAGTCTTTTGGCGTTTATTCAAACGACGAGCATGGGCCTTCTCATGATCTCGCATGATCGCGATTTACTCGAAAGGGTCGACACAATTCTCGAACTCTCTAACCAAGGGCTATCGATTTTTGGCTGGAACTGGAGCAGTTATGAGCGCGCGAGAGAGAAAGAACGAACGCGACTTTTGGAGGAGCTTGATCAAGCCCGGCGCGCAAAGGACCAGGCCCATCGCGAAAAACTCAAGAAGCTCAGCATTCAAGAACAGCGGATGCGCCAGGCGAGCAAGACTGCGCGCGCCACTGGAATGCCAAAAATATTGATGGGGGCAAGAAAAAGACGCGCAGAGCGTACTCTTGGAAAAACCCACCTCAATGCTGATCGCGAGATCACCCAGACCACTGAACACGCGCGCTCCGCCCTTGAAAAGCTTAAGATCGATCAAACGATCTATGCCGACTTTCCGGAAACCGCAATCGCGCCCTCAAAATTTGTATTTGAGGCCCAAGACTTCAATTTTAAGTATGACGGCATGCCCGAAACACTCTGGAAGGAGGGCGTGTCGTTTGCCATGAAAGGCAACTCTCGGGTTTGCCTCTCCGGTCTCAATGGGTCTGGAAAGACTACATTGCTAAAACTCCTGTGCGACAGCACGCCGCCCGAGGGTCAGACTTTCGGACGTCTTAAACTTGGGGCAATCGCCTACGGCCTCATTGACCAACAGACATCACTCCTAGAGGACGGCAAAACGGTGTTTGAAAACGTAAACTCGTCGTCACGGAAAACGATTATCGAGGTTCGCAATCTTCTTGCTCGGTTTCTATTTCCTGGCAAAAAGGCCGACCAGCTCGCCGCCACGCTAAGCGGTGGTGAGAGACTCCGCGCTTGCCTCGCAAAAACTATGATCGCGGATCCTGCTCCTCAGCTTCTGATTCTGGATGAACCGACGAACAACGTCGATATCATGAACCTCGAGTTTCTTGAAAGCGCGCTAGCCAAATTTGAAGGCGCAATGATTGTCATTTCGCACGACACGACGTTCATAAAAAACGTCGGGATCACGGAGGAACTGCGTCTTACACGATCATGAATTTCTCAAGCCACGGGGTCCTGTTTGAGCAGCGCTTGAATTTCCGTCTTAGAATACAACCTTCCCTTGCCAACGCCTGGACAAAAAGCCACGACATCGCGATGCCAAGCCCGCGCGTTCATGTTTTCCGGCCAAAACGGCCAGGTTCGGCATTGCGTGGGCCGCGCTTCGTATACCGAGCAACCCGTACCCTTCATGAAATCACAGTTCCTCTTAAAATCCTTTAAGTGAAAATGCCCATTGGTTTTCTGGCAAAATTTTCGCGTGAAAGCACCCGTGGCCAACTTCAAATGTTTTGCGAGCCTGCGCCGATCCGCAAGGGTAAGATAAACGTACCCATAAGTGTCACGAGCCGTACAACAGCGCCCCGTGCCTTGGCATTGGAAGCGGATTCCATCACTCCAAAAAGGTTTAGTCATAAAATGGGAATACCATTTCTCAAATTTTCATGAGAACTTTTCTTCCATGTTGACCCTAAAAATCGATAACGATATCCCCGCATTCTTAGCCGCTGTCACGCCCACGCTCGAGTCAAACCCCACCCTACACTCTTTTATTCTGAGTCTCGCAGAGCGGACTCACACACGAGGCTTGAAGGCCGCCCTGCTGGCTCGCGGGATTGCCCCCGTCTGTACCCCCAAGCATTTGCGCGGCCACGGATATGCATCGGCGCTGACCGCAGCGGTGAGCCAGCGCTATGTCGATCTGGGCAAAAAATGTCTCCTATTCACGGATCTTTCTAACCCGACTTCGAATAGTATTTACCAAAAGATTGGGTATCGTCCGGTCACGGATTTTCGGCATATTGATTTTTACTGAGACAGGTGGTGTTCATGAAGCAACCAAGTGTCATCATATCCATGCCTTGAACCCACACCCCACCCCGTCCATGCGGATTGTGGC
>JBBCAV010000399.1:0-19722 GCA_051382305.1 Bdellovibrionota bacterium FG-2
GGACTCAGAAGTCCCCTTTACAAATAACCAGGGCGAACGGGACTTGCGCATGACGAAAGTTCAGCAAAAGATCTCTGGCTGTTTCCGTTCGATCAGGGGAGCCAAGGATTTTTGCCTTATTCGAAGCTATCTCTCCACCTGCAGAAAAAATGGAGTGCATCCCATGGATGCGCTGCGGACGCTGTTCGCAGGAAAATTACCCGACTTCATGTCCTAGACGGCTGGCCAATTACAGCCGCATTAGATGAGGAATTTGTAAAATCTAAGCCCAACATCATCTTGACTCCCGGTCAAATGTTGCGAATCCTTCGAAAAAAGAATGAACTTACCCAGTCACAGCTGGCAATTGCCGCTGGCCTTACCCAGGCTACCCTATCGAGCTTAGAGAGCGACCGAATTCGTTTAGGGGTGGAGCGCGCTCGATCTTTGGCAAAAGTGCTTCATGTCCACCCCGCAGTTCTCTTGTTTCCAGACTGGAACGAGCGCGATTTGGCCGCATAAGTGGCCTTCGCCTAATGCCCCTCTCTCACTAAGTTGCGATTCCAACCCGGAACTTCAATGACCAGATCAGACTTCCCACTCGGAACACATTGACAAGCAAGGCGTGACTGGGGCGTAACCCCTACCGCATTGTCCAATCGATCTTCTTCTTCTTCTTCTTCTTCTTCGGAACTTTGGGGGCAAGAGTCCAACCCTTCGCGCACAATTATATGGCAAGTGGAACATGCACAAACACCACCACACGCGTGATCAATCTCAACTCCATGAGCAAGCGCAATGTCCAAAACGCTTCCCGCCTCACCCGTCCCACTTAATTTCGGCTTTAGAGGATCAAATTCGACATCCATACTTTGTGCCTCTCCATTTGGAGCGCCTTGAGAAACGAATCGGATTTTGAATTTCTGAACCGCCATATAAATTCCTTAAAAAGTTAGCGAGTAGCCCTTGTCAATCTCAACAAACCTAGCATAAGGTGTATTCAAACACAGGAGAATCTCAAATGCCAAAAAGACTCGGCGCCAAACACAAAAAACTTCGTCGCAACAAAGCTTCCGCCTATAAGGCCGGTGAAGCTCCTAAGAAACACAAGATCGCTGAAGAGCGCAGCAAAAAGGCCAAGAAGAAAAACGCCAACCGAGCTAAATAAGAGCACGCAGTGAGAAAAAGAAACGGTGTTGCCTTATGGTTGGCCGCCACTTTGGCTGCTTTTGGCGGGACTTCGCACGCTTTAGCCGAATCCAGCAAAGGCTTCCAAGCAGGGGCTACCGTCGCAGCAGGATTTCCCCACCCCCTCACCTTTTCGCTTAACACAAAACTTAATCCCACTTTTGGGGTCGATGGAACTTACGGCTACTTCGGGCTCTCGCTGAATAACATTAAAGTCTCGACTTCAAACTTTGAAGCACGCGGGCGATGGCACCCCTTTGATGGAAGCTTCTTCCTGGGCGCTGCTGTGGGTCGACATAGTATTTCCGCGAGTCAAACTCAGGATATTACCATTGCCAGTAGCGGTGTCAGCGTAGCGATTCCCACCAAAGTTGGGGCTTCAATCACTGCCCTTTACGTCACGCCGCAAATTGGCTGGCTTATCGTTTTTGGCTCCGGTTTCACTTTAGGTTGGGATCTAGGCGCCGTGATTCCAGTAAGCCCAAGTACAACCATCGATGTCGAAGTCGGAGATGCAACGCTCAACTCGTTTCTCACAATGGTTAAACAAACGAGCGACTATGCCGTTGTTGAAAAAACCGTTCAGGACAAGGGAAACGAGTACGGAAAGTTCCCGCTCCCTTATTTGACCGTTCTTCGACTCGGCTGGATGTTCTGACGCGACGTCATCCTTGAACGGCGCGCTCCTTGCTCCTCTTTCCTGCATGGAGCACCTCCCCGCAGTTATTCCGGTTTTGCCGATTCGTAACACAGTACTTTTTCCGGCGATTTCCATCCCTCTTGTGGTGGGAAGACCCAGCAGTCTTCGCGCAATTGAGGCCGCTGACGCAGACGATAGTCTGATCCTTGTCCTCGCGCAAAAACCTGGGAGTCTAACAGATTTCCCTCAAGATCCTCACCCCAAGGACCTCTTCGAAGTCGGGACCCTCTGCAAAATTGAGAGCATGGCTGCCTCCGAAATTGGCAGCCGACAAGTCGTTGTGACCGGCCTCTCTCGTTGCAAAGTTCAAGAGTTCGTCACGACCGAGAAGGGCTATCTCGGTGCAAAAGTCGATATTCTGAAAGAAACAGAAGGAAAAGACCCGATTCGCCGCGGTGCCCTTTTTAATAACCTCAAGGAGCTCTCGCGCGAAATCCTCGAGCTCCTTCCGGGTGAAACCGAACCACTTGTTAAACTCGTGGATCGCATCGAGGACCCGATTTACCTTACGAGCGTCTGCGCCGCCTACCTCAATATGGGCGTACCGGAGAAACAGCAACTCCTCGAAGCACTGGAGCTGGAGACAAGGATTGAAGCCCTCTTAAGTTTCATGAAAAAGGAACGCGAAGTCCTCACCCTTCAGCATGAAATGCGCGACAAAATGTCTCAGCGTCTTGATAAGGCCCAACGCGAAGCACTCCTAAGAGAGCAACTCCGAACCATACGAGCAGAACTCGGAGATGAGGCCCCCGAAGAAAACGTCGAAGAAATTCAGGAAAAGGTAAAGAATACTCTTTTTTCCGAAGAAGCCGCCAAACAGGCGAATGAGGAACTTCATCGACTGAAGAGCCTCCCTTCGAATTCCGCCGAATATCATGTGATCCGAACGTACCTAGAATGGCTGGTGTCGCTCCCTTGGGGAAAAAAGGAAGTGCCTCCCATCGATATTTCTAAAGCCCGCACCATTCTGGATGAGGACCACTATGGATTAGAAAACGTAAAAAGGAGAATCATCCAGTTCCTCTCCGTCGCTAAACTGAAAAACGATCTTCGTGGACCTATCCTATGTTTTGTGGGGCCGCCCGGCGTGGGAAAAACATCTCTCGGAACCTCCATTGCACGTGCCTTGGGACGAAACTTCATCCGAGCCTCACTCGGAGGCGTGCGTGATGAAGCCGAGATCCGCGGTCACCGCCGAACCTACGTCGGCGCGATGCCCGGCCGAATCATTCAAAGCATCAAACGAGCGGGCACGAAAAACCCACTCATGATGCTAGATGAAATTGACAAATTGCACGCTGATTTCCATGGGGATCCTTCGGCCGCGTTACTGGAGGTCCTTGATCCAGAGCAAAACAAGTCTTTTGTGGATCACTACATTGACGTCGCTTTCGATCTCTCTGACGTCTTCTTCATCACGACAGCCAATATCACCGACACCATCCCCCCCGCACTCCTGGATCGCATGGAAATCATTGAAATCAATAGCTACACGAGCTTCGAAAAACTCAATATCGCCAAACGCTATTTGATCCCAAAGGCCCTTCATGAGCATGGCATTCAACCCTCGTGGATTGAATTGCCCGATGTAACGCTCGAGCGTGTGATTTCGCACTACACACGGGAAGCTGGAGTCAGAGAATTGCAACGCAAAATAGCCGCCCTTCTTCGAGGCGTTGCCGAAGACCTAGTCGCACGGCAGCCAGGGATCACCGCTCCCACCTTTCAAATTCTCCCGGAACGCCTAGATTCCCTCTTGGGAGCTGAACGCTTTTTTCCCGAATCCGCAGGCACCCGCCTTCAACCCGGGGTCGCAACAGGATTGGCTTGGACCCCTCACGGAGGCGACCTGCTCTTTATCGAGGCCGTCACCGTCAGCGGCGGAAAAGGCGGCCTCATTCTCACCGGTCAGTTAGGCGATGTCATGAAGGAGTCCGCTCAAATTGCGATGACCCTTATTCGCAAAACGACGCGTTTTGATTTCAGCGCGCACGATATCCATATCCATATTCCCGCAGGCGCCATCCCCAAAGACGGCCCATCCGCTGGCGCCGCATTGCTTGCAGCCCTAGGCTCTCTTCTCATGGGCACGCCAATCGCAGCGGGGGTTGGAATCACCGGAGAAATCACCCTCAGGGGTGCGGTTCTTCCCGTTGGAGGGATAAAAGAGAAGGTCCTTGCCGCCCACCGCGGAGGACTCCATACCATCATTTTACCAAAGAAAAGTGAACATGACTTGAGAGACGTGCCCCCCGATGTAAAATCCCAAATCACCTTTCGCTTCGTCGAAACGACAGACGAAGTTCTAAATTACGCCCTCGGTGAATGGCCGCAAAAAAGGAGTCTCAAGTTCAATGAAGCAGCCGCATAATGCCCACCACCTCCAAGCGCTTAAAACGACTACCGCCCTTCTGGGCGAAAAGTTCCCCGAACTAAAGGATCACAGCGCCTATACTTGTGAGCGGCTGTACGACCTTCTTCTGGAAAGAGTATTAGGAGAACGAAGCATTGGTATTCCTGATTTCGTCTCATCCGCCGCGTTTGCAATCGGTTGCAAAATCCCTTCAAGCGAGCTCCGGGCAGAGGAGGTCGTCGAAGCTTTCTTTTCAAATTTTTTTTCCAGTCTCCCCCCAGAAGAGGTGACTCGGCTTCAACCGGGACTTCCCGCGGAAATTCACACTAAAGCCGCATAGCCTGCGGCACGCCTACCTTCGGACAATTACGAGACAGGCAGCACCCTGTGCATAAAGGGCGGCGCGCCTTACAAATTTCACGCCCGTGAAAAATCAGCAAATGAGAAAACTCACTCCACTTGGAGCGCGGCACGAGCTTTTCCATCTCCGCTTCAATTTTTACGGGATCTGAAGATACGGTAAATCCTAGACGACGACATAATCGCCCCACATGGGTGTCTACAACAAGACTTGGAACTCCGAAAGCGCTGCCCAAGACCACATTCGCCGTCTTTCGCCCCACCCCAGGAAGCTGGACCAGCGCCGCTAGCGTTTCGGGAACTTCCCCGCCATGGTCCGCCATGATCTTTTTGGCAGCTGCGACAATCGATTTTGCCTTATTCTTGTAGAATCCCGTGGAATGAATAACCCGCTCGACCACCGAAATCCGAGCAGACGCCATCTCCCGAATCGTGGGAAACCGAGCAAAGAGCAGGGGAGTCACCAGATTCACCCTTTTATCTGTGCACTGAGCAGACAAGATAGTTGCCACCAAGAGTTCAAAAGGGGTTTCAAAATTCAAACTGCACTGCGCTTCGGGGTAGTTCTGCTCCAATAGGGCCAAAATTCGTTGAAGCCTGATCATGACCAGAGTATACCTTTAGAATGTCTGTACCTTCACTAAGAACGATAGAGGAACTCGAAATTACTGGAAAACGTGTTTTGATGAGACTCAGTCTCCAAGACATGCCAAATCTTCAGAACGAACTTGCCAGCCTCCAATACGCGGTCGGCAAAGGAGCCAAAGTAATTGTCGCTTCGCATCTCGGTCAGCCAAAGGGAAAACGAAAAATGGAGTTATCCCTCGAGCCCGTCGCTCATCGATTAGCCGAGCTGCTTGGGCAAGAAGTCACGATAACGGATGACTGCATTGGAGACGGCATCGAACTTATGGCGCAAGGACTAAAGAATGGGCAAATTCTCCTCCTCGAAAACCTCCGTTTTCATTCCGGGGAAGAAGCCAACGACCCCACGTTCGCTCACCGACTCGCACGCTTAGGCGAAGTCTATATTTCTGATGATTTTGCTTCGACCCAAAACAAACACGCCTCGACCTACGGCGTGCCCCTTTTGATGCCACAAAAAGGGATTGGCACGCTGATTCAAAAAGAAATGCAGTGGTGCGAACGCCTCTTAAAGAAATCAGAAAAACCCTTTTGCGTGATTCTGGGCGGCAATAAAATAGCAGAAAAAATAAAGACGATCGAAACTCTGCTGCCACTCCTAAATCAAATTCTTCTCGGCGGAACAGTCAGTCACGCCTTCATGGCCGCGCAAGGCATCACCCTGCCTCCCGCGGCGCAAAACCCGGGGTCTGAAAATATCGAAGCCGCCCGCTCGATACTGAGGGATTCAAAGAAGAGAGACCTTCCCATTCTTCTTCCGCTTGACACGAATCAATGGCGGGACATTGGACCCGAGACGATTAAAAAGTTTTCTGAATCCATTTTGGCGACAAAAACTATTTTCTGGAGCGGCCCCCTGGGTTGTTCCGAAAAGCCTGAGTTTTGTATGGGAACGTTTAAACTTGCAAAAGCGATTGCCGAAACTTCTGCCATCAAAATCGTCGCCGGAGATGACACGGTCCAAGCCCTCAATGCCTCAGGCGCTGGGGCGCGATTTGATCACCTCTCACGAGGCGGCAATGCCTTTCTAGATTTCATTACTGGAAAAATATTGCCGGGACTTGACGCCATCAAAGATTCAAGCAGACCCCCCTCTCAACCTCTTTAGAACAGGAAAGTAGAATCATGAATTCCTCCACCCGATCCCAAAAACCCCGCGGTGTCTTAATTGCTGGGAATTGGAAAATGAACCATGGAGCCCAGGAGACTGAGACCTTTTTCTCAGAACTCTCAAGCGGAGTTTCAGGCGCGTCTGTTAATTCGACTAATCTGAGCGCATGCATTATTCCAACGTTTTTGCGCCTCGAGCAAGCATCCGGGCTAGCTAAAAAAGCGCCATTCCCGCTGCATGTCGCAGCTCAAAACGGCCACTGGGAAAAGAAAGGCGCCTTCACTGGCGAGACCTCGGGTCCCATGCTTAAAGAACTTGGCATCAACTGGGTTCTCATCGGCCACTCGGAGCGAAGGCAGTTTTTTGGAGAAACCGATGAAACGGCAAGAAAAAGGAGCGAAAGTCTCCTGGAACAGGGGTTTCGAGTCATTTTGTGCATCGGCGAATCTCGAGCAGAGCGGGAGGCAGGCAAAACGACCGAAATTTTAACTCGCCAACTTTTGGGCGCGCTTCCCAACCCAGGTCAAGGAGCTGCCGCGTATCTTGATGGACGCTTGGTAATCGCTTATGAACCCGTGTGGGCCATTGGAACAGGACTCACGGCCACGCCTGAACAAGCAGAAGAAGCTCATCAAGTGATTAGAAAGCTTCTTTGGGATCGTTTTGGAATGGACGCGGCTGCAAAAACTCAGCTCCTTTACGGAGGAAGCGCAACACCCGAAAATGCGGACGCCCTTCTTTCTTGTGCGAACGTCGACGGACTTCTCGTCGGTGGGGCTAGCCTGAAAGCGGATAGCTTTCAAAAGCTCTTAGCCGCTGGCGCGCGCGTGACCGCTGGCGCTATCGGACAATAAGACTAAAGAATCGAAAACCAGATTTAAACTCAGTGTAGGTTCGTGCTTTCGGAAAAAGAAGTGTGACTTCCGATCTTTTCCGATTCTCAAGCGCAACCACCAGGCTAAATCCCTGGTTCACAATCTGGTAAATCCCAATCCCCGAACCTGGCCCCGCCAAGGAGGTGTACTCTTTGATCGAATAATCCCGGGATAACGCAGAAAAAATAATCTTCGGATCAATCCTTCCAAAGCGATCTGATACGCTTATTGCGACAAGTTCCTCATCATCAACAACCTCAATATCCACAAATTCATTGTCAATCAGCTCGAAGTCAGCACCTTTATCGCTATTGGCTCGAAGCTTCATCCCGTTGTCGAGCGTCGGCGCATTAAAAACCGCATTCATAATGAGATCATCCGTGGCCTGCGCGGCCTGCGTAGCCAAACGTGGAGCAACCTTGTGCTTTTGAAGATGGTTCCTAATCGCCTCAACAGCCGCATTTTTATGGCCCGATCGCTTCAGGGTGATCTTTTGCGTTTGGTTCTCTCCGCCAAAAAATCGCCCAATGCCAAAGGGTTCAGGAGAAATCACAGACGCCAGTAACTTCGAAAACACCACCGGCGCAGGATCTTCATAGCGACGGAGTAAATGATTGCCCATCACCAGCGGCTGAAAAAGCTCGGGATACTTATTAAGGGGTCGATCCGTGACCGCAAAGACCCGGTCCATAGGAACTTTTTGATGAAGTAAGTTTACGACTCTTCTGGCCTTCTCTGTATTATCAGCTTCCCAATACACAAGGAGCTTTGGGAAATCCCGAATCAGAAAACTCATCTCTGAAAATGAAATCGCATGATGCAATTTAATTCCGTTTGAAAAGCAGATAAACTCGGCGAAACGAAGATCTTCTTCGCGATCAGAAATGACCATCATATCAAACGACATAATGAAAAAGAATCCCCCCTCAGAACTTCAGGCCTATCTTAACACCCAACGTGTGCGAGTGCACAGAACTATATCCGCCCTCCATCGTAATCCGAAGCCCCATCAAAGGAGTCCGAAGACTAATTCCCATAAATGCATTTCCTGCCGACGTGTAGCCCGCTCCTGAAATCGTAATCGAAGGAAACGAATCCTCGGGCTTCACCGTAACCTTGACCACCCCTGTGATATATTGATACCCCACTCCCATGTAGGGTTCTGCAAACTCAAGTTTTCTAGACATCACGAGCTGAGGAGTCCAGCTCGTGGTATTCACAAAACCAAGTACCGAGTGCGTATACCCCAACCGAACTGCCCAGGTGGGGCCCTCTTCTGGCTGAAATACAACTAATTTAACGTCACCCCCGTAGACCCGATAGCCTTGGTACCACAGACCCGCTAATCCCAGATCGATACGCTCATGAATTCCTTTATGTAAGATTAGCATCGGAAAAAGGAGCCCGGGAAGTTCAGGAATCGACGCGTCCAACCCCGCTTCTCGTAATGCTGAAAAAAAATCGGCAGGCACCCTTACCATTGTTACGACCAACCCGATATCAACCCCCAAATTAAAGCCCAAAGGAGTTGCGGGTTCATAAGGTCGAACCTCCGTCAATAACCCGACGGTCTTAATCACGGATTTTACAATCGAAGGAGAAATCAAAGTAGAAGGATCGGGAAACAGCGAAGGGTCAAGCGGCAAACCCGTCACATTTATAGCATAAGAAGGCTGAAGATGCGCAAACAATATAAGACTTGCGACGAGTGCCCCAGGCACTCGGCTCAGTTTTCCCATATTGTAAGTGTACACGAGTTTTGAAGATTAGGTTCGGACTTTTAAGATGCGAATCGGTCCATCCTTTCGCTCGACCTCCAGTTGCGTTCCTGCACGAGAGCGACTAAACACAAGGTCCACTTCCCACCCATCGCCCTGCAGCCCTTTGATTCGAAGCCAGTTTACCTTGGAGGTTAAGACAGGAGAGTTTAAAACGAGGGTGGATGGCGTCCCCTGCTGTGACGACTCAAAAGAGAGTCCCAACAACGATCGCAGCATTAGAAAAACACTTCCCGAAGCCCAGGCCTGCGGTTTACAGGCCACCTCATAAGGAACCGGAGGAGCATTTCCCCTGCGGCGAAAACCGCAAAAAAGCTCAGGAAATCTAAAGTCGTCACTCAGCTCCAGCACATCCATGAGTCCTGCTCCAAGCCTCTCCAGCTCAGGCCGAAACCCATAGTTTCGCAAACCTTCCATGATAAGTGAGTTATCATGCGGCCATACCGACCCGTTATGATAGCTCAACGGGTTATAAGCCGCTTCGTCGTCCGCCAATGTTCGGATTCCGAATCCACTAAACATCGAATCAGAAAAAAGATGGCGAACAATGCTCTGAGCTTGAGTGGGATTCACGATATTAGACCACAGGCAATGACCCATGTTAGACGACTTCACGGCGCAGGGTGCACGGTCCCGATCCAAAGCGAGATAAATGTAACCGTGATCTGAATCCCAAAATTGATCTAGGAATCTCGCTTTAAGCTGCAAAGCCTGCATCCGCGTTCGGCTTGAGAGCGGCTCATCCCCCATGCGGCTAGCAAGTGCAGAAATCCCGAGAAAGGCTCGATACGTATAGGCCTGAACTTCACACAAACGAATCGGCGCATGAGCCGTACGCCCATCCGAATGCATGACAGAATCATGCGAATCCTTCCATCCCTGATTCACGAGTCCCGTAGCAGATTGCTTTTCATACTCCAAGAATCCATCTCGATCAGAATCCCCCCATCTCTCAATCCATCCAAGCGCCATCAAAATATGGGGCCACCATTTTCGAAGGCTGACGTAATCCTGCGTCCAGCGAAAATACTCAGCCACCAGAATAAGCGCCAGCGGCGTCGAGTCCACGGATCCATAATAGGGAATAAAGGGAACCTCACGAGCGCGTGCCATTTCACCAAATCTCACTTCATGAAAAACCTTCCCAGGCTGTTCATCCGTAAAAGGATCAATGGTTTTTCCTAACATCGAAAAAACATAGTCCAATACCCCGCGCGCCACCTTGGGATACCAAGGTAACATCTGATAAGCCGTAATCAATCCATCGCGGCCAAACGGTGCAGAAAACCAGGGTATCCCAGCATAGGGATAAAACACGCCAGGCATTTCCTCGGTCATCAGCATCGACACATCGCGAACCGCATTGGAGACTGCTCGATTAAACATCGAGTGATCAGAAACTATTTCAATTTTTCCTGTTACCATCAGAGGCGAATGATGAGATAGAAGATCCATTTGCTGAGAAATACTCACCTCCTCAAACGGGATATTGAAGAAATGACAGGCGTTTGCGTTCGAAAAGGATACGACCGTCTTAAGATGGACGCTCTGCTTTTCTCCGATTTCCAATTGGGTAAAATATCCGGCCAAATTCGGAGACAAACGAATCTTCTCCGACGCGAACATTCGGTAAACGTAAGTTTTCATCAGACTTCCGTCTACACCTTCATACCTAAAAACGGTGGCCTGAGTTCGGGAATCCGAAACCTCGTCCGGCGAAAGAAGCCGACCTCGGCGGGGGCGGGCATAGCCCCGAACTTCAAAGACATCATCAAACCGACCGCCCGTCCATTGCTCAACTTGCAGCCGAAAAGTTTGTCGACTGAAATTTTTAATCTCGACGGTTTCAAAGAAGGTATCTTCGTGGAAAGCCAACACACGCCGAATGAGAAAGGTGTCCCTTGGAATACGCGGGCTCATCGATGAAGCTTCAATATCTCTATTGGTCATTGAAAATACGAGAGTGTTGCCCCCATACCGTAACTCATTTGCCAAGGGGACCGGCGAAGAGCCGTTAAAAGTCATCTCCCAAACTCCCAAAAATCTCGTGTCGCGATAGTAAAGCCCCAGTTGCGATCCTTGCGCAAGCAGACGCGGACTCTCCCCTTTGGAATCTACCACAGCAAATGCGCGGTTATCTTTGATACTGAGTTTAGGTATTCCGGTCAGAACTGCGCTCGAGGGGATATAAGAGATCCCGTCGATGACGATCTGACCTTCCGACTCGGGGTCTGAACTCAGAGAGGAAGCGATAGACATTTAAGTAATCCTCCGTCATTCTCCGAACAGAAAATCTTTTTTCCGCCTGAGCACGACACACTGATCGGCTGATCTGGGATAAATCCAAAACTCTTTCGGCGAGTCGTTCAATCCTAAGGTCTAAGAAACCTGTTTTTCCATCCTCGAGCAACTCAGGCACAGATCCCACTGGCCTCGCCAGCACAGGTGTCCCACAAGCCAGCGCTTCAATGACGACCAGACCAAAGGGCTCGGGCCAGTCAATGGGAAAAACCAAAGCGCGTGCGTTTCCGAGAAAATCCGATTTTTCGGACTCCGAAATCTCACCCACATACTCAATAAACTTACCGTCGACATGGGGCTTAATAAACGTATCATAATAGTCCTGCCCCTCCCCCTTCTCAATCTTTGCAGCTATTTTTAGGGGCACTCCGGACTTTTTTGCGATTTCAATAGCCCATTCTGGCCTTTTTTCGCGGGCAATTCGTCCAAGGAACGCAAGATACTCGCCAGGCTTGGGGCGAAACTCAAACCGCTCAACGTCAATGCCATGATAGATCGTCTTTACCCATCGAAGTTGCGGCTGTGGAATTCTCTGCGAATCGCTAATCGAAATGAAAGACAGCTCGGGAAAAGCATCAAAGGCCACTCTCAAATCCGGGAGATCCAAACGTCCATGAAGTGTGCTCAGAACGGGCGTTGAAACAATTTTCGAAAGCGGAAACATCGAATAATCATTATGATTATGAATCACATCAAATTCTGCCGCGCGCTTGGCCACCTCTCCTATAATTCGCAAGTGATAAGGTCCAATGTCCTGGACAGGCGACTCTCGCAACCGGAGGGCGCGATCAACCATTGGAACAAGCGCTCCGTTTACCGTGGAGTCAGCCGAGGCAAACACGGTGACTTCGGCGCCACTTCTTACGAGGCCTTCACAGAGGTTTGCAACAACCCGCTCAGTACCTCCGTAAAGTTTGGGTGGAACACTTTCAAACAGAGGAGCAACAAGTGCGATTCTCATCATAGGTCAGGAGATAGCAGTTGGCCTAAAGCATCCACAAGGGGCGGCGCGTGCTAAGAAACTTATTTATTCACTTGTCGCAGATTGGCAAGACCTCTCAGTCCTCTACCTTTTCCCCGCCCCTTACTTCTTCGACAAGGGCATGGTGCACAAGGATGAGATCATTACTGGCTTTACCCAACCTTCGATGAATCGTGCGCGCAAGCTGCAACAAAACAGGGTAGGCCCAATGCGGGTGCTGCTTGGAGAAGGATTCAAAGGCCGCCCGTTCCAACACTAAGCACTGACAATTACTTTCGGCGCGAACGCTCGCGGAGCGAGTTTCAGTATCCAAAAGCCCCCCTTCGCCAAAAAAGATATGATCCTGTGCGCGCAAAAGAGCGACTTTATACTCTTCGCCGTCGATGGTTGACTTAATGACAGAGGCCACTCCTTCAATCAAAATGAAAAATTCAGAGCCTTGCTCTCCTTCTTTTATGATCGCAGCCCCTGCCAGGTACTGCTTAGAGCTCATCATCTTCAAGAGTTGTTCAAGCGCATGGGTCTTCTCGCTTAACACTTTGAAAAGCGCGACCTGCCTAATGTGTTCCAAGAGCTCAGCTGACTCGGAGTTTTTCTGTGTTTCCACCTTCGCTACCTCGCTCCTTCTCGTCTTGGATGGTTTCGATGACAATCGCCATTGAATCATGAGTCATGCGATATTCTGGATTCGGATTAAACACCGGATTATTGAATTTGATCTGTTTGACCGATCGCAAATTTTCAACGAGTTTTCCGACATCGGGAGTTTTTTGTGCCTCACGCAAAGCCTGTTCTTTAATACGATGGCTGTTTCCTGTGTTCTCGAGCACCCCAATAACCGAGGAACGCGGTTGCCGCTTTTGATAATGTTCACGGAAAACCTGAAAGGATTTTCCAGCCCACTCGCCTGGGACCGGAACCGTCCGAAACTGTGAACTCGTCTTTGGATTCAAAAGATCAAACACGACATTGGCAATCCCAGTTCCAGCAGAGGCATTGCCTAAAAGAAGCCGACTGTATTCTCGGGTATAAATAACCTCGTTTACATTAGCCAAACGCAAATATTGATCCATTTTTGAATCCAAGATTTCAGCCGCGACCAACGTACCTCGGGCGATATGCGACAAGGTCATCGCTGTCATGATCGTGCGAGCGTCAGCCTCCATTTCGGTGGGAACCTGGCCCGCTGCATTGGGCTTTTGATCCGCAAGTAGGAGTATTTTTTTTGCCCTTTCGGGTGCTGCCTTTCGCAGGTAGTTTTCGTGAAAATATTCGCCCATGACCACTTGAAGTCCCTTAAGTCGCGGGTTCGCACGCAATTCCTGAATTTCGACGGCTTCAATACTTGCAACCAAGACAATCTGGTCTGAGGCAAGCCCCGGATTGCAATCCAAGATATGAAGCAAAAGACTTTCCATTTCATCTTTCCAGCCACAAACAATAAAATGCCCCTTTAGGCAGTGGGTGTCCACAAAGCGCCTCCTTTCCAATAATGTTTTTTCCAAGAAATAAGAAGAAATCCTCGCCGTCACAATCCCTACTGCCGCCACTCCCGAAAACATCAATCCGCCTGCCCAGATTCTCCCCAAACCCGTTAGTGGCACTTTGTCCCCATAACCTACCGTAAGGAAAGTTACGATCCCCCACCACAAGGCGTCGGCCATGTTTGTAATCTGAGATTGAGGTCCGTCCTTTTCAGCCAAGAGTACAAACCACGAAAACCCTACCCAAATCGCAACCACCCCAATCACAATGCCCGCAAATCGGTGCGAATCAGCAAACTCCCAGAGCCTTCGCAGGGTGCGTACCAAAACGCTATTTTTGAATTTATTTCGTTCAGACTTTTTCTTCATTGTTATGAATTCTATCGGAAAAAGACGGCGCCAAGTTTAGCGACAATCTATTGTTTCCGAGAACCTAGGACAAAATCATGAGCTTAGCTGCATTAAGATAACGCAACAGTGCACGATAGGTCTGATTCCCAGACAGATAGAGAAGGACCAAGAAGAAGACGAGCGCGATGAGTTGGGGGAGATCATTTCCGGCTGTTTCAACCCAACCTACAGGGCTTTTGATCCAAGATACTTTACCCTCTGCCTCCGTCAACCAATCGACACCCTGAAGAAGTAAAAAGAATACCGCGCCACCGAGCGCAGTCAAATACTTTGTGCGACTTCTCATATTGTCCAAATCGATTTCAAAACTCTGGATCACCCAGCGCCACTCTTGCGAGGAAAATTGAAGCTTCCGCCTAAATTCAGCGCAAACGGTTTTGCGCCACTCCGCCTCACGAATAGCCTGCCCAAGACTCGTCGCGACCCCCCCCTGCTTGAACGCCGCAGGCAGCTCTCGAATCACATCAGAGCCCAGCACATAGAGCGAGTAAGCGACGGGGAAAACCAAGACAAACCAATCGAGGGAAATGCGTTTCGCGCGCGGCATCCAGCCCGTTTTCCCGAGAAGAATAACAAGAATTGAGAGGCCCGCCGGCAAAAGGAAGCACCATAAGAATGCTCCAAAAAGTTTTCGATGCACGAGTTTTCGCTCCCGCTGGATATCCACACGGATGAAATCCATGAATTGGGTATAACGCCGATACTCGTCGCGATCTTTTTCTTCAAGCTGCATAGGTTCTCATGAAAACAATCGGCAGAAGATTCGGGAAACTGAAATTTATGTTTTGAAATTATCAAAAGTGTCATTTTCAAGTTAAGGTATCGTTAATGGCCTCTAGTAAAATACGCCTTTGGCCCACAGCATTAGCATGTCTCGTGATTTCTGGTGTCTTAGCGCATTTTCTTGCCGTTTTCCTGAACGACACCTTTCTCAAGGCGCCTACTCCGGATCTGATTGCCGCGACCTTCGTCCCCTCGCAAGTGCCTGGCTGCCGCCCAGAGCCAATGGAATTTTTGAGTTACTTTTCATTCAGCGCACTTGCGCCGCTGCTTTTTCTTGGAAGCTTTGGATTCTTAAGTCTTTCGACAAGCTTGCGCGCCAAACAGCTTGCCTTGGCGATCAGCGCTCAATTTATTGGTCTCATTTTCATTTTCTACAACCTCGTCATACAAAATCGTGAGGTTCGGTATGTCTTAGATTATCGAGTTGCGCTGAGGACCCTTTTACAGGGATCTGCTATTTTTCTAATTCTTTACGCACTGAAAAGTCGTACAAAACTTTTTCAATTATCTAGCACCCGATGGCTTCCGCACATTCTTGGCGTTTTTTTCTGCGTCCTCCGCCTCCTCCCATCCGTTTTTACCAATGAGACACTCGACGCCGCCTTTGGAACTGTCACTTATCATCTCGCTTTTACCATGGGTGAATTCGCGGCCGCGGTTAACGGTCGAGTTCCCCACGTGGATTTTGATCCACTTTATCAGCATCTTTTACCCATTGTTGCGCAGCCCTATTTTGCACTCTTTGGCTTGAGCGTGGGGAGCTTCACATGTCTGATGGGTTGGCTTTCGCTGCTCGCATTTTTATGTATATTTTTCGTTCTGCTTCGACTCACCAAAAGACCTTGGCTTGCACTTGGCTGTCAGATTCTTTTTGTTGCGATGAGCACCTACGCTTCGGCGTCAGGGCCTGGCGGAAACCTTCTCAACCCTTTCAACTACTACGCCGTAGGTCCTCTACGCTACTTCGGTCCCTACGTGCTCCTCGCCGTGACCACCGCGTTTCTAAAACCTTCGCGAGTGAGACTCGCGCCACTTGGGCTTGGTTTTTGTGGAACGCTTGTCGCGCTAAACAACCTCGACTTCGGCCTTCCCGCCCTGGGTGCCGCCGCAATCGCCTTTGGGGTTTGGCTTTTCCAAACCACCCATCAAAACGCGAGGTCTCTCCTTTTTGCGCTACTTGAATTTGTTTTGGCATCTTTTTTGGGTCTGCTCGTCTATGCGCTTACGCTACGAAGCCTGGGTGGTGAATGGCCCCATTTAGGAGAAGTTTTTCAATTTCAAAAGTACTTCGGTTATTTTGGTTACGGCATGACACCCCTTGCACCATTCGGACTTCACTGGATAGTGTCGCTCACCTTTTTTGCAGCCGTTGTGACGGGACTCATAAGAGACAAAAAGGAACACGCTTTCGCCAATGCCGTTTTGCTTTATTGCGGGGTTTTCGGGACTGGCGCTTTAAGCTACTACATTGGACGGTCCTACCCTGAAGTCATCCTCTCTCTTTTTTCCATTTGGTCGCTGACAACGCTGGTTTTGGCCACTGAGTGGTTCATCTCTATTCGTAAAACCTGGAGATTTTCGCTAGAAACGTGGCTACCAAGCCTTACACTCGGTCTGCTGCTGACTTTGTTTTTGGCCGCTGTCGCCGAGGCACCCTCACCCCTGGAACAAGTGAGTCGACTCACTCAAAGGTCAGAAAGCCTAAACAAGTCTAGGGCCACATCGGTTTCTTTGATTCAGAAATACACGACCCCAGGTGAAAACGTCGCAATCCTTTTTACGCACGGTCATTGGCTAGCACACGAGGCTGGGGTTAATAACCTGTTTTTCTTGGCTCATCCCATTTCGATTTTTCTTAAGGAACAAGAAGTAAAATTGTTCGCGCTCGTAGATTCCGAAAAGATAAATGCCGTTTTCGGCACTATCGCTCCAGCCATTCAGGCGGGACTTCTTCATAAAGGGTTTCAGTTAGTAGAAACATCCGGAGATTTTGAGATATGGCACAGACGTCCCTAAACGACTTCGTTCTCTCTTAACCTCAACACTGACCGCGCGCGCCCACTGGATTCATCGATATCAACGATCAGCGCGCAATATCCCCCTGGACCCTCGGCCGGATCGTACTTGGCGGGGCGTTTAGTAATAAATTTCTGAATTGAAATTTCTTTCTTCACGCCAATCACCGAATCGTAACAACCACACATTCCCACATCCGTGATCGCCGCAGTGCCACCCTTTAAGACTCGCTCGTCTGAAGTTTGAACATGCGAATGCGTTCCGATCACGGCACTAACTCGACCGTCCAAGAAATTTGCGAGGGCCTGCTTCTCCGAACTCGCCTCGGCATGAAAATCAACAACGATGTTATGAATCCCAAGATCACCGAGCTTCTCCACTTCTTTTTCGGCCGCGCGAAACGGACAGTCCAGCGCATCCATAAACACGCGACCCATCACCTGAATAACTCCTAGTTTCAAAGCCGAGTTACGCTTGGATTCGACCACCGTGAAACCGCGGCCCGGGGCCTTGAATTGCGGATGATCCGGATAATTCAAGGGACGAATAATACGCGTCGTCGTCCCCATATACGGAATAATCTGCTTCTGATCCCAAACATGGTTGCCCGTCGTAATCACATCGACTCCAAAATCCAAAAACTCCTGCGCCATTTCGGGCGTAAGTCCATTACCGTGACAGAGATTCTCGCCATTCATAATGACAAAATCGACCCCATGCGCGAGAACGTGTTTCTTCATGGCATACTTGACTGCGTCGCGCCCAGGGCGAGAATAAACGTCACCAAAAAAGAGGACTTTCATGGCTTCAGCACTTCAAAATGAGACTCCGCAGAAGGCGCAAGTGTGCCTTTCTCCAAAAGAACGGAGAGACGAGAAATCTTCTCTTCAACCTGCTGTTTGAATTCCACCGTCCGCTGCTTTGATTTCACATACTCTTCGGCAAGATCCACGAGGGCTAGAACTGCAATATGATGAGGGGACAAATTTCTCGCGCGCAATTCAATGACTGCAATCTTTCGGGCGACCAAATCAATCGTTTCACGCGCCAGCTCTGGATCAAGCCCCGTCGCTTTGAGCGGGACTTTTTGCCCGGCAATGCGGATCTCCCAAGTGCCTTTGTCTCCTGGATTCGCCGGTTTCATAGCCGCTCCACAATCAGTGCGATCCCCTGACCTCCCCCAATACAAGCAGAGCCCAAGCCATAGCGCTTACCGCGACGTTTAAGTTCATACAACAAATGCATGATAATTCGCGTTCCGCTCGCAGCAAGGGGGTGCCCAATCGCCACCGCGCCGCCATTGACGTTATAAACGTCATCGGAGATGCCTAACTCCTTTTGAACCGCAAGCGCTTGAGATGAAAAAGCTTCGTTCACTTCGACCAAATCCATTTGGCCCATTGTCATTCCTGCTCGTTTCAAGGCTTGCTGAGCAGCGGGCACAGGACCGATTCCCATGACAGTCGGATCGCAACCACTGATCCCATAGGCGACCATTCGCCCCAAGGGCGCAAGGTTATTTTGTTTTGCGTAGGACTCCGTACTCACCACCATCGCGGCGGCTCCATCGACGATTCCACTCGCATTGCCGGCGGTCACGACGCCATCTTTTTTGAAAACGGGTCTCAATTTCCCCAAAGACTCCATCGTTGCATCCCCCTTGGGGTGCTCGTCTTTTGAAAGTGAAGTCGAATTTCCCTTGCGATCCACAATCGCGTAAGGAGCAATCTCATCGTTGAACCGGCCTTCGGCCTGGGCTTCTTTGTACTTGGTTTGACTCCGAAGTGCGAAAGCGTCTGTTTGTTCACGAGTGATCTTGTACTGCTCAGCCAACTTCTCAGCCGTCAAAGCCATTGGGGTTCCGATATAAGAATCCGTCAGCGAGTCCATCATGACATCAGCCACTTGTTGATGACCCATTTTCGTGCCCCAACGAACTCCACGAAGGGCATAGGGAGTGAGACTCATGTTCTCCACGCCACCCACCAAAGCGACTTGCGTATCGCCTGCCAGCATTTGATGATACGCTTCGACGATCACCTGAAATCCCGTGCCGCAAAGACGATTAATTCCCAGGGCTGGAACCGCCTGGGGCACCCCAAGCTTGAGCCCAATATGCCGCGGGATATAAATTGTGTCCGCCGTCGAGTACAAAACGTTCCCAAAAATGACGTGATCAATGTCCTTAGGTTCTAGACGCGCCTGCTCCAAAGCCGCCTTGGAAGCTGCCACCGAAAGTTCAGTGGGATGGGCGTCCTTAAGCGAACCGCCGTTTGCGCCAAAAAGGGTCCGTTTTCCAGATAAAAACACAAGTGATTCAGCCATTTTAGGGTCTCCTCAAGAGGTATGAAGGTGATTTTCCCAAGCATACCGCTTGGAGTAGGCAATTTCTACCCCTTTGCAACATGAAAGTTTTCCAGGCATACTCTAACAGAGGGAGGCAAAGGAATGCCGAACGATATTACCGGCGGGCTGCGAGCAGTCACGGGTGAAGAAGCCCGACTTCGCACCTACCGAAATCAAGTCGAACATAACCACACCATGGAGCTTGATGACATGGAAGGCAAGTTCAATGAGGAGCGTGCGCGTATTGCCGAAAGCCACGATCTTCAGCTCGAGCAGCTTCGCAAAAATTATGATGTCAAAATCTCTCAAGAAGGTGAAATGCTGGATCGCAGTCTCAAAGAGATTCGTGATCGCACCCAAGAAAAAGTAAAATCCGAAACAAAAGGTTCAGAAGAAGAACTCACCAAAGT
>JBBCAV010000400.1:0-18348 GCA_051382305.1 Bdellovibrionota bacterium FG-2
ACATTTTAACCTGTAGAAAAAACGGCGTCGGCCCCACTGAAGCGTTGAAACTGCTTTTTGACGGGGAACTGCCCAATTTTATGAAATAGGGGCTGACCAGTTACTTGAAATTTACAACAATATCCTTTATGGAGGGGCAGGAACAGACGCAGTTGCCCTAGATTTCAATACTAATGCAGTCCAAAAAGCCAAAGATTCATCACAACAAAATCCATGGCGGCGATGCCTCTCACGCGACAACTGGAATTTACGACCGCTATTCTGACGCCTACGTTTACAATAATTTTATATTCGCCGGTACAAGCACCAATACCTATGGCATTTCTTGGATTCAAAACATCGATGCCCCTATCATCTGGAACAACCTGCTCTTCTTCTCAGGCGGCGCTGGCACAAAAGCCTGTATCAGCATGTGGGCCGACGCAGATAGCGGCTCTGTTACCAATAACGGCTTTGATTGTACGATTTTGCATCGATCTATCTACCCCGCAACTCCGATTGATTTAACAACCCTCGCTGCTTTTGAAAATCGTGGCATGGGCACTGGCAACTTCATGGTCGCCGACAATCCCTGGACCTTCGCCACGCCCGGCACGCCGAGTGCGACCTGGGGCGCGACAGACTTCTCCATCACCGACGACTTCTTCGGAACTGCGCGCACCGCAGGCTGGAGCATCGGAGCACATGAGCAAAATAACTAGATCAACGCACCCGCTGATTCAAAAACACCGCGACACTTGCGGCCAACGTCGTCTTAATCAAATCCCCCGGAATAAAGGGCAAAACGCCCGCCACGAGGACCTGCGAAGTCGGCATAAAAAACGAAAGCACCAAAGCCCCAAATCCAAAAACTAGCAAACTTCCCGCAAAGCAAGCGGCCCATGCACGCCGAAAAGTCTTGGGCCATCCGCGATCTGCCAAATACCCCACAAGCTGCACCGAAAACCACATCCCTAGCAAATAGCCAAGTGTTGGGCCAAACGCGAGCGAAGCCGCGCCCATCGCAAAAACCGGCATGCCCGCAGCCCCAAGGGCCAAGTACCCAATCATGACCCCCAGCCCACGTCGCCTACCCCAGAGCAGCGCAACCAGTGAAACCCCGAAGGTCTGTCCCGTAATTGGAACTGGCGTAAAAGGGAGCGGCAAGGCCACTTGCGCCAGCAGCGAAATCAATAAGACGCCCGCCAAGATGCTCAAAACTTCCTTCAAGAGCATCGCAGCGCTCGCCGGCTTCAACAAAATCAAACGAGGAACAAAGGCCTGACTTCCCAAATTAGTCGCTAAATTCATACGATTCATGAGATTCATTTCAATACCCTACCATTCCCATCTTTTTAGGTGCAAGCCCCTATTTTTTTCCCGCGAACTCATTTATACAAAACCACACTCTATGCGCTTCTTCGAAAAGGCCGATTTTATTTACCCCCCCGCCGAGAACATCTATTCCAAAAGAATCGAGGAAAGTGGCTGGAGCGTCTATTCGGATAATGCCGCCGAAGCTCACCGTGGAAACTGGAGGGACACATTTAGGGACGCCTCAAAAACAACCCCCGCCCGTAAACTTCACGTCGAAATTGGCTGCAACAGAGGCCACGTCATCCTTGAATGGGCGGCGCAATCTCCACAGGACGCCTTTATTGGAATCGACTGGAAATTCAAAGTCGCCTATCGAGGCGCTGAAAAAGCCAACAAACGTGGTTTGGAGAATCTGATATTCGTCCGCGGTCGCGCCGAGCGCCTTCAATACACCTTTGGCCCGGGCGAAATCGACAATCTCTATCTCTTCTTCCCCGACCCATGGCAAAAAATGTCTCAACGCAAAAACCGTTTTGTCACTTCCGAAAGACTGCGACAGATTGCCCCGTTCCTAAAAACCGGCGGTATTTTTCACCTCAAAACCGACCACGCCGAGTATTTTGAAAAAATGGTCCTAGCCGCCAAAGAGTGCCCAGAACACTGGGAGATCGAGGAACACACGACAGACCTCCATGCAGGACATCCGGATCCGACGTCGCTAAAAATCCCAGACGTCACCCTCTTTGAGCGCATGTTCATCAAAGAAGGACTCCAAATCAAAAGCCTAAAACTCAAAAGGCGAGTACAGATGTAATCCTCAATCTCAAAAAGCCTCTCACGCGCCTGATGCGTCCAAACGACCTTCATTTTCGAGCTTTGCGTCTTTTCGCAAGTTGGCGCTCCAGTTCCTCTGTACTCACCACCCGGCCTGCATCGCCATCCGCAACGCCCTTTGCTACTGATTCCATAAAACGCTGAGTGTAAATCTTGTCATATTCTTCGGGGGAGACCACGACACCAGCCGCCCTACCGTTCTTGGTAATCACAAGTGGGTGACCGCTACTCACGACCCGATCCAAATAATTACCCGCATGATCTTTGAACTCCGCGAGCGTGACCAAATCTTTTGATAGTTGAATTGGCTTGAGAGTCATACGAAAAAGAGGATCTTTAAAAGGCTGGATTCAGCCCTCCCAGAGTCGGCAACAAACATCGAGATACAACTAATTGATAACATGTCCCTTTTTGCCATTTACCTGTATCGATACAGGTTATGGGGCGCACTCTAGTCCTCTTCTAGCGCCTTCTTACTACCTTCGACCGCCGCGATCTCCACCGCCGCGTGGCCCACGATCGCCACCACGGAAGTCTCCGCGAGGCCCGCGATCACGATCCCCACCCCCGCTGCGCTCGCCGCTCGAAGGAGGAACGCCGCCTGCAGGAGGAGGCAACAACGCCTTACGAGAGAGACGAATCTTGCCGGCTCGGTCGACTTCGATCACCTTCACTTCAATCGTATCGCCTTCTTTCATGAAATCCGTCACGTTATTCACGCGCTCGTAAGCAATCTCAGAGATGTGTAAAAGGCCATCTTGGTTAGGCATGATCCCAACAAAAGCGCCAAACTCGACGATCTTCTTAACAACGCCTTTGTAGGTCTTGCCCACTTCAGCTTCAGCAATAATGCCATGAATGATTTCGATCGCACGCTTTGCAGCTTCGCCATCGCTGGAAGCGATGTTGACTTTACCGTCATCGGTAATGTCAATTTTGCAGCCTGTTTGAGCCACGATTTCGCGAATGACTTTTCCGCCTGAACCAATGACTTCACGAATCTTATCCACCGGAACCATGATGGTGGTGATCCGAGGAGCAAATTTCGAAAGATCAGATCGCGGAGCCGAAATGCCTTTGGCCATCTCGCCCAAGATATGAAGACGGCCTTCACGCGCTTGCGCGAGAGCGGTTTTCATAATGTTCTCATCGACCCCTTCAATTTTGATGTCCATCTGGATTCCGGTTACGCCACGCTCTGTGCCCGCAACTTTAAAATCCATATCGCCCAGGTGATCTTCATCGCCCAAGATATCAGAAAGAATCGCCACGCGATTACCTTCTTTGATCAAGCCCATCGCAATACCTGCCACAGGGCTTGGATAAGGAACGCCGGCATCCATCAGTGCCATCGAGGTGCTGCAAACAGAGCCCATCGATGAAGAGCCGTTACTTTCAAGGGTTTCGCACACGACTCTGATCGTGTACGGAAACTTGTCATAAGAAGGCATCATCGCCGTGATCGATCGCTCAGCTAGAGCGCCGTGACCGATTTCACGCCTACTCTGACCGCCCATACGGCCGGTTTCGCCGACACTGTAGGGAGGGAAGTTATAATGCAGCATGAACTTGCGCATGGTGTTTTGGAACATCGTATCGACGATCTGCTCGTCATCCGACGTACCCAAAGTGATGCACGACAAAACCTGCGTCTCACCGCGCGTAAACAATGCACTTCCGTGCGTACGAGGCAGCATGCCTGGCTCAACCGCAATCGGACGAATCGTTTTCGTATCGCGTCCATCAATACGCTTGCCTTCAGACAAAATCATCTCGCGCATCAAATTGTACTGAAGCAATTCCACGGCGGTTTTGACTTCTTTTTCACGCTTAGCGGCTGCTTCTTTGTCAGAAGCTCTGAGCTGATCGGAAACCAACGCAGCCACGGCGGCTTTTTGGGCCGCATCCGCTTTTTCGTAACGACTGCCCTTTTCTTTCGTCTTCAACGAATCCATCAAAGGAGCTTTAGAAATCTTCTCAACTTCAGCCGTCAAAGAGGCCTCGACCACCGCAGGCTTAAACTCGCGTTTTGGCTTTCCACATAATTTGCGGAGTTCTTCGACAATGCCAACGACTTTTTTGATCTCGTTATGACCCTGAACAATCGCAGACAACACGTCGGCTTCAGAAGCTTCACGTGCGCCACCTTCGACCATCATAATCGCGTTTTTGGTGCCGGCGATCAAGATCTCCAAGTCGGTTTCGCCTTTATCAATTTGCGTCCAAGAGGGGTTCACAACCCACTGGCCATTCACGCGACCCATGCGACAAGCTGCCGTTGGACCATTAAACGGAATATCCGAAATATGAATTGCAGCCGAAGCGCCCACCGCAGCAGCGACATCAACATCGGCTTCAAGATCCACGGACATCACAGTCGCGACGACTTGGGTGTCAAAGCGATAGCCTTCTGGAAACAACGGGCGAAGAGGGCGGTCAATCATTCGAGCCGACAATGTGGCTTCCATGGTCGGACGACCTTCACGTTTAAAAAAGCTTCCAGGAATTTTTCCAGCCGCATAGAATTTTTCCGCAAACTCAACGGTTAGCGGAAAAAAATCAATGCCAGGCTTTTCGGTACTGGCTGAACATACAGTTACTAGAACGCGGGTGTCGCCATAACTAACAAATACGGAACCATCCGCTTGTTTGGCGAGCTTGCCCGTTTCAATGGTCAGGGTTTTTCCACCCATTTCACAGGATACACGATTAATCATATTGCCCCCTTCTTAGGGATTTTAAAAAACGATTTATTTGCGCAATTCGAGAGCGGTAATCACTTTTGTATAGCGCTTAAGATCCGTGCTTTTGAGATAATTCAAAAGACGACGGCGTTGACCGACCATTTTGAGAAGTCCACGTTTTGAGTGGTGGTCTTTTTTGTGGGTTGCAAAGTGCTCATTGAGCTCATTGATGTGACGAGTAAGCAGAGCGACTTGAACTTCGGACGAGCCCGTATCACCGGCTTTGGTTCCAAATTTCTTAACGATTTCAGCTTTTTTTGCTTTTACTACAGTTTTTCCTGCCATTTTTAGATCCTTCTTATTTCTTACTTATCGGCTTTTGTATTATTGGTCGCAAGAAGTAGCACGCCACATTAGACCCTGTAAAGTAGATTCAAATAAAGTCTCTCAAGAAATCCCTGAGCTTGCCGATGATTTTGGCCTCAATTTGCCGGGCGCGCTCCCGGGTAAGCCCATACAGATCTGCCACTTCCTGAAGGGTCTTGGGCACCTCAGCCAGAATCCGGTCTTGCAGCAGGCTTAATTCCTTGGGATTCAATTTTTTCCGAAATTCCGGGAGCTTCGCCCTCAAAACGCCCAAGAGCTCTTCGCGAGCCAGCCTCGTATCTGCCGCCTCTTCGTCGTCAGCGAGCTGATCCAAGAAAGTCGCCTTCCCCTCGCTGTCCACAGACAAAGGAGTGTCCAAAGACATCTCTGCACCGCGTCCAGAGAGCCGCTGCTCCATTTCGATGACATCCTTTTCTCGCACCTGAAGCTTCTCAGCCAAAAGCTTGGGCCCCGCCAAAAGCCCCTGAGCTTCGAGACGCTCCTTTTCACGCATCAAATGATAAAAAAGTTTTTTCTGCGCCTGGGTCGTGCCGACTTTCACGAGCCTGAAGTTATCAAGCAAATATTTCAAAATATAAGACCGAATCCACCACGAAGAGTAGTACCCCAGCCGGGCCCCTTTATTGGGGTCAAACTTCGAAACGGCTTTCATCAAACCGATATTCCCTTCTTGGATCAGATCCAAAACATTGGTGTAAAAACTTCGATATTCGAACGCGATTTTTACAACCAAGCGAAGGTTCGCACTCACAAGGGTTTTTGCGGCCTGCATGTCCCCCTCATTCTTGAGTTTCAAAGCCAACGTAAACTCTTCTTCGGGGGTCAAAAGGGGATGACGAGTAATTTCTTCCAGATACCTTCGCAGCGGATCCGCGTGCGACCTTGATACGCCCAATTCCCCCGGTTCCCCAGAATCCAAGGGTACCAAATCATGGCGGGGATCTCTAAGTGTGGGGAGCCCAGATTGGGCTTGAACCGCTGGAAGCTGACCCGAAGTACCGGACGAAGGGTCATAAGAAAGCTCTTCGATTATCTCGTCTTGGACTTCTTCTTGAAGTTCGTCTTCAACTTCTTCTGCGACCTCATCAGATTCATCGGGCTCAGTCCTAGTCTTCATACCCCGTCCGCGATTCAAAATAATGATTCAACATGAAGAGTTCGGGATGAAACCCTAAATCCAGCATTTCTTGATAGGCCGCACCCGGCGCAACGCCTTCGTGCTCCACACGATACAAACCCACGATCAATCCTGTGCGATCATGGCCATGCTGGCAATGAATAAAGATTGGAAAATTTTCTTTATCAGAAAGTGTACTCAGAGCCAGATTCACGGTTTCATCGTCGGGTCCAAAATAAGGGGAAATCGGCGCCCCCACCATAATCATGCCCAAGGAGTTAGCGATTTGGAGTTCGTAGGCGACTTCATCCTCATCGTTCTCCAAATTAAGAATAGTCTTAATTCCCATCTCCGACAGCGCCTGAAGCCCCAAGGGTCCGGGACGTGCACCGCGATAAATTCCGGGGGAAACGGTGTAGAAGTCAGTAATCGGGACCCGCGATTTCGCAACGGGCCGGGCTTGCGCGATTCCGCTCGCATGCCCTGACTCAAGACCCCCAAAAAACGACCCCAATAATAGCGTTAGGACGAAAAAAAGGGATGGAAAAATCTGTCGCATTTGGCTCAAACCTCTGGGCTGCTGTATATGCCGTCAAAGACCAAAAGTTAAGAAAAACTTTCCCGCACCACGAGCTAAACAAGCTCTCGCAAGCGGGAGATCATCTCCTAAGTGCCGCAAACCCATCATCAAAATGCCCAAGCCCAAGTCTTGTTTTAGGAAAATTCCTCGTTGGCAGTCATTCATTGGAAGTCCGGCACTTTGTGCAGCAAGGGCCAAGCTTTGTGATTTTTTCCATCCCGTCTTGCACTTCTGAATCACACCACGAGCGTCGACACCTTGGGGCACATAAAATAGACTATGATAGGGGCTGACGCCCACCACATTTTCACCATGCACGCGGTAGGCGAACAAAGGCTCGGCAATCGCATGAACCCCACCATAACAAGAGGCCACCAGCGCGTACCAATGATCATGATACTCCGCTTCTTCCGGAATGCTTGCAAAGCGCCGCGCCAGTTCAGCATCAAAAAGCATGGAACAACCCGCGACGATGTTTCGAATCAAAAAATGCTGGGGGGCGCAGTCATGAATTCCTCTGCGCTCAGTTTTCCAGGCAGTTTGTGCGTCTTTTTGTCCCTTGGGTTGCCCGCCGTTTCGGAGCACATCCATATCGCAATGGACGAGACTCAAGGGACCGGCTTTCTCGAGCGCGCCTTTTGAAACCGCAAGTTTTTCGGGATACCATAAATCATCCTGATCAGCGCACCCAACCGCTTGGGCACCCGATCCAGAGGCAAGTTGAATCGCTCGTTCAAAGTTTTTCTTATGTCCGAGTCTCTGAGGATTCTCGGACCAAACAACTCGAGCATCTTCAAAAAAGGTCGCGAAATCTGGGTTAGATCGAAACGTCGCGATTGGCGAATCGCTTGTGATAAAGCACTGCCACGCTTGGAACGTCTGATCTTTGATCGATTGCAACTGCTCAAGAAAATGCTCGGCCTTGGGCTCGTAGATGGCCATGGCGAGTGCGATTTTTTGGATATTTAGAATGCTCATGCGATTTTCTTTAACATCTCCGCATAACTGTCACCGGCATTATGAGTGAGTTCCTCAATTAGCCCACTCATAGGATCAGAAATTTCAAAGGCATTGGGATCAGAGGCAAGCATTTTAAGAATATTGAAGGTCTGAAAGCCCGGCGTGCGGGCACCTGTTTTTACTCCCGACAAATACTCAGGCGTAATCCCGGCTCGAGACGCAAGATCAATTTGAGAACACTCTTCACGAGCAAGAGTTGTCTCTACCATCTCTTTTGCGTACGCTCGAATACTCGCCTCAATGGCATGATCCAGATGCTTGGCGTCACCCGGCCTCAGACCGTGCTCACCACAATGATGGCATTTTAGCAGGGACAAAGGACAAACAAGCGTCACCCTTGCAAAATCCTTCCATCGAAAAGGGCCCTGCGTTTTTGTTAGTTTCATTCCCATTTGTCCACAATTGCCACATCTTTTATTTTTCATTCTTCCTTCCTCCAGCCAGAATCACAATCCCTTGGCAGTCTGCGCCATATGCCTTGAAGTATGTCTTATACTGAGTACAAGATCTAGCGAATTAACCTCAGATTAAGCGAGATAAAATGCCAATAATTTCAATCAACAAGAACGTCCTGGCACTGACTCATCCGAAACCTCACCCTTAATTCCGCCCATCATAAGAAACAACGACGGAGAAAGCCAAAAATAATTCCAGAAATGCATATTGAACATCAGAAACAATGCAAGCGTCACCCAACCGTAGTAAAGCGCTTGATCTCGCCGAAAGAAAACCACCCAACCCAAAAGGCCCCCACAAATTGCGGCTTGCACCCACTGAAGCCAGGGCGCCATGTGTAGCGCATAAAACAAAGGGGCTAGGGTTAAGCCAAAATCCCCGGGGAACTCATTCCAGGTGAGGCGTTCTTGGAACCCACCCAAGATAGCGCCCAAAAACTGCGTCCCAGTCGTCGATCCGCCAAAGAGCAGAACACCAAACCCGACAAGCCCCGCCAGCGAAAAAACAAAAACACCCAAATCCCGCCAAGAATTTCTATTCCCACCCCAAGAAAAAACCAGAAACGGAGCCCAAATCCACGCCCACTGCCGCGAAACAATCATCAAGGCGAGAACGACACCGCGAACCGATCGCACACACCAAAATGCCACAATCAGCAAATTAAAGAATTCAAAATACAAATCGTGCCGAAACCCAAGATAAGGGTTCAGCAACCAGGTTGCGGCCACTTTTTTCCAGAGCGAAGCAAAAGGCAGCCGCTCTGCATGCGCAATTAACAGCACGCCCCAAACCAGGCGAAACAAAGCACTCCCCCAACGCAGATCAATCCCGCTCATCCACGCAGGCCAATGCGACAGAAAAACGCCCGGCAGGTAAGGCATCGTATTACTACTGCCATTTAGGTCAAAGCCCCCATAAGGCGAGAAGCCTTGCCTCCACCGCTCAAAAGCCCCCGCAATCACCGGGAGCATATCGGAGCGAACGGAATTTAAAGGGAAATGAATAATGGAAGCGGCGAGAAGTCCAAGACCGAACCCCAGCGCGACCCTCAGGGGGTTGACGCCTCGCCAGGTCAGAACACCGGCGACAAGGCACACAATCAAATGAAGAACCGGAAACGAATAACCAAGCCCCCTAAAATACCCGAAATTCAAAAGCGCATTGCCCGCATTTAGAAAAACGAGCCCCAAATAAAATCCGCGCTCAGCGCGCCCGGAGAGAACCCCCTCCGCCTTTTGATCATGCCATTGCCTGAGACTCTTTGAAAAACAGGCCGCGATAAAAAAGACGGTGGCTACTAACCAAAATCCGCGCCCCATCCCCCAGGGCAGCCATGACCAGGGAAAACGATGACCCACACCCAGGTTTTGACTTAAAATAAGAAGTAAAACGAGACTAGGCACCGCCGAAGTCCCCCACCTAGAACTGTTTTAGGCCTGCCTCAAGCTGCTCGAGCATGTAAGCGATTTTCTGATCATCAAGCGCCGGATGCACACCAATCCAAAACGTACGCTCCATGATTTGGTCGGTTGACTTGAGATCCCCTGCGATGCGGAAATCAAGATCCTTATAAGCAGGCTGCTTAAGCAAGTTTCCGCCAAACAAAAGTCGGGTCCCGACTTTATGCTCTTCTAAGAATACGGTCAGTTTTTCGCGCTGAATTCCAGGAGCCACATTGATGGGAAAACCAAACCAGCTCGGATTTGTCCCTTCCGTCGCTCGAACCGGAATCAACCGCTCTCTCAAAACCTTCGATGCCTGGACGCCCTCAAAGAGCTTTTTCCAATTGGAGCGCCGGGCCTCTACGAATTGCGTTAGTTTCCCAAGCTGGGACAACCCAAGTGCCGCCTGCATGTCCGTCGCCTTCAAATTATACCCAATGTGGGAATAGACATACTTATGGTCGTACCCTTCCGGAAGTTCCCCAAGCTGCCAATCAAAGCGTTTGCCACACGTATTGTCTTTGCCGGGCTCGCACCAACAATCACGGCCCCAATCCCGAAAGCTTTCCGCTATTCGCTTGAGTCGCCCATCCGCCGAAATCACGGCCCCGCCCTCGCCCATCGTTATATGATGGGCAGGGTAGAAGCTAGAAGTCGCGTACTGCCCAAAAGAGCCCACCGGCGAACTGCCAATCAAAGCCCCCAATGCGTCACAACAATCTTCGATGAGGAAAATCCCCTCTTTCTTACACCATTCCGACAACACATCAGCGCGATAAGGATTGCCCAACGTGTGGGCCAAAACCACGGCGCGCGTTTTTGGAGTCCGAGCAGCCATGATCAGTTCTGGAGTAGAGTTAAGCGTGTCAAAATCCACATCGACAAAGACTGGCTTCCAGCCATTTTGAATAATGGGGTTTACGGTGGTCGGGAACCCCGCCGCCGCGGTAATCACTTCATCCCCCTTTTCAAGGGGCCGTAAATTAGATTCCGCTAAAGCTTTAGAGCCCAAACTGCTAATCGCTACGAGATTAGCGCTCGATCCGCTATTCACCAAAAGCGCGCCGGGTCTACGCCCAAAAAAACCTGAGAATTTGGCCTCAAAAGTCCGCGCAAATCTTCCTGCGGTGAGCCACATATCCAAAGAGGCATCGATCAAAGCTGCGAGATCATCCCCGTCCATCATTTTTGCCGTCACCGGCACATACGTTTCACCCGGGACAAACGGCTTGGGGCAATGCGCAGTTTCAAAGAAGCGTTTGGATTGATCGAGAATCTCTTGTCGTGCCGATTGAGCCGATGCGTTCATATATGAAGGATACAACACGGCCATGGGATTAAAAACAAGTCAAAATTATTACAAGCTCATCCTCAATTTAACGATGGTCCAAAGATAAGTGAGCATGAAAACAAGAAGGTTCCTCTTTGTCTCGCCAAACATCCTCTTCTTGAAGGTAAAGGGAACCTCCTTGATTCTTAAATTGGAATTTAGCCGTGACATTTTAAACAAGATCTCTTCAACGATGTCAAAATTATTACATGAAAGATGAAGGTTCTTTAGAAGCTCTGCCCGGTAAATCTTAAAGCTGTTTGAAACATCCTTGCATTTGAGATTTAAGACCAAACTATAAACAACGTTGAGAAACCGACTCATGAGGATCAAAAGAAGTGTGTTCTCCGTAGAACCGCCTTCAATATAGCGAGAAGCAATGACCACATCGTGGCTGTTGCGATGCTCAAACAGGGAGGGAATAAACTCAGGCGTATGCGAGCCATCGGCATCCATGAAAAGCAGGAATTTACCGCGGGCTTCGCGAATCCCCGTCCTGACCGCGTCACCAAAACAGTTTCCTTCGGTCCTCTGAATATAGCCAACGTTAAAAAGCTCACAGGCATCTTGGGTGCGATCCAGAGGTTTTTGAGTATCTATCACCAATATTTCGTAAGGAACTGCCAGATTGCCCATCACGCGTTGCAGTCGGGGAAGTAGCAATCGCAGATTCTCTTCTTCGCAATAGGCCGGAAGGATCAGGCTGATTTCAAACTCGCGATTCATGATTTGTGCCATTTATGGGTGGTAACGCTTAACCCTATACCGGCGCAATTGGAAACGTGCGGCGCCGCGACTTAGCCCGGTGAGGCTCTCGACGAGACTCTGAAGACGTGCCATGCGTCCGAAGTGACGTCTGGCGGACACTTGCACTCAAACTAATATGGAGCCTCAAGTGGTGAGTGCCACATTACCTAGCAGTGTCCGTTATGCCGTAGAGTGAGTCCAATTATGGTGCAGGCTGCAGAGACTGGTGAGGTTTTCCAGCGTGTTTGTTCCTCCTTCGGATATGGGGATCGTATGATGAATCTCAATCCACCTGCTTTGATTGCATCGTTTTCCGTGAGTAGATGCTCCAGGGGTGCCTGAGGTATCTGCAATATAGGTACATCGGCCTTGGTCCCTTAATCTCACTTGATGCAGGAGATTGGCCGGAATGGGTACGCGCTGCGCGCGCGCCTGTATCGAGACAGGTCGTGCGTCTTGGACAGCTGAAATCGCGCCTACAAGCGCGCCCTTTTTCGCAATCTGCCTTTTCGCGCGACGCACGGGATCCCGTCGCCTTAGGTGCTCCTCGGTCATCGTCACTATCGTTTCTTCCAGTGACACCGCGCGCCTCCGTGCTTGACTTAAGAGATCTTGGACGCGCCTCAATGCCAACATGTCTTTCTCGGAAAGTCCAATCTCAATTTTTACGCGGTTTTCGGAGACATAGCTTGCCCGCTCAGGTGTGGCCGCTTGGGGTCTGATTTTCGCGACTTCTTTTTCAAGCTGTCGTTGAGACATGGATGTGGCTTTCGCTAGCCACTGGGCCTTGTTCTATTTTGTAAGGATCGGCGTAATTCTCCTCGCGTTAGACAGAGTCATTGAACCGCTGGCAATGAGGTCCCTAATCTCGGGCACCTCACGAGCCTTACGCGCAACCGCGATGAGGTTGTAGGCCACACTTTCGGACAATCCAAGCTCATGGATGACGTAGAGAAAAAGACTTGAGTGTGCGTGCTTGAGATAAACGCGGTGACGATCCACTTGATCGAGGATTTCCAGTAATTCAGCCTCGGCCCTTTTGTAGCGGGCGCTAAGTTCAACGGCGCGTTGATGGATTTGCAGGGTAAGCGAAGGGATGGGAGTAGGCGACATGGGCACGGTTCCTTTCATGAAAGAAGATTGTGTTGAAATCATGAAAGTGCGCGACAAGTGTATTAGAAAAAGACAGTGTATTAAAAAGTCGCACTTTTACTGTGTAAAGTGGCTTTTTTATCGCATGTCTTGTGAATATTTTCAATAACAAATTCGCCCAAAATTCCGCCGGCAAGAATAGAAGCGGCAATCAGAACATTCTCGCAAGGCTCAAAAAGCTGCGCTTTTTCCCCACTCGTTTTCCCGAAGAACCCCTGCACATCACGATGCGCTCACGTCGCGCGCATTGTTGAATATGGCAAAGATCTGCTCGGAGTTTCTCGCCTTGAACAGCTGGCCAGACGTTTCTTTGCATTCGGGGCACGACACTAGAGCCTCCCCGGCTTAAATCACAGCGCCGCGTCAGAAATGGGCACCCCCGACATCTCACTCCGAGTGAGCCTGGGTTTTTCTTGCGAATTACCCAAGGCTTGGCGTAGCTGTAAATATGCCCCAAAATGACCTAAGCCAATCTTTTGCAGCCTCCCTTGATCTTGTGGGCGTGTGCGAGCGGCTCAAAAGCGCGCGCATCTTTATTACGGGCGGAACTGGTTTTTTTGGCTGCTGGTTTCTCGAGGCGATTCACTGGCTAAATACCGAAAAAAACCTGGGCATTGAAACTTCGATTCTGACCCGAGACGCAAAAGCATTTTTAGACAAATGGCCTCATCTCAAAAACCGCATAAACGGAGTGCATTTTGTTTCTGGAGAAGTCCGCACCCTCCCCGATCTTCGCGGCCAGCAATTTTCTCATGTGATTCACGCCGCCACCCCCGCAAGCGCAAAACTCGTAAATGACAACCCGATGGAAATGTTTGACATCATTACTTCGGGCACACGGAACGTTCTCGAATTCGCCCACCATGCCAAAGCCCAGCGTTTTCTACTCACCAGCTCAGGCGCCGTTTATGGTCGGCAACCCCCGGAGATTTCCCATCTTGAGGAAACTTTTTCGGGTGCGCCCAATCCTTGCGATCCCAAATCCGCTTATGGCGAAGGGAAAAGAGTCGCCGAACATCTCTGTGCGGCCTACTCAAAAGGGACAACCCTTGAACCCGTTATTGCCCGTTGCTTTGCCTTCATCGGCCCTTACCTGCCGCTAGATATTCATTTTGCGATTGGAAATTTTATCCGTGATGCAATGGCAGGCACCCCCATTCGCATTCAAGGCGATGGATCTCCCCTTCGCTCCTATCTCTATGGCTCGGACCTCATGGTATGGCTATTTACGCTACTCGCAAAAGGTGAGAAATGCCGCCCCTACAACGTCGGCTCTGAGCAGGCCCAATCGATTGCCGAAATTGCGCACACCGTTTCTCGCGTTTTGAGCCCGGTTTTGGGTCATGCAATTGAGGTAGAAGTTGCAAAAGTGCCCACCCTCGGCGTGCCACCTGAACGCTATATTCCATCGACCAAACGGGCCCAGACAGAATTAGGCCTCAAAGAAACCGTGAAATTAGAACAAGCCATTGAGCGCACGGCGCGCTGGTACCTAGAAACAAGTACTAGAAATAAGTAAAGGAGCTTTGAAATGAGAGTTTCAGATTACATTGCCAAGCGAATTGCAGAATTTGGAGTCGAGCACGTGTTCTTAGTGACCGGCGGTGGAGCCATGCATCTTAATGATGCTTTTGGCCGCAATAAGTCGCTCAAATATGTCGCCTGCCACCATGAGCAAGCCTGTGCGATGGCCGCCGAAAGTTACTACCGAATGTCAGGTAAACTCGCTGCGGTGAACGTGACTTCTGGACCCGGAGGCACCAACGCCATCACCGGAGTTCTGGGAGCGTGGTTGGATTCGCTGGCGATGATCGTGATTTCTGGCCAAGTGAAGTGGGAAACGCTCGTGCGCTCAACAGGACTTCCCCTTAGGCAATTGGGGGATCAGGAATTTGATATCGTTTCCATGGTCAAACACACCACTAAATACGCCGAAATGGTCACGGATCCGAAAACCATTCGCTATCACCTCGAGCGCGCCTTGCACCTTGCGACCACTGGACGCCCGGGGCCCGTGTGGCTCGATATTCCGATGAATGTTCAGGGAGCGATTATCAATCCGGATGAGTTGAAGGGCTACGACCCCAGCGAAGACGCCCAGGAAAAACCCACCACCAATATTCCTGCTATCACCCAAGAGATCTGGCAACGTCTCAAGGCTTCCAAGCGCCCTGTAGTTTTTGTGGGCTCTGGCGTTCGCATTGGACACGCACAAGAGCAGCTCATAGAATTCTTGGATAAGATGGGACTTCCTGTCGTCACAGCTTGGAACGCGCATGACTTGGTTTGGGACGATCACCCCAGTTACGTGGGGCGCCCTGGAACAATTGGGGATCGCTCCGGAAATTTTGCGGTTCAAAACGCAGACTTTTTGCTCGTCTTGGGCTCACGATTAAACATTCGCCAGGTGAGCTACAACTGGAAATCTTTTGCCCGCAAAGCATTTAAAGTCGTGGTCGACATTGATTCCACTGAACTCAAGAAACCCACAATCACCCCTGACCTTCCCATACATGCGGATGTTCGCGACGTGTTGGCCGAACTGCTTAAAACGGCGCCTTCTACGACTGCTCTCGAGCATCAAGAATGGCTCAAGTGGTGTCTTGAACGCAAAAAGAAATACCCCACAGTACTCCCAGAGTATTGGCAGACAAAAGACGCCGTGAATCCCTATTGCTTCACGGACGCACTTTTTTCTGAACTCAAGGAGAACGACCTCGTGGTCACGGGAGACGGGACGGCGTGTGTCGTGACCTTTCAAGCGGCTAAAATAAAAAAAGGTCAACGCCTCTACACCAACTCGGGTTGCGCCTCGATGGGCTACGACTTGCCCGCAGCAATTGGGGCGGCGATATCCACTGATTCCAAGAAACGCATTATCTGCCTTGCAGGCGATGGCAGTATTCAAATGAACCTCCAAGAGCTTCAAACGATTGTGACCCATAGACTTCCCATTAAGATTTTTGTCTTCAATAATCAGGGCTATCATTCGATCCGGCAGACTCAGGGAGCTTATTTTCCGGACAACATTGTGGGCTGCGGCGTAGAAAGTGGCTTAGGATTTCCTGATTTTGGAAAACTTGCAAATGCCTATGGAATTCCCTTCCGGCGATGCGTCAGTCACAGTGAGCTCAAAGCCGCAATTCAAGCAACCGTTTGCGAAGAAGGCCCACAAATCTGCGAAGTCGTCTTGGATCTCAAACAGCAGTTTGCGCCAAAACTGGCCTCGCGCAAGCTCCCAGATGGGCAAATGGTTTCGCCCGCGCTGGAAGATTTATTTCCATTTCTCTCGCGCGAGGAACTAAAAAGTAATATGGTGATCCCACTAGAGGAGACCGACAAATGAACTTAATGGAAAAAAAGATGGTCGAGCTTTTGACCGAACTTCGCGATAAATATAGCGTCAAGGGCGTCAAAGCCGAATTTGAAGCAGAAGGAACCCGCATGGAAGAAGCCATGCGCCTAAAAGAAATCAGCATGAAAGCTGGCCTCACGCTCACGATCAAAGTCGGCGGCTGTGAAGCCATCAAAGACATGTTCGAATGTGGGAGCCTTGGAACCGACCACGTTGTCGGACCGATGGTTGAAACCCCTTACGCACTTAAAAAATACATTGGCGCAACGAAGATCGCGTTTAACGAAGAACAGCGCAAAGAGATGGAATTTTTCATCAACGTTGAAACGATCACCACTTGCAACAACATTGAAGCGATGCTCGCCATCCCAGAAGCGGCAGACCTCACCGGTATCGTTATCGGCCGCGTGGACCTCACAGGCTCCATGGGACTTGATCGTAACTCAGTTAATAGCAAAGAAGTCTTGGATCTCGCTTTAAAAGTAGTCGCCAAGGCAAAAGCCAAAGGCAAAAAAGTGGTCGTCGGCGGGGCCGTTTCGTATGCCTCGATGCCATTCTTTAGAGACTTCCCAAAAGGTCACCTGGACAAATTCGAAACACGCAAAGTCGTGTTCGCCTGTCCCGGCGCTTTGGAAAATACCGAGGCTGCATTCTTGAAAGCCGTTGAATTTGAAATTCTGTGGCTCAAAAACAAGAAGGCCTTCTACGGCGCTATTCATCGCGAAGACGACGCTCGTCTGATCATGATGGAAGAGCGTTATAATAAGTCGATTGATCAACTTCACAAGAAGTAGTTTCTAGGTACATTTTCGATAGGGCTCCTAGGTGTAGAACTTGGGGGCCCTTTTTTTTGATTATCTAGGCGCGGCTGCTTCCGGCATGACTAAAGCCCGTTTTTGCGCGTCGTCATTGACGAATTTGGTAGACCTGAGTTTGCGACGGAAGTCCGAGGCCTCTGAAGAGTGACTTTGAATTTGATCGACTTGCAACCAAGGGTCTTCCTTAAGGAAAAAGAGCGAAGAAGATTTCTCATCATACGAGTCAGTCAAGAACCAATCGCGAGTAATCCAATAGTATTCCTGTTTAGGATTGTTTCGCACAAATGCAAACCTATCCGCAGGATTGACGGAGCGATCTAACAGACTATTCCCTAAGAAATGATGCTCCTTCGGAAGAAGGCCCATGAGATCCAAAATGGTCGGAGCGATATCAATCTGGCTCACGACCCAATCTTCAGCCTCTTTTGGAATTACATCTCGTAGCCCTTCGGAAGGAATAATTACAAGAGGGAGCCATGCTTGTACAATAGGCGCTTTGAGGTACTCCTGCTCCGGGGGCCAGGTTTCGGGAGAAAAAGGCGGATGATCTCCGACCAAAATCCAGATCGTATCCTTGAACAGATCAAGCCGTTGGGTCTGCTCAAAAAAATGGCCAAAGGATTCATCGACATATTTCATAGAATTATGAATAAGCTGCCGTCGGCCAGTTCCCTCAGGGTTGGGTGGATAATTGCCAATATTTAGGAATGGATCATGATTAGTTGCCGTTAGGAGAGTCAGCAAAAAAGGCGGCTTTTCTTTAGAATCTCCCAATGAATTCTCTCGATCGTAATTTTCTAGCCTACATTCCGCACTTAGAACGCGCAAGTTTTCGATCTGATTGTTCTAGTATTTCAGTTGCTTAAGTTTTTGACACGGCGTTGTTGCGTAATTCCCCCTAACAAAACGGGGGGATGGACGGGAGCCGGAGCCTAAGGGGCCACGAAGACGAAGCCGTCTTCACTGATTTCCCTAATTCGATAGCCGCGAGCAAGGATTTTGAGAACAGGGATGCCGACACCTTCCCAAAGATTCTTTAAGACGTATTCAGCCACTCCTACGAAGTCTTTTCCAAATCTCACGATGCGCGTGAAGACGAGGTGGTCCCAGAACCCGCGCTTGGCACTCTC